>CAYRJE010000001.1:0-1668 GCA_964424465.1 uncultured Candidatus Saccharibacteria bacterium
AAGACCAGAGCCAAGTTGTGAAGCCAGACGAATACGCTGGGATTCTCCACCAGAGAGTGTGTGCGCACGTCGGTTGAGTTGTAGATAATCCAGTCCTACCTCATCCAAGAATTCGAGTCGTGCCAAGATTTCCTTTGTGATCACTGCAGAGATTTCTTTTTCGATTTCGGTTAGCTCCAACGATAAAAAATTGTCAGTTGCCTCACGAATCGTAAGATTGGTCATTTCAATCACATTGATCTTTTTGTAAGGAGTTTGATTTTGCGCTTTTAGAAATACATGCAAAGCCTCTGGTCGCAATCGTGCACCATTACATACTTTACACACTCTGTTTATAAAGAAACTATCTGTTCCTAGACCATTACACTCAGGACATGCTCCATATGGAGAGTTGAATGAAAACAATCGAGGCTCAATCTCTGGGAATGAAAAACCATCTTTCGGACACATGAACTTTGAAGAGATGAGATGATTCTCCGTGTCTGTTGTGATTCGGAGTAGCCCTTCACTTTCAACCAAACCTCGCTCGATCGCTTCACTCAAACGTTCATTGAAACTCTGAGAAGGAGTGTGAATCTCTGTTACATAGAACTGATCAATCAAAACATCAATATCGTGTTTTTTATTCTTATCAATATTGATTCGCTCTCGAAGCTTCATGACTTTTCCATCAATCATCACCTCTTCGTATCCCTTACCAAGGAGGTCATACAACATCTGATAGTATTCACCTTTTCGTCCAATAACTATAGGTGCATACACTTTAAACATCTTGTCATCAACAAGTATTCCCATCACTTCTTTTTTCTTTCCCTTCTTAACATCTTCTGTAATAGGCGTCTCTTTATCCAAACCTAAAACAATATGATGAATTGTATCGATGATCTGCTCTTTAGAAAGTTTTTTAATCTCATCACCACAGACTAGACAATGTGGTTTTCCGATTCGTGCATATAAAATACGTAAATAGTCATAAATCTCTGTGATGGTTGCAACAGTAGATCGTGGGTTATTTGATCTTGATTTCTGATCAATAGAAATAGCCGGAGAAAGTCCTGTGATCTCATCAACATCAGGCTTTTGCATTTGCTTCAAAAATTGTCGAGCATATGAAGACAGCGATTCTACATATCGTCGTTGTCCTTCAGCAAAAATAGTATCGAATGCCAAAGACGACTTACCTGATCCTGAGAGTCCAGTAATCACGGTCATTTTGTTTCGTGGAATTTCTAGAGAAATGTTCTTAAGATTGTGAGTTCGTGCACCTTTTATCACAATCTTCCCATCATGTTCATCGGCTCCTTTTGGAGTCTTTTTTGAAGCTGGCATGGGAATAACTATATCGTTTTACAGTACTAATCGCAATGTATAATAAAAACCCCACAACATCAGGATCCTTTCGAGGGACAGAGTGATGTTGGGGGTATGTGGGTAAGGTGCTGGGTAGGGGGGCAGGAGTCAGGCTTCGAGACGTGCCGCTGCTCCGGACGAGGTGAAGGGTACGACGCGGGCGGGTTTCGCACCAGGAGCAATAGCTGGCCTGGCTGGTACAGGTGCAGCAGAAGGTGTCTTAAAATTACCACCAGCAATTCTGGTGCAGTACCTGTCCAAAGCTTCAACCAGATTGGACAATGTCTGTACTTGCGGTCCATCACTGTTGACGAAGAG
>CAYRJE010000001.1:1698-6148 GCA_964424465.1 uncultured Candidatus Saccharibacteria bacterium
ATTTCGCGGCATCGAGAACTTCCGGCATGAACCGTTGGTACTCAACATGTGACCGAGTGATATTCTCGGGAGTATTCCATTCCCCTCCACGTGACACCGCACGACGATGGGCCTCCCGCTGGTCACAACCGACTTCCAGTATCAATGCTGGATTTTTGGGAAAGAACCCTCCAAGCAAAGCGTGAGCATTTGCAGCCTGCCACTTGCGACGAGGCCATCCATCCACGATGACAAAGGTGTCTGGCATTGCATCGCCAACCACCTCACCTCCTGTGACCTGTGTGAGTGCACGATGCATGGCGGCATTGAGGAATGTGGGATCAATATCCTTGTCCCTCCGTGCCATCTTGTCACGAACTGTTTGAACCAGCCGTCTTGTGTTGCGACCGATAGGGGCACCACTTTCGCCACCGCCCTCCAGAAAGGCGCAGTGTTCGGTCAAAGCCTTGCTGACATAGACAACTTTCACCAGGGACGACGCTTCACTCAACGCGGTTGCAGCAGTACTTTTACCGCCACCTTCCAATCCGGCAAGGCAGCAGACCATGCCGCGATAAGTTCTGATGGTTTCTTCGATAATTTCTTTCAATCTTGTCTGAACTTGAGTCATACGGAGTTTTGATGTGTCTGAGGTTTGATTATTCAAAGATTCCACTTTCCCACACGGGAAAATGAAAAGATGCACAACTGCATCCGTTTTCATTTATACCACAAATATCAAGATGGCACAAATTACTCTGCCGTCTTTGGACCCAACTTATTCCCCTTCTCTTTTATAGTCTTTATTTTACCCTTAGGACCGAATGTAACCTCCGTGATATGCTTCTTTTCTTTTTTAGGTAATACTGCTTCAGCCTTTTTATCACCTTGTTTCTGCCGGTCTTGATATGCAGTTTTGATCTTCTTAACTTTTGGATTCTCTGATTCGTTTAAAATATTGGCCAATGCTTTTATCTCATCACGCAGTAAGGCAGCAGTTTCGAAATCCAAATCTTCCACAACACGATTCATTTCCTGCTCCTTTTGTTTAATAATACTTTTTACTTTCTTCTGTACTTCTTTAGGCTTCATTTTTGCAATATCATCCAAACTGTCAATACCCATGTCAAGAATAATATCCTCTCTCACACTTTTTTCATGTGCATTCTCTATTGCTTCAGTAATATCATGAATCGTTTTCTTAATAGTCTGCGGTGTAATACCATGTTTCTCATTGTAGGCCAACTGAATCTTACGTCGACGCTCTGTCTCTTCCATGGCACCTTTTAGAGAATCCGTGATCTTATCAGCATATAAGATAACGCGGCCGTTTACGTTTCGAGCAGCACGACCAATAGTCTGTATCAGAGATGTTTTTGATCTCAGAAATCCTTCTTTGTCAGCATCTAGAATTCCGATCAATGAAACTTCAGGCAAATCCAAACCTTCTCGAAGCAGGTTCACTCCAACAAGTACGTCAAACTCTCCTTTACGCAATTCTGTCAAAATCTGAATTCGCTCGAGAGTGTCAACATCACTATGTAAATATCGAGTCTTAATTCCTTTTTCTTTCAGGAATTCACTCAAATCTTCTGCCATCTTTTTGGTCAATGTAGTAGCCAACGTTCTTTCTCCTCCAGCAGTATTTTTCTCAACTTCGGCAATAAAGTCATAGATCTGACCCACATATTCTCCTCCCGCACTTACAGGACGAACATCGAGCACTGGATCTATCAGTCCAGTCGGACGAATGATTTGCTGTACAACCTGTGTACCCTGTGACTGTGCCAATTCATATGGACCAGGCGTAGCCGACACATACACAGTTTGACCAACACGAGCTTCAAATTCGTTAAATTTTAGAGGTCGGTTATCAGCAGCAGAAGGTAGACGAAATCCAAAATCAATCAAATTCTTTTTTCGCGAAGCATCACCTGCATACATGCCATTCAATTGTGGTACAGTCACATGCGATTCATCGATAATGGTCAAGAAATCTTCAGGAAAATATGATAACAACGTATCAGGAGCTTCTCCAGATTGTTTACCTGAGAAGTGTCGAGAATAGTTTTCAATACCATTACAATATCCAACTTCACGGATCAATGCTAAATCATAGTTAGTTCGTCTCTTCAACCGCTCATGTTCTATAACTTTCCCTTGCGCTTGTAATGTATCAAGTCGTTCTTTCAACTCATTCTTAATATCCTCAACTGCTCTCAATCGTTCATCTTCAGGTGTGACGAAATGTTTAGCTGGGAATATAAATAAACTTTCAACATCTGGGTTGATAATACTTCGAGTAATATGGTCAATCTCTTCAATACGACCGATATGATCACCTTCAAACAATACACGTATAATCACACGTTCTTGTATAGGCATTATCTCAAGAGTGTTTCCTAGCGCTCGTACAGTGCCAGGTGTAAGGTCAGCCATAGTACGAGAAAAATGCATACCAATCAACCTGCGTACTATTTCACCACGATCAATACGCATACCTTTTATCATTTTAAAATTAATCTTCTCATATTCAACAGGAGATCCTAAACCGTAAATACAGGACACTGACGCAACAATGATAGTATCGCGTCTGGTTAACAATGCCTGAGTGCTTGCATGACGCAATCGGTCTATCTCTTCATTGATCTGTGCCTCCTTCTCTATATATGTATCACTCGAAGAAATATATGCCTCAGGTTGATAGTAGTCATAATATGATACGAAATAATGCACCGCATTGTGTGGGAAAAATTCTTTAAACTCTTGTGCCAGCTGAGCTGCCAAAGTCTTGTTGTGGGCAATGACCAATGTTGGTCGCTGAACCTCAGCTATCACATTTGCCATTGTAAAAGTCTTACCTGTACCTGTGGCACCAAGTAATGTTTGTTTCGCCATACCTTTTTTGAGGCCAGCTACAATAGCTTTAATAGCTTCAGGCTGATCCCCTTTAGGCTGATGAGTATGCTCTAGTATGAATGAGTTATTGGCTCGCATGTGTTTTTTTATATCTTCTATACATAAAATAACCAACAATGGCAAGTATACACAATAGTACAAACCCACTGTCAGATACATACATTTCTAATGTACGCGCATGAGCCCCGAAGAAGTATCCAAGCGTCATATACAAGGCGGCCCAGGCACAAGCACCCAATATATTCCAAAACAAGAACCTTTGCACATTCATACGAATACTGCCAGCAATCAGTGGAACAATAGGGCGAATTGGCCCTACAAAACGACCGAGTAAAATACTCTTACCACCATGTCGACTAAAAAACTTCCTACCCTGCTCTATATGAACCTGTTTGAGTATTTTTTTATTACGAATCATCCAATCACTTCCATATTTACCCAATACATATCCAAGAATATCACCGAGTACTGCACCTATAGATGCAATCAAAATGATAATTCCTAGATTGGTATCGTTCACCGAAGCTGTATACCCAAAAAACAAAAAGAATAATGTACCCGGTGTAAACGTTCCCAATATCGGAGTCGACTCGAGTAAAGCTGCTAAGAATACAATAATGTACAAATACTCTGTAAGGGCAACAGATCCAGATTGGGCATAGTTTAATAGTGTATCGATATAGTTATGAATCATATACTGTTTAGTAGTATACCATTATTTACTCATAACCCCTGGAGTGTATCGATTTGACGCATTCCACAGTAAGAAACTTTTAACCCCGAGATCATCAAGCGCTTTTATCTGGGCCTTTACTTCTGGAGCATTGTATACAACTCCATACAGACTAAAATCTTGTAGCCACGGCCTCATCATGGTCTGAGCTGACGATGTGCTCATCGTACTATACATACGTCTCAACCCTTGTTGTGTTGAATTATAAATAGTTTGATACGGATTCTTATTGGTATCTGCGATACCACTCCATTGTTTTGGAAAATGTGATGGATAAATCATCGGCGAAATAAAATCCGTATTTGATGTAAAGTCATCCAGATGTTGTCCGATAGACAAATCATCGGTATTGGTCAAAACCATACCAAACACATCAGCAGACAATGGTATACCTTTCAACTCTGATCTCATATATGCCAAAAACTCTTGTATTGTAGCCTTACGCTTTGTCTCTATTGTAGAGCTAGCCTGTACAGTTGGACTATACTCATATTTAAGAGTAGACATATTTCCATCAGATGGATACCTAATATAATCTAACTGTATTTCATCGAAACCTCGATCATACACAGCCTGGGCAATATCTCGTATGTATTCCCTAGTTTGTTGTTCATGTGGGGCAAGCCAATAATGACCACCCCTATCTCTCCAAGGATTACCATTCTTATCTTGAACTGCAAGATCTAAATTATTCTTCACGTAACACTCATCCCGAAAGACTGCAATACGAGCAATGATATATACACCCTTATCATGATAGTGTTTTATATGCTCTTCCAAGCCTTCACGCGACAGTGAGGGTTTTACACACGGGGTCTC
>CAYRJE010000001.1:6158-11734 GCA_964424465.1 uncultured Candidatus Saccharibacteria bacterium
GAGACCTATATCAAACATAATCGTTCCGGGAGCATCTTTGATATCAACGACGATAGCATTTACAGTCGTAGTGTCTAACATCGTATCAAGACGCTTGCGAAAATCACTACTCATAAAACTATATGCACTCACATATATCCCTCTCACGTGTTCAGGAGTTGGCACATGAGTTATCTTTGGAACTTCCACAGGAGATTGTACCAGCTCTTCAACTACAGAGGCTTTCACTTCATTCTTCTGTAATATATCCTCATTCACAGGTTTCAATGATCCACTGCCAGTATATGTTAATCCAAGGAATACCAAGAATAGGCCAATTAATAGGCTGATTATGGTCTTCACTGGAAATGTAGATTCACGCATACCTATATCATATCTGTATCTGACGAACCTGATCATCATTCTCTGTATAATGCTCAATAAGCACATCAGGAGACCCTACTCGAACGTCTTCATATATCTTAGTAAGCTCTCGACAAACTGTCACTTCTATAGAAGCACTGTCGGACATTCTCTCCTTGAGCTCTGACAATAGTTTCATAAATCGATGTGGCGACTCATATAACACAAGAGTTTCTCCTTGAGCTAACAATGTATCAAGTATCTTTTGTCTACCTTTCTTGTGAGGCAAAAAACCGTAGAACATAAACGGTGTCTCTCGAATACCTGCAACCGACATAGCGGTAGCAACCGCAGATACGCCTGGTATGGGCACAATGGATACACCCACCTTTCTGGCTTCTGATACCAACAGTGCGCCAGGATCCGAAATACCTGGAGTTCCTGCATCTGAAGAAAATGCTACATTTTTACCTTCTTCTAGCGCTTGTATGACATGTTGTATTTTACTAGCATCTGCGAATTCGTTGACAGCATAGACCTTTTTGTCTTCTATCTCGTACATCGATAATAATTTCTTAGCCATGCGCGTATCCTCAGCACATATGATGTCGACCATCTTAAATGTCTCTATAGCCCTAAGAGTAATATCGCCAGAGTTACCTATCGGTGTTGCTACAATATAGAGTTTTCCTGTGTGAGTCATGTGTAAGATTAACTATACTCTGAAATTATTGATAATCAACCGGTATACTTGTGAATCCATCCCGAGTAACAATAATGTGATCCAAGACACCTATACCCAACACTTTCCCAGCCATAACAATCTGTTCAGTTATCTTCCGATCCGCATCACTCGGAGTACTAACTCCAGACGGATGATTGTGTACAAGTACGAGTGCTGCAGCACCATACTCTATAGCAGGTTTAAACACTTCACGAGGATGCACCATACTGGCGTTAATGGTGCCAATAGACAATATCTCGTCATGAATCACTTTATGATGAGTATCCAAGTACAGACCTCTTAACTGCTCTTTAGGCAGTGCGTGCATATCTTTTGTATATTCATATACATCCTCAGGTGTCCTAATAGTCGCTAAGCCACTTAAGTTTTTACTAAACAATCTACGACCCATTTCTCCTGCAGCAATTATTTGACAAGCTTTGATAAGTGGAATATCCAAATCTTTAGCCAACTCTTCAGCAGATCTATCAGTACTTGAAAGTGCACTTTTTCCGTATTCATAAACCACACGTGAAGCTATACTCATAACATCCTCTTTTTTTGTGCCAGTACCAAGCACCACAGACAATAACTCGACTAGGTTTAAAGCATGTGGACCAAAAGCAAGTAGTTTTTCTCTAGGCTTCGACTCTGTGGGTATATCTTTGATCTTTAATACATATGATTTCTGAGACATATACGTGTTTTTATATGAGGGAGATTCATCAACCATAATCACGTCACCATGATCAAGCTGAACATATGGAGAATGTATTGCTATAGGTTTTGATTTTATATGTGAACGTATCATGGTTATTATTGTATCACGAAGAATATTAAGTTTTTCCAAAGTAATCATAAAGAAAAAACCTCTCGCCGATTGGAGAAGAGGTTTTATCCTGTACGCTATCGATGTATACGTTATTATTTCAGATCAGATACCTTAGCTTCACGATGTGTAAGCTTACCGTCGATTTCTTCACAAACAATTACAGAGTCTGCGTCGGCAAAGCTTGTAGACGCAACCACATCTGCAAGTGTTGTAGTCAACACAGGTCTGATGGCATATCCAAGAGTCATGTTTCGATAATCCATTATATCTTTTGCTCCAGCAGCAATAATAGCTTTTGGATGATATGCTGAGATTGCCTTGTTTGCATCTCGAGAGATCATAGTGATGATACCTCGAACACCAGTACTATCCGCTTTCTCAACTACAGCTTTTGCAAATGCAAATTCTGGTGTTGAGACTTCAGGAACAGCAGTAAAATGAACTAATTCATCTCTCTTTAGCTCTGTATATTTCATCACTCGAGACATTACATTTGTTGCTTCCATAGGATAATCTCCAAATGCTGTTTCATCACTCATTGATATTGCATGTGTTCCGTCTAGGACCGCATTTCCAATATCACAAACCTCGGCTCGAGTTGGACTTGGACTCTTCACCATACTCTTAAGTACTTGTGTAGCTACGATACAATATTTTCCTTTTTTGATTGCAGATTCAACCATTTTCTTCTGCATATATGGCAACTCTTCAAGCGGCACCTCTGCCATCAAATCTCCTCGCGCAACCATCAAACCGTCACAGTTATCCAAAATCTCATCTCTATTATCAAAACCTTCTCTATTTTCTATTTTAGCAATAATCTTACCTGTATATTCAGGATATGCCTTTAGAATATCTTTAATATCATTCAAGTCCTGAACATTTCGAACAAATGAGTGAATGATAAAATCTACATTGTGTTTAGCTGAAAAATGCACAAAGCCAACATCTTTTGGAGTAAGTGACGGTAGGTTGATGTGTACATTTGGGATATTTAGACTTTTCTTAGTCTTGATGATTCCTCCATTTTTTACAAGACATTTGATACCTCGATCAACAATTTCTTCGACGATAAAAGCGATTGAATTATCATCGTATGTAATCAGCTCACCTACAGGGATTTCATTGTGAAAATTAGGATAATCAACACCTATCACCATCTCACCTTTGTATTCAAGATCACCAGAAAAGATAATATGATCACCAGCTTTAACTTCTATAGGAGTCTCAACATTTTTTGTACGAGTCTCTGGACCTTTTGTATCTAGTAGTATAGACATTTTGTCATTAACTCCATGTATTTTCTCAATACAACCTAAAGCCCCAGCCTCATCTTGATGGGCTGTATTCAACCACATCACATCAACACCTGCATCAATCAATTTTGCAATATATTCCGGCTCGCAGTTATTATCCGCGATCTTGGCTACGATTTTCGATTTTCTTTCATTCATAAAATTGTTTATTTCTTTTAAATTTCTTTAATATTTCTAAATTTCAAACATACTGCGGTGAGCAATAAGACATCATAGTAACACAGTTTTCATAAATAATCACTATCTATCCGGCGGTATCTCGTAGTATTGAATCAGAAAACTGCTTAAGTCAAGGAATGATTTAGATAGCGATTCTGAAGCATATTGAGCATTTTTAGGCCAAACTGTATACATAAAGACAATAGCCTTTGGTTTATATGCAGGAAAGAAACCGATAAATGTGTGAATATTACGATCGGTATAGTACCCGCCAGACGGTGAGGCTATTTGCGCTGTTCCAGTCTTGGCGCCAATAGAGTATCTCGGGTTTTTACCCTTTCCATTTAATAATGAATTATCAACGTTATATACCATCATTCCACGGACCTCATCCACAGTCTCAGATTTAAGTATTTGATTACGAGGATCAAATTTTGGAATATCGACAGTATGCTCTGTACCTATTGAATACTTAATCTTACGCACAACATGCGGTTTAACCAAATACCCACCGTTTGCAATTACAGCCAACGCTCGAATGGTACCAAGAGGTGTCATGGCAATACCTTGTCCGAATGCAGCAGTCGCATGCTCCACATCACCTTTCTTAAGGTTTGAGGTCAGCGGAGCTGATTCGTCAGGTAAATCAATCATTGTCTTTTCACCTAATCCAAACTTATAAAAATAGTCTGTTAGAGTATCGTTGCCAACCAAGCGTGCAATATAGACAAAACCCGTGTTCAGAGTTTGAGATAGTGCAGTTTGCAATGTGATATCACCTCGACCTTTATTATCAAAGTTTTTAAAAGTTCGATCTTGTACTTTGATAAAACCGTCATCACGATACATTGTTGTTGAGTGGACTTTGCCAGTGTCTATACCCACAGCCATTGTCAATGGTTTTATAATCGATCCCATTTCATGAGCACTATCAACGATATCATTGTTGTATACAGATATATCTTTTACGCTCTTAGTCTGCTCAGGATTGAAACTTGGTGTTTGCGACATGGCCAAAATCTCTCCAGTATACGGATCCATGACAATAGCTCCTGTCAATTCAGAATTCTGCTCAGACTGTATGCCTGCAGTTACCTTCTGCAACTCTTTTTGTACAACAGGTTCAATAGTCGTATGTATATCACCTTCAAACTTCTCTGTATCTGAAACCAGTTTCTTTGCTCCAGAGAAAATATCAGCAAAAAAGTTTGTATAGGCCGATTCTTTACGTACTAGATTGTCTTGATAAAATTTCTCCAAACCATATCGTCCTGCCAACTCATCACCTTTATATCCCAAAATACCGATAACATGTGAAGCCAAATCACCTCCCGGGTAATAACGTTTTTTATCTTTAACTAGACCTATAAAATTAAAATTCAACTTACGGACAGACTCAGTCTGTGCATCATCTAAATTTTTATACAGTTCACTATATGTGCTTGAAAGTTTTTGTTCAACCTCACTCATCTCATTTACGCGAGTGAGAGGCTGTCCTCCTACCGAAGATGTACTATGTCCCTCCTGTAGTAATACTCCTAGACGAGTATCCACATCTGCCAAAGCCTGAGAAATATCAGTCAATACTTCACCTGAACTATTTTTATACTTGCCTGACTTCACTTGTGTAGCAAGTGATTTTGGATTTATATACAACGTATAGTACGTCTTCATGGTTGCTGCAGGAATAGCAGTTCCATCTTTAAGGGTAAAATAAATAGAACCTCTATCTTCGGGAACATTTCCCTTCTTTATATACTGCCGATCGGCCAAGTCTCTATATACATCATGCTTAACAATCTGCAACAGATATAGTTTTGCGATAAGAAAAATACTTCCACAAAGAAATACAAAGGCGATGATTCGTGCGCGGCTTATATAGGTCTGCATAATACTACTATCGTATAGCCAAAGCTGTCTCAGTGTTGAGATCAACGTATGCAAGTTTGTCTTGAGCTACTTTTACATAGCCAAGGCTTTCTGCGTAGGCAACATTTATATTTGATACAGATTGGATGTAATCATGCTCTTTTTCACTCACAGAAACCTGTAGACTTTGAAATTCACTCTTAACACTTTCAGCTTTCGACACAGTAAGCACTGTGTTGTATACAAATACGATATAATCACCTATAGCCAAATCAGCTACGGTAAGCATTCCTTTTGATATATATTTAATTGTGTTTTTTCTGATGCTTCAATT
>CAYRJE010000001.1:11782-21293 GCA_964424465.1 uncultured Candidatus Saccharibacteria bacterium
CCAATGTAGGTACAATCACTTTTTTATTGACTCTTTTCCCTAATCCAGACTCTTCCCATTCTCGAAACTGTTTCTTTATCACCATATCTTCCAAACTGTGATAACTGATGACTGCCACTCTACCACCAGGAGACAGACGAGGTAAGACTTGTTCGAACACATGTTGTAGTATCTGAATCTCGTTGTTGACCGCGATGCGCAAAGCTTGGAAAGTCTTCGTCGCCGGGTGAATACCTGTCTTTTTGTTTTCACAAACTGTCTTTACAATGAGATCTGCAAGTTGTTTTGATGTCTGTATCGGTGCGATTTCACGAGATTGTACGATTGCTTGGGTTATTTTCCACGCTCTCGATTCATCAGCATAATTTCTTAAAATGAGAGCAATGTTGTCAGCCGACCAACCATTTACAATATCTCCTGCAGTAAACTCAGACCCATCTTTACCATCCAGTGCATTTGATTCGAAACGCATATCAAGCGCCTCATCAAACTTAAATGAGAACCCTCTCATCGATGGACCGAGCTGATATGTACTCAACCCGAGATCAAATAATATACTGTCGAATTGTATATGTTCCGGTAATAGTGCATCAAGATCTTTAAAGTTACCCTTATGCACAGTTACTGGTACATCTCGTATAGCAGCATTGGCTTTTAGAAATGTTTGACCCCTATCGATTGCGTACTGATCAGCGTCGACAGCGTGTATTGTAATAGATACACCTGTATCAATTGCTTGGTTTGCGAAGAATTCGACATGACCTGCATCTCCAAAATTACAATCAAGATGCATGACAGGCTTTGCTAATTCTCGCATACCGATCAAATACTCATATGTTTCTTGTAAAAGTACGGGGATATGTCGAGGATATGTTGTTGTATCTAAGTGTTTTTCAGACATACGGTTGATTGTGTGGGCATTTCGACGATTCGACTATATAGCGCCGGTCTCTCCAAGTTTTGCTGCAAGAGTATCCACTTGCTTCATCACTTGGGCTTTATAGGCTTTCCATCTAGATTCTTCCCAAATTTCAATTCGAGAATGAATACCAGCGAAAACCAATTTTTGCGAGCCTTTTTTATCTGACTGCTCCGATAATCCAGCGTATTCTCGAAGGAAATCTGGAATAAGAATACGTCCTGCACTATCAACATCAGCCTCGACAGCGCCACCAAACATAAATCGATTGAAGGCTCGAGAATCTGGATTACCTAATGATAAGTCTCCAAAACTCTCAGCTTTTTTCTTCCACTCTGATAACGTAAACATAAACAAACAGTTGTCGAATCCGTATGTCATTATCACCTTCTTTCCCAATTCCTTACGAAATCGAGACGGCAGTGATAGTCGTTTTTTGTCATCTATGGTGTGTGTGAATTCTCCAATAAACATATGTTTTGATAATCTACCACTTTCTCCCACTTAGTAACATTTTATACCACTCTGACACATTTAGAAACACCTGTACCCCACTTTTTCCTGTGGATAGTGCAACACACAACACCATACATAAAAAGAATAGTGAACGGTGGTTCACTATTCTTTAGAAAAGCTTTTTTTACTATTTTTCTCCACTATCGACCGATAGTTTGTCCAGTTTTTGTCTTTGATGCTTCTGTTTTTATAGGTAAAGGTTTAGCCTGCTCTTTTGCCATATCACTCTCATACTCTAACATTTGCTTGCAGGCACTTTTACCTTGCCAATTCTTAATATCTTCAGCCAACCTTTTTTTATTATTGACAGTGCTTTCTCTCCAACTACCATTATATGATCCTAAAAAGTAGTTTGTATTTGAGGCTAAATTACCATAAGAATCATAAGACCATTTATGTATATGAACATTCACGAAACTTGGATCAATACTGCAGGTTCGTCCAGATGCTGGGTAACCGAAACCACCATTTGGAGCAAAGCCGGGGATTACCTCTAGCTCTTCATTTGACTTTGATGGTTTACACGTTCGAGCATCTTTAGACCCGAAAGCAATATCATATACCGCAAAGACACATGAATTTGGATGTGAAGATTGTGCTTTTGGATCATAATTACAAGCTCTTGAATCACCACATATATTTTGTTTAATTCCTGTGCCCTCAATTCCCTCCTCAGCCTCTGCATAAGTCTTACCTTCATCTTCAAGATTAGAACTTGATACATCCCGTTTAGTAATTAGATCTACTTCAGTAACTCCCCTCACAGTCTGAGCAGTATTGTCTTTATTTTTAAGCGACATGTTAATGCTATTAGCGACAACTACAACAATAGCGCATGTTAATGCAATCATTAATATTTTTTTCATGTGTTAATTATCACACTTACACAATATACAAGTCAACGTTTCTACAACGAGAAAGACACCATATACTCCAAAACATATTTCACCAACGTACTTGGCTGTTGCAACAACACTATAGTCTCAGAAAAAACCACCCTTCTCTCATCTTCTGGAGCACTGGCATATAATCTCGAAACCCAAGAGATAATATCCTGTTTACTAATAACATCGTCATCGTATTTTTTGATAATAGGTTTTATCATTTCCAATCGCTTCCCTACTGATTTTTCGAGTTCCAGTTGAGCATATGAAAAAAATATTTTTGACTTCTCGTCAGCTACAGTATCAACAATGGTGTCAAGTTCGACAGCCACTACTCGAGACAGTACTGTAGACAGCAATGTTGTCTGTCGAGATACATATAGAAAGATGCACGTATCGACAGCAACATCTTCTAGTGTTTTTAGAAACGAATTCTGAGCCGGTAAACTCATTTGATCAAATACTACAAACACCACTTTAACACCACCCTCTGCTTTCTTTTGTATTTGTTCAATAGCATACTCGACATCTTCCATTCCCATAGACTGATTGGCGATATGTACAGTATCAGATTGACCTATAACCCCCTGTTCTTTAAGAGAACCAACCCTATCTGCAAACGATAAATCAGTATTAATTAAAAATACTTCACCGGGTTGGATTAATTCTATGAAATTTGTATCTGTGTATGTAATAGTCATTGTGTATCTAATACAAATTATCGCTTACTAATAATAGCTTTCTTGTAGGCGTCCAAATGATCAAGTGCTATACCTGTACCTTTAACAACACAGTACAGTGCATCTTCTGCAGTATGGGCTTTAACCCCTGTTCGCCTCAACACGAGTTCGGGTAGATTTCGAAGAAGTGACGACCCACCAGTCATAGTAATACCTTGATCAATAATATCAGATGCAAGTTCTGGAGGAGTTTCTTGTAGTACATCTTTTATAGCTTTCACCATATCGCGCAACTCCTTTGAAATAGCTTTCACGATTTCATTTGTACGCAACTCAATAGAACGAGGAAGTCCTGTGACATAATCACGCCCTTTGACCATCACAGCCAACTCCTCTTCGACAGGAACAGCAGAACCAATTTTTATTTTGATATCTTCGGCAGTTTTTTCTCCAATGGCCAAGTTATATGTTTTCTTGATATAGTCGACGATTGCGGTATCAAGTCTAGTACCAGCACATTTGACTGATGTACACACCACAATACCTCCAAGTGATATCACGGCAACATCGGTGGTACCTCCACCAATATCGACGATCATATTTCCACATGGATCTTGAATAGATATACCAGCTCCGATAGCCGCCAATATCGGCTCCTTAACTACATATGCTTCTTTCGCGCCGGCTTTGATAGCTGCTTCAATCACAGCTCGTCGTTCTGTTGAAGTTACACCTGCAGGTACAGAAATCATCACCTCTGGACTAATCAAATTCCATTTACCTAAAGCCTTGTGAATAAAATACCGCAACATCGCTTCTGTAACTCGATAATCAGCAATCACGCCATCTTTCATAGGTCTATAGGCAATAATCGAATCAGGTGTTTTACCGATCATCTCCTTAGCTTCGAGTCCTACAGCTAGAATCTGATTATCTTCTTCCCGGCATGAAGACGAGAGTGTTGGCCGTACCGAGATCTATACCGAGTTTTTTTGAAAATAAAGCCATTTGTGGACTAACTATACACCTTTTATACAAGTGGGCACAGTGGCGCATTAGGTACAAATATGGCTTAAGTTATATATCTGTGGTATATTTTTTATATGAAAATTAAAGCATTTCTTGATGAATTCAAAACATTTGCAGTAAAAGGCAACGTGCTCGATCTCGCGGTTGGAGTTGTGATTGGTACAGCGTTTGGTAAAATAGTCACCTCACTTGTAGAAGATGTTATCACCCCTCTTATAGGCATGATAGGTAGTTTTGACTTTAGCACGCTAACTTTAGGTCAAATTAAAATCGGATCTTTTTTTAACAGCTTAATCAATTTCATCGTAGTTGCATTCACAATCTTTTTGGTGATTCGTGTTCTCAACCGAGTAATTGCTAAAAGAGATACTACCAATCCTACAGTTTAAGAAGTGACTTTCTGAAGGACATGAAAAAGACTGCACATGAAATCCATGAGCCTACAGTGAATGCCAATGCAAGAATAATCACGGAATCTCCTAAGCCTTGGTGATACAATCCATACGCTAAACCGATAGTTAGTGCTGCCGCAAAGATATTGAGCACAGCTGGTTTTTTAGTATTGCCTGCAGCATAATATGCACGAGTAATAAGCATTTCAATACATTGAGGTATTAATCCTAATATAAATATACCAAACGTCGTTACAATAATCGCCAGTGATTCAGGTGTGAATGACTTTGCCCCAAGCAGTATATGTATGACCCATGTTTTGCATGCAAAAAGAACAATCGTTGCCAATGTGCACCATAACAGAATCACTCGAAATGTCTTATTGAATATATTCTTAAATTCTACCCTATCTCCTACCGCATGACTTCGGCTCAGTGATGGAAATGAAGCGACAACAAGACTGACACCTATTAGACTAAGCGGTACGGACTGTACATTGTTGGCCAAATTCAACATCGAGGTATTACCTTCTGGCATGTGTGAAGCGACGCTATTCAAAAAAAGAAATTCAATTTGCACTAAAGATAGAATAAGAGCTCGTGGTATTGATTGTGTGATAACCTGTTTAATAAGAGTCAATTCCCTGCGCGTGATGCGTTTAAACGTTGGTAGAAAATTCTCCTTTCGAATAAACGGCAACTGTATGAGACCGTGCAATATACTGCCTGCAACAACAGCACTCACAACACCCGCCATACCAAAGGTTGGATACAGAACGATAAGTCCGAGAACTGTCGCCAAGTTATATATGAATGGTGAACATGCATAAAGCAAGAATCGCTCTTTCATCTGCGTATAGGAACCAAGAAGATTTGAAAGACCCAGGAAGAACGGTTGCAAGAGCAGTATTCGAGAGTACAAAACTATATTATCTATCGTACCAGTATCAGATACTCCAGGCGCTATAACATGTACCAAATGCGGCATAAGTATATACACAATCAAAATCAATACTGATGAACCTGCACAGAATACAGTAAATAAAACACTGTAGGTTTTTTTCATCTCCTCAGTCTCACCATCTTTATGCTTACTCAACAGAGGTATGAGTACAGTAAGTGACACTAGAGCTGAAAAAACAGCATACAAAATGTCAGGTATCTTGAATGCATAGTAATATGTATCAAGCTCTAAACCTGCACCTACCTGTGCAGCAAACAGACGGTCTCGGACAAGAGATAGTAACTGAGCGCCAAATGTGAACATTGCCAAAACCAAAGCGGCCTGAGATATGGATTTAGATTTGCGATGAAGGAATCCTTGCATTTGACATTTAGATTTAAAAATTATATAAGTATAGCACCTCTGTATACAGACAATCGCTGTGCGTATGAACTGATTATATCAGGATATCATATACACAGAGGAAAGTCCGAACACTCCCGCGTAACAGCGGAGCATTGTAGTAGGTAACCCCTATACTCGGCAACGAGGAGGTGCGAACAGTGACGGATGGAAGCGAAAGCGACCATCACTCTGCTATGAGAGTAATTCAGATATGCAATGCCACTAAATATCTGAAGTGAAACGGCTAAACCCTTACATGAGTGCAAGATCGTACATGTAGCCCTTCGGGGCATGCATGAGAATCGCTTGAGGTGAACGGTGACGTTCATCCCAGACAAATGATTGTCGTATTTCGCAAGAATTATTCATAATTCGGCTTATCGTATGGAGAGGTAATGGAAAACACTTGCGCTGCTGCGTAAGTGTTTTCCACTGGTGGGTTTTGATTTGAGCCTTGTTTTGTAAGGGTTTTTACAAGATTCCTGACTTGACAATAAGCCTTTAATATGATATACTTGTATCATAGTACTTTCACAGGTTATACAGCTTCCTGTCTGTATCTTCCAGGGCTTGAACGAGCTTTGGATGATGCAGATAGCCACGCTGCACGTAAACAAAACATTCACAACAACATCATGTCTGTCACTTACCTACCCAACCGTGTCGCTCCAATCTACTTCCACCAAATTCAACTCTTCGGACAGCAAACGTTCGAAGAGCCGGATTGGAAAGAAGCACTGCGGATCTTCAACGACAACATCATACGCGAAGATCCAGGATCCATGATGCGGCCCTATCTCTCCGTCGAAGGCGTAACCCTTCACTATGATCAGGAAACTTATTCCTATTTCGTCTATGGCAAAATGCCAGAAAAAGACGAAGAGGAGGAGCATTCGGCCATTCGGGCGGAAACAGGCCGTGTTGTCCAAACATCTTTACGCAGGAAAGGCGACCGAAGTCGGTAGTCCCATGCTCATGTTTAAGAAAACATCAGAGCCAGACATCTTCATTATGAAGACAGAGAACGTTCTGCCCAACATAGATGAGGCCCGAAAGCAAATGTGGGAGCAAATACAAGACTCGTAGGAATCCCTTACCGCTGGTTTACAACATACCTGCGCAAAAATTAAGTTGTATCACAGAGCGCTCGACCTCACCGTCGACGCTCTTTTTTTATTTAAGATTTATACTACATTTGGAGACATACCAGAAAACACTTGTGCATTTGATTTTAACCTTGTTTTACAAGGGTTTTTACAAGATTCCTGACTTGACAATAAGCCTTTAATATGATATACTTGTATCATAGTACTTTCACAGGTTATACAGCTTCCTGTCTGTATCTTCCAGGGCTTGAACGAGCTTTGGATGATGCAGATAGCCACGCTGCACGTAAACAAAACATTCACAAACACCACCATGCCAGACAGTCAAATTGCAGAGATTGAAGCGCCTGACCCCTCAACAATAAAACAGGTCTCATCGGCCGCCGTAGCTTACAACGAGCGTGCCGGGGTGGTCACAGGCTTAAACAACCTCCTGGACACGAAAAAAGGAGTTATCGCCTGTGCGTCCGACGGCAGGCAATTATACTGGTTTCGTTGCCACAGCAGCGACGAAGCCATCCCAATTATGGAACGATATAATCAACTACCTGCAGGTTAGTTGGTACACAGAAGTCTAACCCTTACACCTCCTCATCGAGCGCTCGACCTCACCGTCGACGCTCTTTTTTTATTACTACAAAATTGTTGTGATATAATAAACCAATGCAAAAGTTCATTTTTCTCATGCTTATAGTCGGTCTAGGATTTTTCCTCTATCTGTTAAAAACAGGAGAAATCAGCAGTGATGCTTTTAATATTAAACGGTTGCAACCTCCAATACAATTCGAAATTTCCAAAAACTCGGCTGTTGATCAACTAGATAATAAACTCTCACAAATACGACTATCTATCAGAGGTCAACTACATCCAATATATTCTTTTACTGGCACAAGTTTTTCACACATATCAAAAAACGAATACTACAAAGATATATACAAGATTCCAGGTGAGGCACTTGATGCTGTAACAGGGACTTGGTTAGGAAGCAGATATGTATTCTACGTTACAGAAGTCAAGGAAAATGAGAACACCTCTTATCATGTATTTCAAACACAATACACTACTGATAGTACTGAACCAGTAGTGTATAAACGAGTTAAAATTATTCAAGGATATACCAGTATCAACAAGACAGAGACCTACTAGGCAAAACTCTCATCAACAGCTTTCTTTACAACAGCACCGTCAGCCTTCCCTTTCAAATCCTTCATAACCTCCTGCATCAATTTTCCCATATCTTTTTTATCTGTAACACCGAGCTCTGCTTTTTTAGCTGCAACAATATTCACAACCTCTTCTTCTGGCATCATGGCAGGAAGAAATACTTCAAGAATTGCTAACTCCACCTTCTCTGAATCAGCAAGCTCAGGTCGGCCTCCATTTACGAATTGATCAATAGAATCTTTTCGTTGTTTTACTTGTCGTCGAATAACTGCAAGAACCTCTTCATCTGATAATTGATCAGTTGGCATTCTACCAAGAGTAACAAGCTCATTTGTACAAGCTGATACTAGACCTCGCATAACTGATAGTTTGACGGCATCTTTAGCCATCATAGCCTCTTTTATTTGACCCTTAACTTGGGCGTGGAGTGTAGTTGTTTCGTTCATATGGCAACTATATCATAGTGGAACTCTCTTCGCCACAGCCGACAATAGAAAAAACCGCCCTGTTTTGGACGGTTTTTTCTTGAACATATCTTTATCTTTATTCTAATACCTCTCCTCCATTAAATCTCTTTATGGTTGATACTTCAACTTCTTCTCGACATAGATACTTTGCTTCATCTGCAGCTGCAATCTCAGCTTGGATTTGTGCAATAGAGAATTGTTTCTGACTTCCCTTGAATCCTGTTCCAACTGGAATCAAACGGCCAATCAATGTGTTTTCCATAATACCGTATAAAGGATCGTGGTTACCCTTAAGAGCAGCATTCACAAGGATTCGGTTTGTATTCTGGAATGAAGCAGCGGCTAAGAATGATTGTCGGTTTAATGAAGCCTCCATAGTACCCATGATTACCTGCTTACCTTTTAGAGGCATTTTACCTTCGGCTTCAAGTTTCTCATTTGTAATATAGAATTCAAATGATTCGATAATGTCACCTTCAGATATTGTAATTTCTCATTTATTAGTAATCTTCACACGGTTAAACATTTCTCGAACTATAATCTCAATGTGTTTTCGTGAAAGGTTATCTCCTTGTAACTCGTAAATCTTTTTCACCTCACTAATCACATAGGCTTGAGCAACTTCCTTACCAGCATATTCATACAACATATCTACGTCGACTGATCCATCAGTCATAACTTGTCCTTTTGACACATGTTGTCCTACTTTTACGTTTGGTATACGAGCATAGTGGAATGAATATTCGATCTCAGAACCTTTTTTAGCGTTCTTAGCTGGAACATCTGGCAACACTCGAATAATCTTCTCATGACCTTTATCTACGACAGCTGTGATCATACCGTCAACTGAAGCAAGTGCAGCTGCATTTTTTGGAGTTCTGTTTTCAAACAACTCTTCCACTCGTGGCAATCCGGCTGTGATATCTCCTCCAGCAACAGCAACTCCTCCGGCGTGGAATGTACGCATAGTCAACTGTGTACCTGGCTCACCGATAGCTTGCGCAGC
>CAYRJE010000001.1:21303-22544 GCA_964424465.1 uncultured Candidatus Saccharibacteria bacterium
TTTCCTTGTGCATCTTCGATGTCTTTAGCTGCAGTTCGTCCAAACATATTCTTAGAGAAATTGGCCTCAATTCCAGAAGCAGTATGCTTAGTGATTGTAATAAATTCTTTTGTTTTACAATCATCTTCAGTAATCATCACACTTTGTGCCAACACGAACAACTTACGTGTAAGATATCCGGCCTTAGCAGTGTTCAAAGCTGTATCGGTCATACCCTTTCGAGCACCGTGAGTCGAAACGAAATACTCAATAGGTGTAAGTCCTTCCTTAAATGAAGACCGGATTGGGAGTTCGATTGTTGAACCTTGTGCAGTAGCAATCAAACCTTTCATACCAACCATCTGGTTAATGTTACCAAGCGATCCTCGAGCACCTGATTGTACCATGTCGTTAACTGATCCTTTTGGATCTAGAGTGGCTGGAATCAATTTCTCGATTTGAGTCTGAGCATCTTGCCACAATCGCACGATTTTCATTGACTTTTCCTCCTCTGATAGAAGTCCTGTCTCGAATGCGTCTTGTACTTTATCAGCTACAACCTGTGAGTCACTCAAGATTTTATATTTTCCTTCTGGGATAACTATATCGGATATACTCCAAGTGATTCCTGATTTTGTAGCAAATTCAAATCCGAAATGCTTAATCGAATCGACTACACCAGCAACATTGTCTTTTCCTTTCAACAAGATAAGAGTATCAATCAGTGAACTCATACCTGATTTGTTGATTTCTCGATTGATGAATGGGAAATCAGCTGGCAGTAGATTGTTGAATAATATTCTACCTGCAGTTGTATCTACAAGAGTACCCGCAAATTCTCCATACTTCACAGAATCATTTGGGAAACGAACTTTGATTGGGGCTCTGTATGAAATAGCACCATGATCTAGAGCTGTAATAGCAGCATCGATAGATTCAAAATATTTGTTTGCTCCAATCTCATCTGCAACTACTTTAGTAGCCCAAAATGAACCTAGTACAATATCCAACATTTTATTGGTAACAGTTGAATCTCCTGATCCTGGTTTAAGAATGTTCTTATCTGAAGCCATGATATTATGTGCTTCATATTGCGCTTCTTCTGAAAGAGGTACGTGAACTGACATAGTGTCACCATCGAAGTCGGCGTTAAATGGTGAACATACAAGTGGGTGTACTTGGATAGCATTTCCTTCGATAAGTACGGGTTGGAATGCTTGCACTGACAATCGGTGCAATGTAGGAGCACGGTTTAGAAGTAC
>CAYRJE010000001.1:22554-25743 GCA_964424465.1 uncultured Candidatus Saccharibacteria bacterium
TATTTTCCCTTAATTACATCTTCAAGGATCTCCCATACCTCTGGTGATTGCTCTTCAATCATTCTACTTGCACCCTTAATCTGGAAAGCAAGCTCTTTTCGCAGTATCTCTGAAATCACAAATGGTTTGAACAATTCAAGTGCCATATGTTTTGGAAGACCACATTCATTGAGTTTAAGATTAGGACCTACCACAATCACAGAACGTCCTGAATAGTCCACACGCTTACCAAGCAAGTTTTGTCGGAACAAACCTCGCTTTCCTTTTAGGTTGTCAGCAATAGATTTTAGAGGTCGCTTTTGTGCAGGATTGATTCCTGAAAATGCAGCTCCGTTTCCTTTCATTGAGTTATCCAAAAGAGCATCCACAGCCTCCTGTAGAATTCGCTTTTCATTTCGAAGAATAACATCCGGCGCCTTGATCTCATGTAGTTTCTTTAATCGATTGTTTCGATTGATTACGCGACGATATAGATCGTTTACATCTGATGTTGCCTGTCGTCCTCCTTCAAGGGCAACCATAGGTCGAAGCGCAGCTGGAATGATTGGCAATGCTTTTATAAATGTCCATTCAGGTCGAACACCTGCTTTAATCATTCCATTAATAAATCCAAGTCTTCGAATAATTTTCTCCCGCTCTGCGGTACCAGCTTTTTCAAGATCAACTGTCAATTTTTTCTGTAAATCTTGCAAATCTAGACCCTGCAAAATAGCGTGTATAGCTTCACCTCCAATACCTGCCTCAAAAGCACTACCAAATTTGTATGAGAATTTATGATATTGATTTTCATCCAACACTCGACCCACCTGTATCAGATCGATATCTTGTTTTATACCAGTCATCAGATCAAGCAGAGCCTTCTTAGTTTTTTCATCGACAATGGCTTTTATTTTCTGCTTAAACTCATCATCAAGCTCCTTATGCAATTTGGCTTTCTCTTTCTCATCTACCTTTGTAATAAGATATCCAGCAAAATATACAACTTTCTCTACCTCCGCTGGATTCATTCCAAGTATAGTAGCGATTCGAGATGGCATGTTTTTCAAGAACCAAATATGCGCAACAGGCACTGAAAGCTCAATATGACCCATTCGCTCTCGTCGAACAATAGATCGAGTGATCTCTACTCCACATTTTTCACAGATAATACCTTTGTATCGAATACCTTTGTATTTACCACAATAACACTCATAGTCTTTTTCTGGACCGAATATTTTTTCACAGAATAAACCATCTCGCTCACTTCGCTGTGTTCGATAGTTCATAGTTTCTGGACGTCGAACCTCACCTCGTGACCAAGCACGTATTTTCTCTGGAGAAGCAAGTTTGATAAATACTGAATCCAGGTCATCGATAGAAGATTTTGTTTTAAGTTTTTTGTTTGGAAACATAAATTTTATTTTAATTAGTGATTAGTTGATGACAATTATTCTTCTTTCATATCTGTCATTTCTTCTTCTCCGAGTAACCCTTCATGATCCTCTTCATCTATACCATCGAGTTCCGCAGTATCTATTTGTACTTTGGTACCGTCATGTCCGATGTCAAGACCGATGTCAAGATGTTTTCCATCTTTGTTATCAAATCCAACGTCAATACATAGACCTCGAAGGTTTGAGAGCAACACGTTAAATGATGCTGGTGTATTTGGATCACTCAATGTCTCACCTTTCACAATAGCGTCATACGCAGCTGATCGACCTTGAATATCATCAGACTTGATTGTAAGCATTTCTCGCAATGTATGTGACGCTCCGTAACCGGCAAGCGCCCACACTTCCATTTGTCCACCTCCTTGTGCCTTACCTCCAAGTGGTTGTTGTGTGATCAAAGAGTATGGTCCAGTTGAACGAGCATGAATCTTATCCTCAACCATGTGGTGAAGTTTAAGCATATACATAATTCCAACAGAAACATCTTGTGCAAATGCCTCTCCTGTTCGCCCGTCAAACAATTTCATTTTTCCTGAACGGTTGTAACCAGCTTTCTCTAGTTCATCTTGTACTTCTTCAGCTGTAGGTCCCATAAAGGCAGGAACGATGGCTTGATATCCTTGTTTTGCAGCCGCAAGACCGAGGTGTAGCTCCAATATCTGTCCCAGGTTCATACGTGAAGGCACACCAAGAGGTGTAAGGATCATATCTACAGGTGTTCCGTCAGCCATGTATGGCATATCCTCAACAGGAAGAACTCGTGAGATAACTCCTTTGTTTCCGTGTCGTCCAGCAAGCTTATCTCCCACTGACACGTTTCTTAGTTCTGCGACTTCTATATATATTCTTTTTATGATTCCTGACTCTAATTTATCTCCTCGCTCTCGTGAGAATGTTTTCACGCCGATAACTCGTCCTCGCTTTCCGTTCTCAAGTCGTTTTGATGTATCTTTTACATCTCGAGCTCGATCACCGAAAATAGATCGTAGCAATCGCTCTTCTGGAGTAAGTTGAGTCTCTGTTTTTGGAGTAATTTTTCCAACAAGAATATCTCCAGGTCGAACTTCGGCACCGATTCGAACAATACCCTCAGCATCCAAATCTTTCAACTTGGCTTCTGATACGTTTGGAATATCGTGAGTATTGACTTCGGGTCCTAGCTTTGTATCACGAACGTTGATTACAAATTCTTCAATATGAATAGATGTAAACTTTGACTGTTTTACCAAGTTCTCAGAGATAATGATGGCATCCTCGTAGTTTGCTCCACTCCATGCCAAGAAAGCAATCAGAATATTTTGTCCAAGCGCCGCTTGTCCACCTACTGATGTTGATGTATCAGCCAAAGGATCACCCCTCTTCACTTTCTGTCCAAGTGACACTATTGGTCGCTGATGAAATACTGTAAATTGGTTTGTCTTGTTGAATACAGCAAGCTTGAACTTTGTCTCTCGCTTTCCTTTTAATGTAATAGAAGATGCATCAACTTGTACAATCTCTCCATCTTCTGGAGCGATGATAACTCGTCCAGTATCACGTGCTGCTGTCTCTTCAATACCTGTGGCAACATATGCAGCTTCAGGAACGATACAAGGTGTAGCTTGTTTCTGCATGTTAGATCCCATGAGTGATCGGTTCGCATCGTCGTGGTTCACGAACGGAATCATAGATGTTGAAATAGAGAATGGTTGTTCTGGTGCAACATCGATAAGATCAATCTCATTCTTTGGCACCACAATAGGGTCTCCTTTTAGAC
>CAYRJE010000001.1:25753-29041 GCA_964424465.1 uncultured Candidatus Saccharibacteria bacterium
CATAATAGAAGGTGTAATAGTTCCATCTTTTTCATATGCGATGGCAGCATGGGCGATTTTATATCCTTCTTCTTGTAGCGCATCAAGATATACTACTTCTTTAGTGATTTTTCCATTTTTCACTTTAGCGTATGGAGTTTCGATCATACCAAAGTGGTTAATCTTAGCGTATGCAGACAAGTGCAACACAAGACCGATGTTTTGACCTTCTGGTGTATGGATAGGACATACTCGACCATAATGAGATGGGTGAACGTCTCGAACTTCAACACCAGCTCGATCTCGGGCTAGTCCTCCTTGTCCAAGAGCTGTTACAGTTCGCAAATGCTCTAATTCGGCCAAGATGTTTTCTTGACTCATGAATTGTGACAATTGGTTTGTACTAAAATACTCTTTGATTCGTGCCTGTAGTGGTCGAGGAGAAATCAATTGCATTGGTTGACTTACATCTGTCTCAATAGTCGACATACGGTTCTGAATATTTTTCTTGATTTGCAATAGCGCAAATCGAACTTTCTGTTGTAGCTGCTCTCCAACAAACTTAACACGTCGTGATCCTAGATGATCAACATCATCAACTTCAGCATCTGGAACCTGTGACAATGTTGAAATCTGATCGATAAGTGTTACAAAATCATCAACATTCAACGTTGTTCGAGATAGAGCTTTTGTGTCCATATCCTTACCAAACCGTTGATTGAATCGGAATCGTCCCACAGGCGAAAGATCATATCGATCTGATTTAAACAGACCTTCTACAAATTCTTTGGCATTTTGTGCTGTGGCCAATTCTCCATCTCGCATTTTCTTATAAATTTCGACATATGCCTCATCCGGAGTCTTTGTATGATCCTTTGCTAATGTATGCTCAATAAAGGCCTTTGCATGAGCATTATCCTTAAATAGATCTTTAATATCAGAATCGGTTACAACCCCTAGAGAACGAAGTAGTGTTGTAATCGGAAACTTTCGTTTCTTATCCATTCGCACATAAATAGCGCCATCTGGATCAGAATCGATCTCTATCCATGAACCTCGGTTTGGAATAATTTTAGCCCCGAGATATGTCCGTCCTTTAGCTTCAGATGAAGTAAAGAATGCTCCGAAAGATCGGGCAAGCTGTGGAACAATACATCGCTCAATACCGTTAATAATAAATGTACCATGCTCTGTCATCATCGGAATATCAGCCATAAAAAGCTCCTGTTCCTTTTCAGTGCCAGTAACTTTGTTAATAAGCTTAATTGTTGCTTTAATAGTAGCCTCGTAGTTCACCTTATTCTCTTTTGCATAAAACTCGTCGAATTTTGGACGATCAAGACGCATACCTTCGAATCGAAACTCGAATTTCTTTTCTGTATAGTCTTTGATTGATGAAAATTCTGAAAATACTTCTGCCAATCCTTTCTGTAGCAGATCTCTATATGATTGTATCTGTCCTTCCACTAAGTTTGGTAATGGTGCAAGCGGTTCACGAAAACGTGAGAAGTGTTTCTTTTTTAACATAATATGTATGATCACCACCTGAGGCCTTCAGGTAGTGGGAATATTAGATTTAGAGGTTTATAAAAGCGAAAAAGTCTATCGTTACTCAATCGTTTTAACGCTGTAGTGACATTAGCATAAATACGCTTGGTTTGCAAGGGTTTTTATAGATAAATACTCGGGTTATATCAAGGAGTTTGCAAACACTTGACAAATATGTATACATAGTGTCATTATAATATGGTCCTAGACAGTCTAGACACAACAAAAAACCTTACACCTACCTATGAAACTCACCGCTACACTCCCCCTTACCGAGGGAGGTAAAAACGCCGTCTGCCGTTTCGAGATCAGGAGATCGGCAGGATATATCGAAATAACCTCAGGACAATGGGGCGATGATGTCAGGCTCAAATTCCCTTTGGAACAGGCGATCCGGTACAGGCTAATCCTAGAGCAAATGCTGTATTTCGAGATGCACAAACCTCTGATAATACCCCTCATAGTGAGAGATCACTCATCCGGAACATGCCTGACCACCGACGACATAGATTCTCGAAATCTGGAGTACATCTAGACACAGGCAGCTATCGAAGCGTGCGGTGTGGTCACCCTCACCGAAGAAGACGATGGATACATCATCTCATTCAATATCTTTGGCATAACCCGAAGCACTGAACTCTTGCAGCGCCACCAGCTCGCACTGTTGCTCGAAGACTAGAGTCTTTAAGAGCACCTTCTCGACCCCCTCCCCAAAGCAAAACCCTCCGTCGTGCAGACAATGCACTTCGGAGGGTGTTTTATTTTACCCTAATACCTCTTTCCCCTACTCTTTACCTTTTCCAAGAACGCATTCATATACGCTTCACTTCGTCTATATTTTTCATGTAACACTTTGAATGTTGCAGGTTTAACTCCGCAGAATCGTAGAATACCCAAATTCCAAATAGTTCTAAATGGCACCGCCATCAACCAGTACAGCCACATTCTTCCATCACACGTGATAAATACATGACCTTTCTTCCCTTTCAGCATACCTACTGGCCAACCATTTTTATAATAAAAAGCGAATTTTGCACTGATATTAATATCAATGAAATTTTTCATAATGGCCGGCATGCCCATCCACCACAACGGATGCACAAAGACCAATTCACTCGCCTCAGTGATCTTTTGTTGAATAGCGGTACGTATCGGATCTGCTTTTGCCATATCTGAGCGTTCTTCATATGACATAAAATCCTGCTTTAAATTTGTTTTGTACAAGTCTATAATTTCGACTTGTTTCCCTGCCTCTTTAGCACCTTGTGCAAATGCATCAGCGATTCTGTGAGTAAAACCCTTTGAGCTAGGGTGAGCTGTAATTATCAGTACTTTTGGTTGCATATACAATAGTATAGCAATATTTACCTTATTCGTTAAATGCTACTCGAATCATTTCTAATATATGTTCTTTTGTATCAGCCACAGCCAAAAAACGAGCATTGTGACAAAATACTCCACCTGGCACACCTGTGATAGCACTAAGCTCTTGATCACGTTTACCTGCCCAACTCAGAGGAAAATAAAACCGCGCTTCGAAATCATGCTCTGTTGTGCGTACAACTTTTGCCGCCCAACCCCCTCGTGTGTTTGGATATACAATCACAAGTGGTTCTGGTAATTTTGCATAATTAAAATAGAAAAATCTATCACACACAACAATACGTTTATCTTTCGCTTTTTGATATGCTTTGCGTGCTAGAGACTCATCTCGCTCTTTCATGTATGCATACAACAGAATAGATGAAATCATTCCTCCAA
>CAYRJE010000001.1:29181-38211 GCA_964424465.1 uncultured Candidatus Saccharibacteria bacterium
CAGACGTAGCAACTTTACACATCTCAAAAAAACCATCAATAGTAAATACATCAACATCATCGTACAGAGCCTTATATGTCATTTGACCATTGTCCATAGCGTCTACGTGAGCAACAACACGTTCAACTATAATAGCAGCTTGTTTTTCTGCAGTCTTTTTTGGTGGTACTTTTCCGGTTATTGATGCTGTATGTAATGCACAAATACTTACTCCAAAATGCTTCCAAATCAGTCCAAAAGAAGAGTATTTTATACCGTTCGCATATGTACCAGCACCACCTTCTTGATGATGATCAAAGCGCAATGTCTTAAGATCATACACTGCACCTATATCATAGACAAAATCACCTTTTTCCCAGTCTTTTGCCAATAGATTGCGTGTAACTTTTACTTTTATCTTTGGTGCAATAAGACTACATAGTTTTTTCAGTGTAGCTGTAGCACAAATATCATCAGCATGAAAATTACTTCCATGAGTAGCTAGGTGTACTGAGCCCTTCTTGATAATTCTTTCTAGATTTTTCTGTAAAATTGGAGACAGATAGGGTATGTTCTTCATATACGGCATATTATAGCACACAAGAGCGCTACACAGACTGTGACCTTTCTTTCCAAGCCTCAGTAATGGCAACAAATACACTTAGTACCAACGGACCAAACAAGAATCCTTCCGGACCAAACATTGCAATACCTCCGATCACAGACAGTAGTATAAACAATGGATGTATTGATATCCCTTTATTTATAACTTTTGGCCCCAAAACATTGTCTATCAATCCTACAGCTACAACACCCCATACTAATTGACCTATCCATGCAATACTTCCAGTGTCACCTGTCATATATAGATATATAACACCTGGTATCCATATCAATGCAGGACCAACGCCTGGCACAAGTGCAAACATACCAGCAACAGCTCCCCAAAAGAACGGATTGGGTACTCCGAAAATAGCAAACCCTATACCGGTTACAATACCCTGACACAGAGCAACAACTAAAGAGCCTATCATGATAGATCGAACAGCTATCTTTATAGAAGTAAAAATACGTGCATCATCTTTCTCACTCAGAGGCGTCACACGCTTATACAATGACTCGAATTGACTCTTATCTTTCAAAAAATAGAATAGAGCAATAAGAAATAGGAACAATTTTAACACCAAATCAAACGTACTAGAGAAAAAAGCACCTATATTATTCACCACAAAACCAGAAATACCTTTTGCTATTTCATTCAACTTTATCTGAACATCAGGGAAATATGGTTGTATAAGAGATTCGAGCCGAGCTGAAATAGCACCAGGACCACCATCTGTCACTTTGACATAGAAACCTTGTGCATCAGAAAATATCTTACCCATAATGAGACTAAACGGTGTGATTATCAATATAATCAACAGTAGTACCGTCACCGCAGACGCGATCGCTGATGACCCGCCTCTCAAAAACCGAGTCTTACTAAACCATGTGACAAATCTTGTATACACCGGAAGCAGCAGAAGTGCACATACATACGCCAAAGCGAGTACGATCAGAAATTTGGAAAGAACGCCGAAAGATAGCAGTCCAAAAACTGCCAGCAATGTGATAAAGACTATATTTCTTGCTTTAGATATGTTTTGCATATCGTCAGTATACCACAACAAAATACCACTATTCTAGGCAGATGTTGGCTTTATTTGTATATGACCTATAGCGCGTGAGAATTCTTCCTCAACTTTTGATTCCAAATCCTTAAACATAGCTAGACCCTCTCGCTTGTATTCAACTAAAGGATCCCGCTGTCCCACACCTCTCAAGCCTACACTCATACGAAGATGATCCATATGATCCAAGTGATTCATCCAGAAATAATCATTGATTTGCAACCACAAACTCTGAGCTGTTTTATAAAACATATCATTACCCATTTGCTCTTTAACACGCAGTGCTTCTGTAGAAGTGATTTTTGGATCAAAAATATCCCCTAAAGCCTTACCTGTTGCAGTTAAGACACCTCTTCGACGCATATAGATACTTTGCCTCTGCTGATTCAATACATTATCGTATTCAAGAACTTGTTTTCGACTATCGAAATGGAATCCTTCAATTTTCTTTTGTGCAGATTCTAGAGCTCGAGATACAAGTGAATGTTGAATCGCCTCATCTTCAGCCAACTTCATCTTCCCCATAAAGTTCTTCAACATGGCGTTATTGGCAAAGATACGCATCATATTATCTTCAAGTGACACGTAGAACTGTGTCTCGCCTGGATCGCCTTGTCGTCCTGAACGTCCTCGCAACTGATTGTCGATTCGACGAGCATCATGACGTTCTGTACCAATCACATACAACCCTCCAAGTTTTCGAATCTCTTCTGCCTCATCCGGAGTAGACGGTGTGCCTCCAAGTTTTATATCAACACCTCGTCCAGCCATGTTAGTGGCGATAGTCACAGCACCTTTTTTACCAGCCTGGGCCACAATCTCTCCTTCACGTTCAGCAAACTCAGGCTTAGCATTCAAAATAGCATGTTTAACACCGGCCACCTTTAAGTATTGCGATAGTAATTCATTCTTCTCCACAGACACAGTACCAACAAGTACAGGTTGGCCCTTTTGACTTAATTCTTTTATTTTCTTAGCAATAGCTTTAAATTTGCCAAGTTCAGTCATGAAAATTAAATCATGCAAGTCCTTTCGAGCGATTGGCTTATGTGTCGGTACTTCAATCACGTCGAGACCGTACACTTTATTGAACTCCTCTCGAGAGGTCATACCTGTTCCTGTCATACCTGCCAATTTTGTGTACAGGCGGAAAAAATTTTGATATGTGATAGAAGCAGCTGTTTTACTTTCACGTTGTATTTTTACGCCTTCTTTGGCCTCTATAGCTTGATGAATACCTTCAGACCATCTACGTCCAGGCTGAAGACGTCCTGTAGACACATCCACAATGATAACTTCGTTATCTTTGACCAAATAATCAACCTCTTTACTATATAGAGCCTGCGCCTTCACAGCAGTCTCTAGATGATGCACAAGCTGTATATACTCCGTACTATACAAATCCTTAATACCTAACATCTTTTCAGCATGTGTAATACCTTCATCAGTGATGATAATAGATCTAAATTTTTCATCAACAGTATAGTGCTCATCCCGCTTCATACCTCGAACAATCTTAGCGAATTGTTTATACATGTCGTCCGACTCCTGTGCAGGTTGAGAAATAATAAGCGGTGTTCGAGATTCATCAATAAGAATAGAATCGGCTTCGTCGATAATCGCAAAGTAAGGCTCTCTCTGTTGTACATCTTCCAACCTCATGCTGATATTATCAAACAAATAATCGAAGCCGAACGCACTGTTAGTTCCATATGTAATATCTGCTGCATAGGCCTCCTGTTTGGTACAAGGCTTCAAGAAATCGTATCCCACCTTGAAACTCCCTAATTCATCTTCTTTTTTATCAGCTTCGACTGATGTGTGAGAAGGATCATACATGTATGCCTGTTGTTGAGTGATAACAGATACAGTTAACCCCAGTGCGTGATACACCTGGCCCATCCATGCCGCATCACGCCGTGACAGATAGTCATTGACAGTAACAACATGCACACCGAAGCCAGTAAGCGCATTTAAGTACGTTGGAAGTGTTGCCATTTGAGTCTTTCCCTCTCCAGTCTTCATTTCTGCAATATTTCCATCATGGAGCACCATACCACCAATCAATTGCACATCATAATGACGTTGATTCAGTGTTCGCTTGGCAGATTCACGAGTCAAAGCAAAAGCACTTACAATATGTTGATCCAAGACTTTTTGTATAGACTCACGATCTTTTATTGATACAGAGGTCAAGCTGGACTGCACAGCCTTCTTCAAATCCAAAGATTTGTCTTTGAGTGCTTGATCTGACAGTCCTGCTAGAGAGGATTCCAAATGATTGACTTCCCCCACTTTTTTCTGGTATTTCTTTATCGGCGAACCGAATATGCTAAAAAATGACATATCTGTATATATAGCACAAAAACGCAAAACACGTTAGCCGGTTAAGGTTAACGTGTTTTGCTTAGTGGGACTTAAAAGAGAGATTATCGTCTCTTTGAAGTTTTCTTCTTAGCTTTTTTTGTAGCTTTTTTTGCTACTTTTTTAGCTTTTTTCTTTGCTGCCATTGTTTTGTTTTAAAATTATTTTTAGAAAGAGCTCTTTCTTTTTTCTGAAAAAAAATTCATCAAAAGAAAGTAATCAACCGTGTCATGTTGATGTTCGACAAACATCTCATCTACACGTACTTTTATTATCACGCAAAAAAAGTTTTGATGCAAATTTTTTTTAACAAAAAAAATGTGGATAAATATTTTTATAGTAAAAAAAATAAATTATAAAAAAAATTTTACATTCGTGTTGTACTCAGAAAATAAAAAACATGCGAGGTGTTTAGTCTCACATGTTTTTTATTTCTTCTTTACTTTGCTAAGTCAGTTATTATTTCTTTTTTTTCTGGAATCAAATCTTTTAATTTTGCTGCCAGCAATTTCTTCGCAGCTCCACCATTACCCATCTCCTTAAACACTGACCATAACTGTGAATCAAATGCGATTGTGTGACCATGTACATGGAATGCATCAGCAAGTATTTGTGCCAAAGCACTTACTTGTTTCAGATCAACTGTCTTATCGGCTTTTCGAGCATACTCTAGACTAATATATACATAGTATCGAAGCGCCTCCTCATTGTCAGGACGAACCTCATATGCTTTCTTTACATATTCCAGTGCAGCTGAGGTATTTCTATGAGCAGAGATTTCTGCAAGAGCAACCATATATGCAAAAGATTGTTTATCAGGAGATAATTCATATGCAGCTTTGGCATATTCTAACTCTTTTTCCGTATTTCCGATCTGTCGATAGAAATTAGATATAAAGAAAGGATATCTTGGATCACCTTGATGATTTTTAGTTACATAGTCGATTTTCTCCTGATATATTTGATAGATTTTTATATTAGTAGATTCCGACACTGTTGGAGTTACCAGAGCAGCTGAAGCAATGGCTGATAACTGTTCAAATGTTTCACTTGTTGGCACACCAGCATCATATATTTTTTTAAAATACTCATACGCTATATCCATCGGCATTTTCTTTATCTTGCCAGACATCTCTTTGGTTACTTTAGACTGTTGTCCTGCAATACTCATAGCCATGATTAAATTTGTATTCTGAGTATATGGTATGTAGACTGTTTTATACAATGTGTATGAGGTAAACAAAACCATCACAAATGCAGCACCTAATAACATAGTGCCATAATCTTTGTTTGCACGAGGAATTACAGTTTGTCTGTCATGAGTATAGCGATCATGTATATATGCCAAGATCAAGAAGAACAGCACATAACTTGAAAGGTTATCAAACACAAACAAGTTGTGTACAAAATATGCAGCAAGCAAACCAAGCATTGTCGCCCTCTCTATAACTGTTAAACGAGTCTTCTTAGAGAAAAGTAGCCATGCTGCAATGACAAAGAACGCTAAATAACTTAAGAACCCAACAATACCTGTAGCAATCATCCAATCTAGGAATACATTATGAGAACGATCAAACCAATGCTCACGTGCATGCATGCCAGGGTCATAATATTTTGCAAACACATACCCATAATTATCCTGACCCCATCCAAAGAGAGGTTTATCTTGCACTCCTTTCAATGTCATACCCCAAATCATTGTTCTATCTTCTCCAAGCTTCTTAGTTACTGTCTTTACATCAAAACTAATCAATGCAGCATATCTAGATAACTGTGGCGAAGATTGTACCCATGTAGAATTTTTAAATACACCCAGTAATACAACACCCAAGACAACTGCTGTGAATATACCCAGTGAACAATATTTTATAATCTTATGCTTCTCTTTGAACATTAAATATCCTGCCATTACACAAAGACCTACAACCAATCCCACGAAAGCACCTCGTGTTCCTGTTTTGAATAGAATAAAGAGATTGAATGCTGTAAGCAGAATACCAACAATAATCATAAACAAACTTGTAGCAGACCAACGCTGAGCTTTTGCATGCACGTTGCCATTCTGCAACTCTTCTTCTCTGTTACCTCGGAAAACCATAAGTGTACCTAGCGCAGCAATAAATACATGTATCAAGGCGTATACACCTAAGTATGATGAGTTACCTAACTTTCCAGAGATACGGACAGCTGCTTTTACTTTCTCTAATTCCGCACCTGCAACACCCTGAAGATTTGCCTGTGCTGCGGCTGTGTTTATATCCCCAAGAGCGTGAGCGCCTACAATAACCGACATGAGTAAACTGAATCCTGCGATCCATGCCCAATCCCGTCTACGCATAACAGCTGACGCTATAATGAAGAGTACAGCCAAATGTAACACCAAGATGTATCCTTCCATACGTTCATAATTACTCCAAAAACTTCGAACAGGACTCATACTTGTATACACAGAAATACCTGCAACAATAACAAAAGTGATTATTGCATATAACAAGGGAGATCTCTTAGGTCTCGATGCTGGATCTACAATCATCAACACCACATACAAAGCCAATGCTATCTGTATAATAGAGCGAATATATAATCCTTTAAGGGAGATATATGGAAAATACATTGTATCTCCCATGAGCCATGGTGTAACTAGAATTAAACCAATAACGACCACGATTATCCCTCTGAGGACTTTTTTAATAGTACTTATTTGTGTTGTCATGCAGGTATGATAGCACAGACTTTCTTTTGAAAGAATGACAGCTTGGTATATAATCAGCCTCATGCGTATTCTCATTGCCACAGGTATTTATCCCCCAGAAATAGGCGGACCGGCTCAATATGCAGTCAATACCGAGTCAGTATTTAGAAAGAAAGGACACATTGTGACAGTGAAGCACTACACTGCTATAGAGCGCTGGTTACCACTTGGGCTCCGACATATATATTTTGCGATCAAAAGTATTATCGCTTTTATACGAGCTGACACCATACTAGTATTGGACACATTTAGCGTAGCTTTACCTATATATGCACTATCTTTGATTATTCCTAAAAAATATACCATACGTACAGGCGGAGATTTTCTGTGGGAAAATTATACCGAGCGAACAAAAAAAGATGTACTGTTACGAAAGTTCTACACTGACGAAATACACAACCTCACTCGCAAAGAGCGTCTTATTCTATCGATCACTCGACGTGTACTACAAAGAGCAACCTATGTAGTGTTCAGTACAGCGTGGCAAAGAGATATATGGAAACCGGTCTACAACATAGCACCAGAGCGTGTTCGACTAATTGAGAATTATTATAATGTTACCGGAGATGCTCACGCACATGAGCACAAAGCCGGAGAATCTAAAGTGTTTATGTTGGGCTGTCGTGATTTGCATTGGAAAAATAAACCAATGGCAATAAAAGTACTAAAGCGGTTACAACACGACTTCCCTACACTTTCTATAGAGATTGATACGAATACATATCCTCATGCAGAATATATAGCTCGTATGAAAAAAGCTTATGCAACTGTACTTGTGTCACTTGGAGATATTAGTCCGAACATGATGCTCGATAGTGTCAGAGCTGGAACACCTTTTGTGTTGACTGAAGAGAACGGTATACAGAGTCGACTTGAAGGATTGGGTGTGTTTGTAAACCCACTCGATGAGGATGATATATACAACAAAGTAGTTTCACTACTCAATCCAGCAACATACAGCATATACAAGGAGCATATTGCCCAATATTCATTCACTCACACATGGGACCAAATCACTGATGAGTTTATAACACTTTGGCAACAGTAATATTTCGTGTTTCAGTTAGAGGATATACATGCAATACCTGCGCAGGTATTTGATCAAGAAGTTCGCGAGTGGGCACACGTGTTAGGTCATCATGCATTTCCCCGACACATATATGCACCTTAGTACGGATGCTTGGATCTTTAAGTAAATCCTCTTCTCCGCCTTCGATATCAAATTTTAAAATATCAATAATATCGAGCTTCTCTTGTATCACAAAATCTGTAAATGAACACATCTCAACCTCTATCTCTTTTGTGTTTTGTTTTCGTTGTTTAGTAGAAGATCCCAAGTGAGAATCGCCAACATAAAATGTAGTTTTCTTAGTTTGATTGCTGAGTGCGCATGTTCGAATCTGCACATTGGGAAATGCAGCCACATTCTTTCTCAGTTTTTCATGAACTGCAGGGTTGGGCTCGATGGCATAGATTTTTGCATGAGGAAATTGTAAAGCATAAAACACTGAAGAGTCGCCGATATTGGCACCTAGATCAAGTATAACCTCTGGTTTCTTGCCAAGTAACTCTGTATATGTAAAATCGTATTCTTTCTTTACAAATATCTCGTGTACAGCAGCTAGGTCTACTCTACTATTAATATAAAATACAAATGGTGTACCTCTGAAATATAATGTCAGAGCTTTAGGCGTTATATGTGCATATTTGCCAACAAGCACAATATAGAAAATCTGCACCATGAGTACGATTGCATGCACGCTATTCTTAGATAGCGTCCAAGCTGTCTCATATATAACTCGTAGATCTTGTAAGAAACGCATATGATTATTTTTATTTGTACAAATTAATATATATCCGCGCAGTGTCATCCCAAGAAAAAGTGTGACAGAAGTCAACAGATCGTTGTTTCCAATAGTCAGGCTTATCTTTTTTTAATTCCATAATCTTTTTAATTTTATCAGCAATATCTACTGAATCTTGTTGCTTGCATAACAAACCATTCACGCCGTCATGTATAGCACTCTCAATACCACAACTCAGAGAGCCTATGGCTGGTACGCCAAATTGATTTGCCTCAAGAATAACCAAACCAAATCCTTCGAAATGACCTTCTTTTGAATTTACAGAATTTAGAGCAAATATATCTGCCCTCTTATACAATGCTGCTAAATGAGCGTCTGTATGAGCGTCTTGAATGAGCTGTATAGTATTTTTACCTATACCAGCATCTGCGTTGATCTGCTTTATTTGATCCATATAACT
>CAYRJE010000001.1:38221-39776 GCA_964424465.1 uncultured Candidatus Saccharibacteria bacterium
AGCCCTGGACCTGGCAGTTGCTCAACCGCCGCATCGCGCTGAAGGAATTCGCCATCTCCGGCGCCGAGCACAACCCGCGCATCCGCGACCGGCAGTTCCTGCGCTTTGTCAAGGAAACCCTGCTGGGCAACCACTGTTTTAGCTTGTGATACTCGACGATCTATTTCTTGCTTTGTGTATTCGCTAATACAAGGGACTCCTGCAGCGTGTGAATATATGTATCGAGCAATCTTACCAAAGAATGGTTTATCCAGAGGTGCAACACTATACGTACCGATGCCATTTATCACATACCTACTACCCTTACGCAGCCTTGAGGCGATATATGCATACAAACCGTACGGCCATAAATCCATAGCATGAAACACATCATATGTTCGACTCACTCTGATAATCCGGATTATATTTTTTACTATTGCATACCATGAAGTCGAAGGTACGAGCTCAACAACAGTATCCGCACAACCCTCCTTGCCACCCAATTTCTCTACCGCAACAGACACAGAAATAGTCTTATCTTTTTGAACAGCTTGAACCGTCTCATAACTAGTTCTCCCCCACCCTGCATTTTGAATCAAATCTCGAGTGATAAATAAGACTTTCATAGGGAGTAGTATATGCTATACTGAGAAAAAATGAAACAGAGACTCACTCGAATACTACGCAGATCAGAAAAATATGCAGGTACAGACATGGTCTATTTTGCTAAAAACTTTTCTTTCCTTTTCAGTGGCCAACTATTAGGCTCTTTTGTCACATTAATATTCGCTGTTGTAATATCTCGAATAATTCCACAATATACCTACGGATACTATAAATACATACTATCTCTTATTGAACTCGCTACAGTTTTAACGCTATCTGGAGCAGGAACGGCAGTTATACGTGCAGTGGCTCAAGGGTATGAGGGTAATGTAAAAAAATTCTATAAAATCCATCTGCTGTGGTCTATAGTTCCATCAACTTCACTTGCAATCGCAGCCTTGTATTATTATACACACGGAAACATAGTTCTATCTACAGGTCTGGCTTGCGGAGCATTACTATTCCCTCTTTTTGACTCAGGTGATGTATACACAACATATTTCTCTGGCAAAAAATTGTTTAAAGTACTGTCTATTACACAATTCATCAAAACATTCTGTTTAGCATTCAGCGTTCTTACGGTCGCATATCTAACTCAAGACGCATTATGGATGACTATCACGTATTTGATAACAAATACCATTGTTACCACATCACTGTATGCTTATACCGTTAAAGCATACACCTTGAACAACAAAGTAGATAACGAGACTTGGCTCTTAACGAAACATAATACATTTATAAACCTCACAGCTCAAGTTTCTGACCGTATAGACAATCTCCTTATATTCCAATTTTTAAACCCGGTATATCTAGCGATTTATAACTTTGCCGAGGCTATTCCAAATGTAATACAAGGAATGCTTAAGCAGGTATACACACTCGCTATTCCAAAATTCGTACAAACTTCGAGGACTCAGTTTAATTTCTTAAGTAAAACTTTTTACGTCATACTGTTCAATTTACCTTT
>CAYRJE010000002.1:0-6984 GCA_964424465.1 uncultured Candidatus Saccharibacteria bacterium
ACCTCACCCCGCACGCCGAAACGGCGTGTCGACCCTCTCCTTATTCAAGGAGAGGAAACCATCTATGATTACTATATATGTAGGTACACAAAAAAAGAATATCGAAGGTGAACGAGTTGATGTGTTTGAAAAAAACCTGTCGCAACTTTTTGATGAAATACAAACACCAAGTTTATTTGGTGACAAGAAAACGTTTATCTTAAAAAATGTTTTTGTAGACGAAGCGGTTAAGAAAGAAATTTATGACCAGCTTGAATTTGTAAAAAATGCTCCGCACGAGATCGTGATTGTTGCAGATAAGCTTCTTGTTGCAGATAAGAAATTTTTAGAAAAAGTTGGTAAAAAAGCAGCTAAAAAAGAAAAAGAGGTTAAACAAGAATCATTTAATCCATTCGGACTTGCCAACGCATTTGCTACGGGTGATAAAAAAAAGACATGGATCATGTTTCAGGAAGTGGTTGCACATAGTGATGAGATGGAACCGACTCACGGAATGATTTGGTGGAAATTAAAAGATATCATTCAAAAAAGTTCTCAAAAAAAAGTTTCTCCTGAATTAAAAAATGTGGCACGCGAATTAGTGAGTGTCTACCATGAGTCACGACTAGGAGGATTAGGAATGCGTGAACGATTAGAAAAGTTTTTTCTTACAATGCCTGATAAAAAATAATCTCTGATGAGGTTATTTTTTTCCCGATTCTAAAGAAAAACTTTTCAGTGAAATAATAAAGCCCATCTTGGAAAGAAGGGCTTGGCGTCAAAAAAATAATATTTAGTTTTACATCGAGAGACAGATTGTTTTGTAACTTTTGTAAAGAACTTATGAAAGAACATCGTTGAGGATGTGTCTTGTCATAAGTTGATTGCTGGTACACAGCATAAGTTACAAGACACGTCTCTTCAATTGAAATATCTGGTATTAGTATACGCCCGATAAAAACAATGTGCAAATGGTTTTAGAAATGAAACTGTGGATAACTTGATCTGTTTGACCCATAGATATTTTTATGATATAATATAATCAGAACGTTATTTGTTAATTAAAATTTAAAAACATGAAAACAGTATTATTCTGGATGCTTCGGCGTCTAGGCATCCCTGCTGGCTTCATGCTTGCAACGGGGATGCCGCAAACAATGTATCATTCGTCACAGCACCAATCAAAAAGTCCTGTTACCCAATTTACACCTAGTGAGCTTGCTACGCTTGAAATAACTCCTGAGAACTTTTTTCATTATACCGATAGTTTAAAGCAAGTTCGTGAATATGAAGTTGATAAAAAGGGTATCTATGCACCAAGTGTTTATTTTCGAGATTTGAAACAGCTTTCAATGTTCAAGGAAAAATATTACGAGGCATTTAATGAAAATAGAAATCAGCGTGATATGATCATTGAAGCATCGAGAACTATCGGTAATCTCGCTGGACTACGAAGTGAAAACTGGAGACATGTTCTTGTTGATAGAAAACAAATTAGTGAGGCTCACTGGTATTGGTTTCCAAAAGAAAAACAAAGAGATTTGGAAAGTGCTAAATTTGCTGCCCAGATTACTTGGGCAAGTACCACGATCTGGTTCATGGGGTGGCTCTTCAGGTTTTATCTCCAAGGACTTCCTGTTGCGTTTATTTTATTTCTCATTTGGAAAATTACTTTGAAAAAAGATTTCGATGAAGAATTTAAATGGACTCAAGAAAAAGAAAAGCCGCAAATGTATTTTGGTATTGCACCACTTTCTTTTTTAATTTCGTTGCTCATGTGGCCTATTGTGTTAGGTATCGACATACATAACAAATTTGAAGAGACATTGAGACGTGCAGATGTTGTTTCGCGAAGAGGTAAGCTCCTGTCGTTATTTTCAAAACAAGAAGAACGATTGTTCGAACTTGGCAAGAAAATGACACAGGCTGAATTCCGTGAACATCTGGATTCAATAGGAATGATTCAAAAACATTCTTTCGCGAGCGCATTGCTGGTGACTTTGTTTTTAATTATTATTCCTGCCTCATTGTTTCCACAAAAAACAACAACACACATTTCCAAAGAAAAAGTAATCATCATGAAAAGTGATTATGGAGGTGGGGGTATTCATTACGATGTTTTTGCTAAAAGTTCAGCCATGCTGAATTATGGCGAGGATGTTAAACAGTTTCCTGAATTTACAAAACGTATTTTTTTCATCATCGAATGTTTGTACGAGTATATGTTCTCTGCAGATGTCGGAAAGGTTCCTTTGGTTATAAATCGTGTCTCGTTGATATCGATTTTATAATCTAAAAAGGAATAATGAAAAAAAGGACGTGTCACACCTATTTACATATTAGGTATCCGTTTAAAGCTTCATGACCGCATTGCTGTAACGGTTGGTAAGATTCCATCTCCGATGACGGAGTTGAGACCAGTTCCTACTACACAATGGGGGCAGTTTGAAACATGGACCAGTGCACAAATACTCCCCTCAGCAATTGGGGGTAAGGCAACGATTACGATTAATAAAGAATCGCGAATAGTGGCCGGTGTGCTATGGAGACCTAACGATGTTTCGATTGAATTGAGTACGAAGGTTCCCCATGTGCACATGGGTGTCTATTATCAGGTAACTTCACGTACATTTGGTGGCGCTATAAAAGTGTCAACGAAGTATGTTGGCACTACGATTGCCTATAACCAAAAAGGAAACTTCGGGGTTAATGCAAGTCTGAATATTCCAAAAACTGATGGGTGGATGTTGTACTCACTTGCTGGGTTTTCTACCACTAATTGGAAATGGATTAGGGGTGAGTGGGGTGTTCTCAAGGTATTCACGTTTAAAAAGGTGAATGCAGTGGTAGGTGCAGGCTATGCCCATGATAATAAGGGTGTTTGGGGATATTTGCAAATTAGTCTGTAGTGTAGGTTTTAGGACTATACGGCAAAGCCCTTCTCGGTAGAGAAGGGCTTTTTTTAGTGCCTTATATTCTGTGCGTCCGGTAGGAATCGAACCTACGACCCTCTGCTTAAAAGGCAGGTGCTCTACCGACTGAGCTACGGACGCATAAAAACTATATTTGTGTATAATACATGAAATGATGCCTATTGTCCATATTTTACTACCTGATATACGAAGCGCTTATAATGTAGGTGCTATCTTTAGATCTGCCGATTGTTTTGGGGTTACAAAGGTTTTGCTGTCAGGTACCACTCCACAGCCTGTAGATAGGTTTGGCAGAAGTGGGGCGGGTCCACAAAAAGAGATGGCAAAGACAGCTCTGGGTGCTGAGAAAAGTATACCTTGGGAGTATTCAGATGATTCTAAAGAAATAATAAAGAAAGCCAAAAGAGCTGGTTTTTATATTGTTGCAATAGAACAAGCTAAAAACTCTATTAATCTTGAAACATTTGCTAAGAAAATAAAGACAGAGAAATTAGAGAAAATACTTTTAGTCTTTGGAAATGAAGTTGATGGTGTTGATAAGGGAATATTAAAAAAAGCAGATGCAGTGGTAGAGTTGCCAATGAAAGGGGAGAAAGAGTCTTTAAATGTTTCGGTATGTGCTGGGGTTGTGATGTACGAGGTGTGTAGATAATATTTATATATTCTTGAGTGGTTTTTAAAGTTTTGAGAAGTCTATACTCCTTACAATCTTTAGATTAGATATATAAATATTGTACAGATTGAAAATTTGATTAAGGAATACTCTGTATTAGAAAATGGAGCATGTGTTGCATTTCATATGGAATTACTGTGTGTTTGTGTAAATCCTGCCGTATATATTTCTCGAAGAGCTCTAAAACACTTTGTAGAAAGACGGGGTATTGAATTATTAAAAAATAAAACAAAAACAGATGTAGTCAATACTATGACGTGCATGATCTCGTACGTACAAGAGATCTTGATATGTCCAGATAATGTCTACTTTGATCAGATAGATAATAAGTATCTATATGAGAGAATCTACAGTGGCAGTTTGTCTTTACGAGTTATTTTGGAACCAAGAGAAAGTCATTTTGAAATAAAGTCTATTCACTTTCTGAAACGTAAAAACACCACCTCGTAGGGTGATGTCTCTATGTATAGCTTGGGAGGGCGACACTCTCCATAAGTACTTCCTGTTACAGAAGTCCGCAGCGGTCATTTCTGTCGACAAGCTACGAACATATAATATTCCTTCTGTGAGGTGTTGTCAAATTATAAAATAAAAAGCCTTGCACACCCTCGTTGTCGAGGGGGGCGGAGTTCAACAGTCAAGCAAAATAACCTCATAACATAATGCCATTTCACAACCCACTACCCCTGACACACCTCACAGAAATGCGCACTTCGTCCACCTATAACTTTACGCTGAATTACCCCTACACATCCTTTTCGTAAACACTTTTGTTTTGTTCTCCTATACACTTTATGAGCACCTTGAAACGTTCCACGCTCACCATGAATATTTCTATAATCACTTGTTGAATCGCCACCAAAATCAATTCCTTTTTCCAGAACTGGTTTTATATGTTTATAAATTTCGGATAACTCTCTACTGCTCAATTCTGAGACTTTCCACATGGGTAAAATTTCGGCAGCGAACAAAATCTCATCAGAATAAATATTCCCAATACCGGCAATAAGAGTTTGATCCATCAACGTTGTTTTAATGACTCGATTTGGATATTTTTGGATTCGCTCTAGAAAAATTTCTCTAGTAAAAGTAGGAGAGAGAGGTTCTGGTCCGATATTTTGCAATGTCTTGTCTGTCTTCACATCTGTGAGTGCAACTTTGGCAAATTTTCTCACATCAGACAGTACGAGGTGTTTTCCATTTTCAAGACTTAAAACAAGATGGAGGAATCTATTAAATGGATCTTCGAGTGCGGGTTGTCCAGGTGCAGGATTCCATACATGACATGACCTGTCATCTTCATATGTATGAGTAGGGTAGAGGCAGTGTCATCAATATCTGTGTGTATGAGAATGTTTTTTGCTCGACGTTCTGCTTTAAGGATCCTGGCACCGATAAGTTTTTTCTTAAATTTTTTAAAATATTCAACATTTTTTATACTATCCTTGAACATTTTGTGGGAACTGGAAAAATCGGTCCAGACATCGGTGATGACCTGACCTTTTGCAACTTTGTTGATTCCATCGACAGTTGTTTGTACCTCGGGGAGTTCGGGCATACACAACAAACCATAACATATACCTTACCCCTGTTGCACCACACGTAAAGCTGCCTTTATCTTATCCGCTGTACTCTCTAGTCCTGGAGGTAGGTGATCAAGTGCGTGTTTTGCTTCCTTAGGAGAATAACCCATAGCTTTGAGCGCCTCAAATACTTCGACATCGGTAACCACGGTTTTCTCGACAGAATTTTTATCCCCTTTAAAGTCAAAGGCGATTTTTGGTAACTTATCTTTGAGTTCTAATACAATCTTTTCTGCAATCTTTTTTCCGATACCAGAGATCTGAGTTAGATATGCCGTATTATTTTTCACAACATGCTCGTACAGAGTTTGACTGTCAGAAAGAGAGAGTATGCCTTGAGCAGATTTCGGTCCAATGCCTGATATGGATGTAAGTTGCTCGAACATCATACGGTCTGACTTATTCAAAAAGCCATATAGGTCTAGAGCCTCCTCTCGCACATGGGTGTATACATATATATGAACAGTAGTCCCTTCAGATAGTGACTCTAAGTCTTGTTTGGAGAACTGTACTTCATAGCCCACACCTGATGTAGTTAGAATACAAGCATCACGTGTTCCTATGTCGCGGACTGTGCCTTCAAGGTATGAAATCATTGTTATTGTTTTGTAGAGGTGCTGACAGATACCCCTTTCTTAGATTGCTCATCCTGTATATTGGTAAATACCACGCCTGCGTTGACAATTATATTTTTGCTCGGTGAATAGATGTATGCAATTCGACTCTTGTAAAATATTATCAAATAGTCGCCTATCTCAGCCTTTGTAAAGAAAGGGTCAGCTACCTTTTCTGTGATCTTGCGTATGTCTGGTTCGTCACCGTCGGGGAATATAAGGTGTTTGCCCAGGCTGGTCTTTACTGCAGTCGCTTCGAGCTGAGCTGCACGTATTATATCGGCCTGAGTTTGCGGAGCTGGACCTCGAAACACTAGGAATAGTATGACCCCGATGAGTGCGAGTATACCAACAAGGGCAATCCAGACTTTTTTATTATGCATGTGCTCATTATATGTATGTAAAATCAGCAATGCAATAGGTTTTTACCTGTCTAAGAGACATGGGGGTCAATGTCTTTTATAAAAACCTTGTAAATACGAGTTAAATGTCTTTTATACTGTTTGACAATATGACAACCTCTTGCTAGAATCTGTTGCATTGCGTTTTAGTATTTTTTTGTGACGAAGTGAGTATTTCACGTACATTCACTTCGAGACGAAAAAACGTCCGCAAAATATTAATAAATTAATTTAATTTTTAACATATAAATTTATGGCAGAAGCATTTGACCGATCAAAACCACACTTAAACGTGGGAACAATTGGACACGTAGACCACGGTAAGACTACTCTTACAGCGGCTATTCTTAACACTCTTTCAAAGAAAGGAAATGGATATGGCGCTAAGGTTCTCGGAATGAACGAGATCGATAAGGCTCCAGAGGAAAAGGCTCGAGGTATTACTATCTCTCTTGCTCACTGTGAGTATGAGACTCCAAACCGACACTACGCTCACGTAGATGCCCCAGGTCACGCCGACTATATTAAAAACATGATCACAGGAGCCGCTCAAATGGACGGTGCTATCCTAGTGGTTGCTGCTACAGATGGACCTATGCCTCAAACACGAGAGCACGTTCTATTGGCAAAACAAGTTGGAGTACCAAAGATTGTTATCTTCATGAACAAATGTGACATGGTTGATGACGCAGATATGCTAGACCTTGTAGAGGAAGAGATGCGAGAGCTTCTAACAAAGAACGGATTTGATGGTGCCAACGCTCCAGTTATCCGAGGTTCTGCTCTTAAGGCTCTAGAGGC
>CAYRJE010000002.1:6994-10069 GCA_964424465.1 uncultured Candidatus Saccharibacteria bacterium
TGATGATGCTTGGGCACAAAAAGTTGTTGATCTAATTGACGCTGTGGATACTTATATCCCAATGCCAGTACGTGAAACTGATAAGCCATTCCTAATGCCAATTGAAGACGTCTTCTCAATCGAAGGACGAGGAACTGTGGTAACAGGTCGAATTGAGAAAGGAATCATCAAAGTAGGTGAGGAAATCGAAATCGTAGGTCTAAAGGACACTGTTAAGACAGTTGTTACAGGAGTTGAGATGTTCAACAAATCTCTATCAGAGGGTATGGCTGGAGACAATGCGGGACTATTGCTTCGATCTGTAAAGAAAGAAGACCTTTCACGAGGACAGGTTCTTGCTAAGCCAGGTTCAGTAACTCCACATACAGAGTTTGAGGCCGAGGTATATATCCTTACAAAGGAAGAAGGAGGACGACATACACCATTCTTCTCAGGTTATAAGCCACAATTCTATGTACGAACAACAGACGTAACAGGAGAAGTGACATTAGAAGGAGAGGGTAAAATGGTTATGCCAGGAGATACAGTTACTTTCCAAGTGAAGCTTGTAGCCCCAGTTGCTCTAGAAGACCGAACACGATTTGCTATCCGAGAAGGTGGTAAGACTGTAGGTGCTGGAGTTGTTACAAAAATCGTTAAATAATATCAATAGCGTAACCCCTACAAACCCTTAAACGCATTGTTCAAGACTTGCAGTGCCCACTATACAAAACAGGCATTGCATTTTTTGATAATTAGTGTAATATACAAACCTATGTCAACAGCTACAAAAAGTACCAAGAAAACAAAGGCCGGAGATACAGAAGTGACTTCAAAGCTTCGTATTCAGGTTAAAGCATATGATGCTCGACTGCTTGATAATTCAGTCAAATTGATTATCGAGACAGCTATGAAGCATGATGCTATTGTTCATGGTCCAACACCGCTTCCAACAAATATTAAGAAGTATACTGTTAACAGATCAGCCTTCATTTACAAGAACTCTCGAGAGCAATTCGAATCTCGAACTCATCGACGATTGATTGATATCATCAATCCTTCAGCTCGAGTGATTGAGGCTCTGACAAACATGACTCTTCCATCAGGAATCAGTGTTGAAGTTAAGATGATGTAATCACAGTAGCTTTCGACCCTTAAATTACAAACTGTCTCGGACAAGATTTATCAGGAAATTGCTCATGACTCAATAGAGTTACTCAGCAATCATCACCTGCTCTAAATACAACTTGCCAAGATTTAACAAAAAATAATATGAAATTCGCGCTTGCCACAAAACAGAATATGACTCAATTGTTTGATGAATCAGGAAAGGTATATCCTGCAACTGTTTTATCATATGGTGACTTAACTATTACTCAAAAAAAGGTAAAGGATGTTGACGGGTATGATGCTGTACAAATCGGTTTCGGTACAAAGTCTGCTAATCAACTATCTAAAGCTGTGAAAGGTCATATGAATCTTGGTGATGCTAAAAAAGGTTTTGCAATCTTAAAAGAGGTGCAAGGCCTTTTTGGTGAGAAAGGGGAAGTTGTACCTTTTGATTTTTCATCAGGTGATAAGGTTGTTGTGAGTGGAACTACAAAAGCTAAAGGTTTCCAAGGTGTTGTAAAAAGATATAACTTTAAAGGAGGTCCACGATCACACGGACAAAAGCACTCAGAGCGAGAGCGAGGTTCATCAGGAGCTGGTGGATATCAGCGAGTGTTCAAAGGTACACGTATGGCAGGACGAATGGGTGGAGACAGAATGACATTCAAAAACATGCTTGTTGTTGCTGTTGATACTGATAAAAAACTAATGTACATCAAAGGTGCGGTTCCAGGTCGACGAGGTACAGTGGTAGAAATAACTCAAAAATAATTGATATTTTCCTATAACAATCTAGATATAAATATATGGCTAAAAAAACAACTACAACAAAAGAAAAAAAGGTAAAGACAGAGAAAAAGACTGTCGACCTAAGTAAGGTAAAAGTGTATTCAAAAGAAGGAAAGGAAGTATCAACTATTGCGTTACCAGAAAACTTCTTCGGTCTATCATGGAACGGTGACTTGGTACATCAAGTTATTACATCTCTACAGACAGCAGCTCGACATCCATATGCCCACGCTAAGACTCGAGGTGAGGTATCAGGAGGAGGAAAGAAGCCATGGCGACAGAAAGGAACAGGTCGAGCACGACACGGCTCTACTCGATCACCTATATGGGTAGGTGGAGGTGTTGCTCATGGTCCAAGAAATGACAAAAACTTCGACCGAAAGGTTAACAAGAAGGCTAAAGATAAGGCTATTGCAACAATTCTTTCAAAGAAGCTTGCTGACGGAGAAGTGATATTCCTAGATACTCTAGAGATGTCAGCTCCTAAGACTGTTCAGATAAAGAGTACTCTAGCTAAACTTGCAACAGCAGAGGCTGGATTTGCAAAACTTGCTACAAAAAAATACAATGCAGCTCTTATCGTTACTCCACGAGGGGATAAGAATGTATTCCTAAGTACACGAAACTTTAAGAATCTTGAGACACAAGATGTTGCAAGTATTAACCCTCTAACTATTTCTAAGTATAAGTACGTAATTGTTTCTTCTCCAGTTGAATCAGTTTCATTACTTGTAGAGAGATTGAAGACTAAATAATTCAACAGTAATTCAATAGATTAAAATATATGACAAAAGAAACATTTATCATCAAACCAAGAAATACTGAAAAGGCTATTATTGCCACAGATAAGAACAAGTATGTCTTTAATGTGTCAAAGAATGCTAACAAGGATAACTTATATCAAGAAATTGTTATGAAATACAAAGTTAATCCGCTAAAGATTAATATTGTGAATACACCAGCTCATAAAATGATGCGACGAGGTCGACCGGGCGTAGTTGCTGGATTTAAGAAAGCTATAGTAACTCTTAAAAAAGGAGATAAGATAGACGTTATCTAATAATTTAAATATTTATACGTAAAAACATATGAAAAGATATAGCCCACGAACAGCATCACGACGAAATATGGTAACCATTCCATATAAACAATTGTTGACTGCTTCAACACCCCACAAAGCTTTGGTACGAGGAGAAA
>CAYRJE010000002.1:10079-11041 GCA_964424465.1 uncultured Candidatus Saccharibacteria bacterium
CAACACAGGACGAATCACAACTCGACATAAAGGAGGTGGTAACAAGCGATTATATCGAGAGATTGATTTTCGATATGATAAACATAATATTCCTGCAAAGATTGTATCTATCGAATACGATCCAAATCGAACAGCTTTTATTTCTCTAGCAACATATGCTGATGGTGCAAAACGATATGTTATTACGCCTAAAAGTGTAAAAGCAGGTGATACATTCGTTGTATCTGAGAAAGCTGAGGTAAAACCAGCAAACCGAATGATGCTTAAAAACATCCCAGTTGGTACATTCATTTATAACATTGAGATCAAGTCAATGGCAGGAGCGCGACTTGTTCGATCAGATGGAAACTACGCTGAAGTAGTGGCTCACGATAACGGATATGCTCTTATCAAGCTACCTTCTACAGAAGTTCGACGAATTATCGATACTGCCTATGCCACAGTTGGAGAGGTTTCAAACGAAGAGAGTCATCTACAGAACTATGGTAAAGCCGGCCGAAGTCGATGGAAAGGTATACGACCTACAGTTCGAGGTACAGCCATGAACCCAGTAGATCACCCACACGGAGGAGGTGAAGGACGACAAGGACGAGGACGACGACGACAAATCTCTATCTACGGTAAGCCAACAGGTAAGGGACAGAAGTCAAGAACTCCTAAGAAGTACTCAAATAAGTTCATTGTAAGTCGAAGAAAGAAGAGTAAATAATCCAAATTAACCATATAATTATTGACTAAATCGCAAGTTCTTGCTATTATCCATAGCATTGAATGCATAAAGTAACCCTCTTAAGAGGGTGCAAAGAACACAAAAAAACATGACACGATCACTCGCTAAAGGCCCATATATCGCCGAAAGACTCCTTAAAAAGATTCAAGGTAAAACACCTGCACAAGCAGGGGTTATTAAGACTTGGTATCGAGACTGCGTCATCTCACCTGAGATGGTTGGTTTCACTTTT
>CAYRJE010000002.1:11104-16007 GCA_964424465.1 uncultured Candidatus Saccharibacteria bacterium
ACACGTTGAGGTTTTTGCAACAGAAGATATGGTGGGTCACCGACTAGGCGAGTTTTCATTGACACGAAAGTTTACACGACACGGAGGTAAGATGCAAAAAGAGCTTGATGCTGCTAAAAAAGTAGCTGAAATTAGTGCGGCTAAAGCTGCAAAAGCGGCACCTGCTGCTAAAAAGTAGGGCCCTTTTTCTTTGTTAAATTCACACAAAATATATGAAAGCAATACTAAAAAACTATAGACAATCACCAAGAAAAGTTCGACTTGTAACAGATCTTGTAAAAGGTAAACCAGTGCAGAAAGCATTGACTACTTTGAGCTTTACTCCTAAACGAGCAGTTGTTGCTGTTCGAAAACTTATCGAGAGTGCTATCGCTAACGCAAAGAACTCTGGTATTGCTGCTGATACTCTAAAGATTAAAAACATTACTGTGGATTCAGGTTTTATTCTAAAAAGAATGATGCCTCGAGCTCGTGGTACAGGTGCTCGAATCAACAAGAGAACATCACATATACACGTAACATTAGATGTAATTCAAAAATAATATAAAGACAAAGTATGACAAAAATTGTTCACCCATATGCACATAGACTAGGTATCATCAAAGATTGGAAATCTCGATGGTTTTCTTCTAATGCAGAATTTCGAAAGAATTTCAAAGGAGATATCCTTATGCGAGAATGGATTGAGAAGAACCTAAAAGGTCAATTTATTGGACTTGTTGAAATCGAGCGAACAGCTAAAGCTATCAAGGTGATGATTCACACTTCACGACCAGGTATTGTTATTGGTAAAAGTGGAGAGGGTGTAACTAAGATCAAAGGTGCTCTTGAGAAAATTTTGATCAAACAAGCTAAAGAGAAAAATCCTAATCTTCAAATAGAGGTGCTTGAAATCAAGAACCCAGAAGGTAGTGCATCTATTATAGGTCAAATGATCGCGGAGGGAATCGAAAAACGACTTCCATACCGAAGAGTTCTAAAACAAATCGTTGAAAAAGTAATGGCGGTTAAAGATGTGAAAGGAGTTCGAATCTATCTAGGAGGTCGACTTGCTGGAGCTGATATGGCCCGAAGTGAGGAGATAAAACGAGGTCGAGTGCCACTACAAACATTTCGAGCGGATATCGATTTTTCACGACACAAAGCAAACATGCCATATGGAGACATTGGTATCAAGGTTTGGATTTATAAGGGAGAAATCTTCTCTAAGTAATATTTAGCAATAGTAACGATAAACATATGTTGTTCCCAAAAAAAGTAAAACATCGAAAATGGCAAGTAACTCGTCGAAATCGAACTGTTCTTAAAAAGAAAGTTGAGTCACGAGGTACAACTCTGGCAAATGGTTCATTTGGAATGATTGCCACAACTCAAGCTCGTATAACTTCAAATCAGATTGAATCTGCTCGAAAAGTTATTGCACGAAGTGTTGGTAAGACAGGACGAATCTGGATTCGAATCTTTCCAGATCGACCATTTACACGAAAAGCTGCTGAAGTTCCCATGGGTTCTGGAAAAGGAGAGCCTGCAGGATTCTGTTTCGAGACATATGCAGGTCGTATGTTGTTCGAGGTGGATGGAGTATCTGAGGTTATTGCTAAAGAAGCATTCCGAAAAGCTAACTCAAAATTACCAGTAAAAACAAAGATGGTATCAAGATAATATTTAAATATATGAGTCAAATCAAAAGTAAAAAAAGAATACTAGAGGGAAAGGTGGTATCTGACAAGATGAAAGATACTATCGTCGTTCGAGTAGATCGATATGTAAAATTGCCAAAGTATCATAAATATGTTACTCTTTCAAAGAAGTATAAGGCTCATGATGCTGGTAATACTAAGAAGATTGGTGATGTAGTTTCTATTATCGAAACAGCGCCAATCTCAAAAGATAAGCGATTCACTCTAGTGAAGTAATTAACGTAAAGAAAACTATATGATACAACCACAAACAATCGTTTCCATAGCAGATAACTCAGGTGCCAAAATAGGTAAAGTTTTCAAAGTGCTTGGAGCTGCAGCTAAAAGATATGCTCGAATCGGAGACACAGTTATTCTAGCTGTACAAAAAGCAGAGCCTCGAAAGGGAACAAAGAAGAAAGATGTTCATAAAGCTGTGGTTGTACGACAACGACAAGCTTTCCGACGAAAGGATGGTTCATACATCCGATTTGACGAGAATGCAGTTGTGCTTATCGATAAAAACAAAGGTGAGCCTATAGCAGGTCGTATCTTCGGGCCAATACCTCGAGAGATATCAGAAAGAGGATATCAAACTATTGCTTCAAAAGCACAAGAAATAGTATAAACATCCAACATTATAAATATAGAAACGTATAAGTCTTAAATAAACATATGATTAAAAAAGGACAAACAGTAAAGATACTATGCGGAGACGACAAAGGAAAAACAGGAACTGTCGTCAAAGTTTTGCCGTTGCTTGAGAAAGTAATAGTAGAGGGTATCAACATGAAAAAATCTCACACAAAAGCTTCAAATGGCAAAAAGGGCGAGATTGTAGAACTTGCTACACCTATTCATATTTCAAACGTAGTCGCTGTAAAATAGTAAGCCACATCAAACAAATATATGACAAAAAACAAACACGTAACAGTTAAAGAAAAAGCAAAGAAAGCCTTCGAAAATCTGAAGAAGGATTTCGGATATAAAAACATGCTTCAAGCTCCTCGAATCGAGAAGGTTGTTGTAACCACAACTATTGGATCAATCAAAGATGCTAAGAAAAAAGAGTTGATGCTTGATCGAATGGCTAAGATTACAGGTCAGCGACCAATGACAACTCAGGCTAAGAAGTCTATTGCGACATTTAAACTACGTGCAGGAGATGCGTCAGGTTATAAAGTAACTCTACGGGGTGATAAGATGTGGGCGTTCCTAGATAAAGTTGTAAATATTGCTCTTCCTCGAACAAAAGACTTCCGAGGTATTTCTGCAACAGGTGTTGACGGTATGGGTAACTTCTCATTTGGTATCAAAGAAAATACTGTATTTCCAGAAACCGCAGATGAAAACGTACAGGATGTATTTAGTCTTGGTGCAACAATAGTTACTACAAGTAAGAAGCAAGCTGAAACTAAAGCATTCCTTGATACTCTAGGTTTTCTATTTAAAAAATAAAATACATATTAAGATATATATAATAATTTATGGCAAAAAAATCAGTAATTGAAAGAGCAAAGAAGACACCAAAGTTTAAGAGTCGTGTTGTACGACGATGTTTTAGATGCGGTCGAAAGCGAGGATACATGCGAGATTTCGATATGTGCCGAATCTGTTTCCGAGAGGCTGCTAACGAGGGTCTGATTCCAGGTATTAAAAAATCATCATGGTAATCAACTAGCAATAAACACTATATAAAGCATATTTAAGAAAAATATATGAATCACGGAATATCACAAATAATCAATAACCTAAAAACTGCCAATACTGCCGGAAAGGAAAGTACTGTGTTTGGTTTCTCTAAATTCAGACAAGCTGTTCTAGAGAAGCTTTCTGTACTAGGTTTTGTTGGAAAGGTTAAAATCCTTGGAACTGGTCCTATACATCATATTGAAGTTGAGCTTGCATATGATGACGCAGGTAAACCTAAGATCTCAGGCGTACAACAATTATCAAAATTCTCACGACGAGTATATGGATCTTACAAAGAGGCTCATCAAGTAAAGAGTGGATACGGCGCATTGCTTGTAAGTACACCAAAAGGAGTGCTTTCTGATTCAGAGGTTCGAAAGGAGAAAGTTGGAGGAGAATTCTTATTTAAAATCTGGTAATCATTATTGTAAGCCTATAACGTTAACAAAAAATATATGTCAAGAATTGGAAAACAAATCATAACAATCCCAGCAGGCACAACAGTTACCCTTGAAAAAGGTATCATGACCGTTAAAGGTCCTAAAGGTGAAATCAAGAAAGAATTTAAGCCTTTGGTTGATATTATCATCAATGGTTCAGAGATTTCTTGTGTAAATAAAGAGAATACATCTTTCGGACGATCACTATGGGGAACATATGCTGCGCATGTTAAAAACATGATCACAGGTGTAAATACACCGTATGTAAAAAAACTAATTCTTGAAGGAGTTGGTTACAAAGGAGATGTGCAAGGTACAACACTAAACCTTGCTCTTGGATTCTCACACCCTGTAAAAGTCGCTATACCAGCAGGTATCACTGTAACAGCTGAAAAAGGAACTTTCACATTTACAAGTGTTGATAAAGAATTGGTTGGTGGATTTACTGCCGAGATTCGAGCTCTTAAAAAGCCAGAACCGTATAAAGGTAAAGGTTTCCGATATGACGGAGAGGTTATTGTTCGAAAACAAGGTAAGAAAGCTGCGTAATCATAATTCACAAAATATAATTTAAAACATATGAAAAGAGTATATCTATCAAACAGAGACAGAATCAAAGCAAGAATCCGATCAAAGGTATCGGGTACTGCTGAGCGTCCACGTCTAACTGTTTTTAAATCAAATAAGTTTATCTACGCTCAATTGATCGATGATGTTGCTGGAGTGACTCTAGCAGAGGCAAATTCAGCTGATATGAAAGTGAAGAAGATGGAAGCAGCTATCAAAGTAGGTCAATTAATCGCAGAGCGGGCAAAAGCTAAGAAAATCTCTAAGATTGTATTTGATCGAAATGGATACATCTTTACAGGCCGAGTTCTTGCAGTTGCAGATGCAGCTCGAGAAGCTGGACTAGAATTTTAATCAATTACATAGTATACATAAACTATAACCAACATGACACAACACGACGAACAAAATAACATTGAAACTCCAGTAGTAGAGGAGACTTCAGCTCCAGAGGCTGCAGCTGCTGTTTCAGCTGCACCTGCACAGGCACAAGGTGGTTTTGCACCAAGAGGTGATAGAGTTTTT
>CAYRJE010000002.1:16045-18377 GCA_964424465.1 uncultured Candidatus Saccharibacteria bacterium
AGAAAGAACCCACGACAAGATCGAGGGGATAGACGAGGTCCAAAGCGAGAGCCAAAACCAAAGCCGGAATTTGACCAAAAGATTGTTGATATCCGACGCGTAACTCGTGTGACATCAGGAGGACGAAAGTTTAGCTTTGCTGTTGCTGTTATTGCAGGTGATCGAAAAGGACGAGTAGGATTTGGAACAGGAAAAGGACTTGATACTGCAGCTGCTGTTGATAAAGCGTATCGAAAAGCTAAGAAAAACCTTATTCGAATACCTCTAACAAAAGATGGTATGATTCCTCATGAGGTCTCAGCTAAATACTCTTCGGCACAAGTAGAGATCCGACCAGCTCCAGGTAAAGGTCTTGTGGCCGGTTCTGCAGTTCGTGATGTACTTGATATCGCAGGTATCAAAGATGTTATCGGAAAGCTACGATCTGGTACAAAGAATAAAATGAACAACGCTCAAGCAGCGATTATGGCTTTGAGTAAGTTGAACACAAAAAAGAAGGTTAAACATTTATAGAAAAATATATGCAATTACATACACTTAAACGAAATACAAAACGAAAAGTTAAACAGCAAGTAGGCCGCGGAAGTAAGCGTGGTAAAACTTCTGGTCGAGGTCAAAAAGGACAGACATCTCGAGCTGGACGAAAACTACGACCTGAGATCCGAGAGGTGATTAAGAAAATCCCTAAACTACGAGGACGAGGAAAAAATATTTTCCAGTCTTTTGAGATTAAACCTACTATTGTTAACTTGTCAGCCCTTGTACATGTGCCAGCAGGAACAGTGATGACTCCTAAAGTTTTTGTTGATATGAAATTAGTTGAACTACTGAAGGGTAAGGTTCCAGCTATTAAAGTTCTTGGAAACGGTGAACTTACACAAGCATTAACATTTAAAAAAGTCGCAGTTTCTGCATCTGCAGTAGAAAAAATAGAAAAAGCAGGAGGAAAAGTATATGCTATCTAAACTAAAATTTTTATTTACTGAAAAAACACTAAGAAACCGAGTACTATTTTGTCTCGGTATTCTTGCTATATTCAGAGCACTATCCACTATCCCGGTTCCTGGGGTAAACACTGTGGCACTTCAATCATATCTTGGAGACAATAGTTTCTTCCAAGTTCTTAACCTGTTCTCAGGAGGAGGACTCTCAAGTCTATCTATTCTTATGCTTGGAGTTGGTCCATACATTACAGCTTCTATTGTGATTCAGTTGCTGACAATGGTTTTCCCAAAAATGAAGCAATTGCAACAGGAAGAGGGTGCTGCAGGACGTCAGAAGCTGTCACAGTACGGTAGACTGCTCAGTGTACCTCTAGCGTTGATCCAGACTTTTGCATTGGTTACACTTATCTCTCGACAATCTCCGCAAGTATTTGGAACGCTTACATCATTTGGATTTATCCAAATCGCCATCATTGTTGTTGCCTCATCTGTGTTCTTGATGTGGTTAGGTGAGCGTCTGACTGAGTACGGTCTCGGCAATGGTGTATCTTTGATCATTGCAACAGGTATTATTGCGGCTATGCCACAAAATATCTCTCGAATATACTCTACTTTTGATGCTACACAGGTTCCAACATTAATTGCTATCGTTGTGGTTGCCGTGTTAGCTATTGCTGCCATTGTGTTTATTACTGAAGCTGAGCGACCTATAGAGGTTACATATGCTCGACAGGCTCGTTCATTGTCCACACAAGGGGCATCAGGATCTACAAAGACATATATACCTATTCGTCTAAATCAGGCCGGTGTTATGCCTATTATCTTCGCTCTGACTATCCTTATGATACCTACATTCATTGCTAATTTTATGGCAAATGCGGGGGTGGAATGGGTAAAAGCGGTTGGATCGTTTGTAACAAAATGGATGCAAGATGCATGGGTGTATGGAATACTATACTTTATCTTTGTTTTTGTGTTCACATACTTCTATACAGCTATAACTTTTGACCCAAAGCAAATATCTGAGAATCTGCAGAAACAAGGTGCATTTCTACCAGGTATTCGACCAGGTGACCAAACTATGAACTATTTGGCACGTATCGTTACTCGAACTACATTGATAGGGGCATTGTTCCTTGGAATAATAGCTGTCCTACCTTCTGTTATTCAAGGTTTGACAGGTATAAATACAATCACTATTGGAGGTACAGGTATCCTTATTGTCGTTGCTACAGTTATAGAGATCATTAAGAAAATAGACGCTCAGATAGGAATGCGACAATACTAGCTGTCGATGGTATACTTGTCTGTATGAACACACAGTTGCCGCACACAATCATTTTTATGGGGCGTTCAGGGTCTGGAAAAGGTACCCAAGCTGAGTTGCT
>CAYRJE010000002.1:18387-26959 GCA_964424465.1 uncultured Candidatus Saccharibacteria bacterium
GTTGTATTGCATATAGAGACTGGAAATTTGTTCCGGGAGCTTATTACACAAGATAGTGTAACAGCACGATTGGCAAGTAAGATATACGAATCTGGTGCTAAGAAGTATGACTTTCTGGCGATAGATCTTATTGTTGAATTCTTAAAAAAGAATTACTCTGGAGCTGAAACGCTGTTCTTTGATGGTGCACCTAGGTCTCTGTCCGAAGCTATTCTCTTGGATAATATGTTAGAATTCTACGAACGATTTGATGGTGCTAAATACACTAAAGCCACAGTAATACATGTCGATGTGCAAAAAGAGTGGGCGATTGACAAGCTGATAAAACGCGGTCGATCTGATGATAATGAGATGGAAAAAATTCAAAATAAGATGTCTTGGTTTGATGCTGATGTAAAACCAACCATTGAATACTTAAAGGAAAATCCTAATTTTAATTTCATTCATATAGACGGAGAACAGTCGGTTGATGATGTGCATAAAGAAATTATCAGCAAACTATAAAGTCTTTTAGGATAAATGATACAGATATATACAACAGCAGAAATACAGATTCTCCGAGAGGGTGGAAAGATCTTGGCTGGTATTTTGAATACATTAAAAACAGAGGCCGTTGAAGGTGTATCAACTGTTGAGTTGGACAAGCGGGCTTTTGAGCTTTGCGCTGATCATGGTGCTAAGCCGGCTTTTTTAAATTACAAACCTCAAGGGGCAAAAAAACCTTTTCCGGCTTCTATTTGTATCTCTATCAATGACGAAGTTGTGCACGGTATTCCAAATCAGAATCCTAAGATTCTAAAGCATGGTGATGTAGTTGTGCTGGATATGGGTTTATTGTATGAAGGTTTGTTTACAGATAGTGCCATCACAATAGTTGTGGGAGGTGACAATGCGAATCAGGTTGGTGCTGATATGATTCGTGTAGCGTCAGAAGCTTTGTGTGCAGCGATAGACTCTATAAAACCCGGAGTCCGAACTGGTACAGTTGGTCATGCAATAGAGAGTGTTGTGACACAATATGCTAAAAAAGGACTTCATTTTTCTATACCGATGGAGTTGGGTGGGCACGGTATCGGTCACAGCGTGCACGAGGATCCATTTATGCCAAATTTCGGCAAAAAGGGAGAGGGTGTGATTATGCGTGAAGGTATGGTGGTAGCTATAGAGCCAATACTTACTGAAAAAAAACCACATTTAAAATTATTGAAAGATGGATATACATATGCAACAGTCGATAAAGGTTTGAGTGTGCACGTTGAGCATACCATTGTCGTGACAAAAAACGGAGCTGAGATTTTAACGCAATAGCAAAAAGTGTAGCAACACATCCTTTTAACATATTTCATTTGCATATATACTATAGTGTATATGCAAAATGATAATCGAGAACAACGTACATCTACAATTGAAGATCGAATACCTTCTGTTGCTTCTGATGTATCAAATGAGCATTCTTTTGCATCTATCGAAGAAGAGTTGGCGTATTTACGTGAGCGTGTAAAACAGCAAGAATCTATCGGATCAAAACAAGAGGCCGACGCCTTGATAAAGGAGGAGATTAAGACATATCATGCACAAGCAGGGCACGACCTATTGCATGAATCATTTCGAGCAACACCGGAAGAAACTGTAAAAGCAACACAGGAAATAGTGTTAAAACTTTCTCCAGAAATGCATGATGCAGACATGGAGCAGTTGTTTACTGTGATGGTGTCCAAAGGTATATATAATGCGCTGGAAATGGTTAGGACTATGGGAAATTCGCATATAGAAGATGATTTTCATAGATTTTTGGTGGAATATGTGAAGGCTGGTTTAAAGCCTGCTGGCCTCAAAGAAAATGATGCTATTGCAAAATCTATTACACATACATTATATGAGATTGCGTTGCCAGATGTGAAAAAAGATGAGAAACAAGATGGTCATAAACCGTTGAAGGAATTATTGTCTGCAATGGAACAGTTTTATGCCGGCATGATGTCTATCAGTGCCGCTGGTAAAAAATACGGTGATAGTAAAAATCATCTGGTTGTAGAGTTGGCGGCTGCAAATGGTACGGAGCAGTTTATTTTCTATGTTTCTGTCCCAAATGATAAAACAGATCTTTTTGAGAAGCATGTTGTATCAGTTTTCCCTAATGCTCGTTTGGAAGTTCAACATGATGATTATAATATTTTTAACTCCGAAGGGGTGACTGTGGGCTCTGTGGCTGAATATACAGCAAATGAAATTTATCCTATCAAGACATATGAGCACTTTGATCACGATCCTATTAATGTGTTATTGAATACGTTGAGTAAAATCGAGCGTGAGGGGGAGGGTGCGTCGATTCAGATAGTGTTCAGTCAGGTCGGAGATTATTATACAAAGATCTATAAAGAGTCTCTTGATAAGATCCGTAAAGGTGAAAAGCTGAAAGAAGCTATAGATATTCGACACACCATCTGGGGTCAGTTTAAAAAAGCTGCTGGAGAAATGGGTAAAGATATTCTATCGGGAAATTCTCAAACATCAGATTCTAAAAAAGAAGGGTTTGTTGATCAGATCGCTTTGGAGCAGGTTACGCAAAAGATCGGTACCCCAATAGTAGAGACAAATATCAGAGTTTTGTCTTCTGCTGCCAATAGACAGCGAGCTGAACATATTTTGTCAGATCTAGAATCAGGGTTCAATCAGTTCAATAACACGTTAGGGAACAGTCTGAAATGGAAGCGTTTAGAGCGCGGTAAGTTACAGAAGTTAACACATGATTTCATTTTCAGGAATTTTGATACTGATAATATTTTACCTATGTCGCTTAGAGAATTGTCGACAGTGATGCACTTTCCAGTTGCTTCTAGTGCAAACAATGCTCCTCAGTTAAAACAATCAAAAGCGGTGACTGCACCCGCACCATTGGATTTGCCTCGAGAGGGTATATTGCTCGGCAATAACCTTCATCGTAATATAGAACAACCTGTATACATGTCACCAGAAGATCGTCTGCGTCATATGTATGTGATAGGACAGACAGGTGTGGGAAAATCCAGCATTTTGAAAAATATGATTCTGCAGGATATTAGAAACGGTGACGGTGTTTGTTTTATAGATCCGCACGGTAATGATGTACAAGACATACTATCGAAAATACCTCCTGAGCGATATGAAGACGTGATTTATTTCGATCCAAGTTACACTGAACGACCGATGGCTTTAAACATGCTCGAATATGATATATCAAACCCTGAGCAAAAAACATTTGTGGTGAACGAATTGTTTAGTATTTTCCAAAAATTGTACGGTGGTGTTCCTGAGTCTATGGGTCCGATGTTCGAACAATACTTTAGAAATGCCACAATGTTGGTGATAGAAGATCCATCAACGGGTTGCACACTACTTGACGTTTCGCGAGTGATGGCGGTAAAAAGTTTCCGTGATATGAAGGTGTCTCGATGTAAAAACCCGATAGTTCGACAATTTTGGTCAGAGATAGCAGAGAAGACTAGTGGTGAATCAGGTCTTGCAAACATGGTTCCATACATTACTTCAAAATTTGATGTATTCTTGGCCAATGACATCATGAGACCTATTATTGCTCAAGAAAAATCGAGTTTTAATTTCCGTGAGATTATGGATAAGAAAAAGATTTTGTTGGTGAATCTGGCCAAAGGACGACTTGGAGAAATTAACTCTAATTTGATCGGTTTGATTCTGGTTGGAAAAATTTTAATGGCAGCTCTATCGCGAGTTGATTCATTTGGAAAAGATCTACCACCATTTTATCTGTACATCGATGAATTCCAAAACGTAACAACACCATCTATTTCGACTATTCTCTCTGAAGCGCGAAAATACAAACTCTCATTAACTATGGCACATCAGTTTATTGCACAGCTTGATGAAAAGATTAAAAATTCTGTATTTGGTAACGTTGGAAATATGGCAGTGTTTCGTGTCGGTGCAGCAGATTCAGAGATTCTTGAAAAACAATTTGATGGAGTTTTTAAAGCCAATGATCTGATGAATATTGATAACTTTAATGCATATATAAAAATGCTGTCGCATGGAAAGCCAACAAAGCCGTTTAACTTACGTATGATGCCTCAAGAGAAGGGTAATATGTCTATTGTGGATAACCTAAAAGAGTTGTCATATCTCACATATGGTCAGGATAGGGGTATGGTTGAAGATGCTATTATGCAAAAATACAAGAAGGAGGAGGTGAAGCCTGTGGTCGGACAAGGTTTGGGTCTATAGACCAGACCTGTGATATAATGGTCGTATGTTTTTTGTAAAAGATAAATTCAAATTTAAAAAAATCGCTTCTGTTTTGGTGGTGTTTATGACAGTTTTCTGTTCGTGGCATGTATCTGCAGCCGAGGGTGATTTTATTCATGCAAAAGGTATGGGTTCCAATCTGAGCGATAGTGGAGCGTCAATGACTACTGATTCATCTGGCAATGTATATACTACTGGTACTTTTTATAGCACTGTGGACTTTGATCCTGGAGCTGGGACAGCTGAATTGGTCTCGGGAGGCAATGTGGATGTTTTTATTTTTAAACTAAACTCTTCTGGCGGATTTGTGTGGGCCAAACGAGTGGGAGGTACAGGAAACGATCAGGTGTATTCTATTGACAGTGATACCTCAGGGAATATATATGTTACAGGTCATTTTCAGAACACTGTGGACTTCGATCCTGGAGCTGGCACCACTAACCTTGTCTCAGGGGGAGGTGATGATATTTTTGTCTTGAAACTAGATTCTTCTGGTAATTTTGTCTGGGCCAAACAAATGGGAGGCGCAGGAACAGATAGAGTTGCATCTGTTGCAGTCGATTCTTCGGGAAATGTGTATACCACAGGTTTGTTCTATGATCCTGCAGATTTTGATCCAGGAGTTGGAACTGCAACTCTTACTTCAGCAGGTGGTTCGGATGTCTTTATTTCTAAACTAAACTCTTCTGGTGCTTTTGTGTGGGTTAAGCAGTTAGGGGGATTCCTACCCGATGCAGGCGCGTCTATTTTTGTGAGTGCGGATGATAATTATATTTATACGACAGGTAGTTTTATGTCTACTGTGGATTTTGATCCAGGAGCCGGGACAACTAACCTGACATCAGCTGGTGCAGGAGACGTCTATGTATCAAAAATGGATTCTTCAGGTAACTTGGTGTGGGCCAAAAAAATGGGAGGTTCTGCGTCTGATGAGAGTCGTGGACTGGCAGTAGATTCAACTGGAAATGTGTACACTACAGGTTTTTTTGGTGGTACTGCAGATTTTGATCCAGGAGCTGGAACAACTAATCTAACTTCAGCTGGTGATTCTGATGTTTTCATATCGAAGCTGAACTCTTCTGGTGATGTTGTCTGGGCCAAACGTTTCGGATCCACTGGTTTTGATATTGGAACATCCATAGCTGTGGATAGCTATAATTATGTCTATAGTACTGGAAATTTTCTCTCAACTGTAGATTTTGATCCAGGAGCTGGAACAAGTAACCTGACATCGGCTGGTGGTGCCGACGGATTTATATTAAAACTAGATTCTTCTGGAGGGTTCGGTTATGCAAAAAAAGTTGGCGGAACAGGGTATGACGGGTTAGGTGGATTAATATTTGATCCCTCAAACAATATCTATGTCACAGGTGGGTTCTTAAACACTGTTGATTTTGACCCCGGTGTCGGTACATCGGAATTGTATTCAAATGGTCAAAGTGATATCTTTGTTTTGAAACTGGAAGGTTCTCTTGCGCCTGATACAACACCTCCGACCATATCTATTACTGAACCACTCGATGAAGCAGTTGTATATGGAAGCACGGTTACAATATCTGCCACTGCATCAGATGACACTGGTGTGGTAGGTGTACAGTTTAAAATCGACGGTGTGGATGTTGAATCAGAGTATGCTAGTGGTCCATACCAATTTGATTGGGATTCAACTACTGTTGCTGATGGTTCTTATACGATTGCAGCTGTTGCAAGGGATAGTGCAGGTAACCGCGCAACCTCAACAATTATGGTGACAGTACAACAACTTGAGCCAATTGGTATAGCGAACTGTACACAACTTCAGGCGATGAGTGATATTCTTGAGGCTGACTACTTCCTCTTAAACAATATTGATTGTACTGGTTTTGACCCAGAGGAAAATGGTAAAGGGTTTATTCCAGTTGGAAATTCAGAAACGCCGTTTACTGGATCATTTAATGGTGGAGGTTATTCGATCACAGGTTTAACTATAAACAGGCCTGAAGAAAATAATGTTGGATTGTTTGGTTATGTGTCGGGAGGAACATTCGAAATTGTGACACTGTCGGGATCCATAGAAGGGTATGGTGCGACAGGTTCTTTGATTGGATATTCTGCTACAAATGAACTTACTATAGGTAGTGTGACAAGTTCAGCCTCAGTTACAGGTCATTCTTCACAAGTTGGAGGGTTGGTAGGATATAGTCATGGTGCGGTAGGTATAACAAATGGTCATTATACCGGCAATATAATCATCGAAGACGAAGGGGAGTCAGATGTTGAAGGAATAGGTGGTATTATTGGAGGTTCAGGGAGTGTAGGCCTAGTTGTAAGTAGTACTGTGACTGGAGATATGTCTATCTCTTCTGACTCGTATTCTTACAGTGTTGGAGGTATTGCTGGGTATGTGTATGATACAACCTCTCTCGAAAGTGTATCTTTCTCAGGTAACATCTCTGTCTCATCTGGTCAAGGAGTACAAAGTATAGGAGGTCTGGTTGGATATAGTAGTGATGGAGGTGAGATATCTGACAGTGCGATGACAGGTGATATAACAGTAGATGCTGGTGCATTTATTCAGAATGGAGTTGGAGGTCTTCTTGGTTACGACGAGGGCGGTTTCGATATTAACAATAGTTACATGACAGGTGATATTACAGCTACTGCTGGTAGCTATGTCACATATGGAATAGGGGGATTGGTTGGTTATTTTTATTCTGGTTCAAATGTTTCCTTCAGTTACATGTCGGGTGATATACATGTATTAGCTTCGGACTATATATCATATGGAGTAGGTGGTCTCGTTGGTTATAACTCTAGTAATAACACGTATTTAAATAGCTTCTTCAATGGTAATATTTATGCAACATCGACAACGGATAATGTTTCAGGTGTTGCAGGTATACTCGGATGGAACGATGGTAATTCAGTTGAATTCTGGAATCAATACGCTGCTGGAAGGATTACAGTTTCAGCGGGTGGAGCGGCAGATGGGATCGGAGGTATTGTTGGTACTACAGAGACAGAGGGGTATGTTGCTGTTTCTGACTCATTTGCAAGTATAGCCATCTCTGTTGCTTCAGTAGATCTTTCGACAAACATAGGTGCTCTTCTCGGTCATAACAATGAAGGAGGAACTCTTACTAACAACTTCTATGACAAAACCGTAAGTACAGTATCTTTCTGTACAGGTATGGATGATCCGGATCCTGCTGAATGTACAGCCGTCGAAGATAACGCAGTATATTTCAAAGGGAACAATATAAATGCACCTCTGAATGCTTGGACATTTCCGACACATTGGACTGTGGTAGAAGGCAAATATCCAATGCTAACAGACCTCCCCTCTCCTTATGTAGAAGAGGAGGTTGAGGAGGAGCCTGCACCTGTTGTTCCACCTGCTCCTATAGTGAATACTCCTACTCCTGTAGTCGCTGCGCCTATTGGCCCACAAGGAGGGTCGTCTCCTTCTAGTGCCCCAGTGCCAGTTGTTTTGCTTCCACAACAAGCAAATCAGCAGGTGCCGATTGTGAAGCAAACTTCGAATTCTATACTAGTTGGATTGCCTCCAATCAGAATTGTACAATCATCAGGTCGACGTTCTACAGATGTTTTAATTGTACAGAAGATTTTGAATCTCGATCCCGCAACGCAAGTTTCTAAGACTGGTGCAGGCTCTCCAGGAAGAGAGACCGATTTCTTTGGTTCTGCTACCAGAGCTGCTGTAGGAAAGTTTCAATTAAAATATAAAATTGTGAAATCAAATAGAGATGCAGGGTATGGAGTGGTTGGTCCGAAGACGAAGGCTGTGATGAATGAGTTATTGAAGAAGTCACAGTAATTGTAATATATAAAAATAACGCACGCGTGCTCGGAGGCACGGTGCGTTTTTTGGGTGGGGTGGGGTTATGACTAGTCTAATTTTTTCTTCTGGAGTTCTTTTAGTATTTCCTTCACGTCGATACAGAGTTCCAGGAAGAACTTTGTGACAAGTATTACTGCAACTGCTGTTGCGATAATGTATAGTCTAGATGCTCCAGAATTTGGTGTGATGAGTGCTCCGAACAGGATGGCAAGTAAACTTCTATAGAATCCGTTTGCGGTCATAAGTTTCAGTGGTTTTCATCACCCTACAATTGGACGGTGTTATACATTATGCAATATATAAAGATATTGTCAAATAAAAAAGACCCACCTCGACTCGCGAAGAGGTGGGTCTCCGTGAGGGGTGGGTGGGGTTACAGTGGAGTCATCACCACATCCACCAAGCAATTGAGATCAAGATGATGCCTACGGCTGTGAGGAGGGTGCCCCAGCCATAGGCCGCTAGAAAAAAGCC
>CAYRJE010000002.1:26969-30583 GCA_964424465.1 uncultured Candidatus Saccharibacteria bacterium
AACTTCGTCTGGCGTCGCACCAGTCATCGGTACGACGCATGCTTTCGAGGGCATCATCGATGTCGCCACCGATCCGTACCACGATTTTGTCGAGGTTTGGACCAACTTCGGCAATGGCGGGTAGACCGGTGTGCTTGAGGGCCATTTGGGCCATCTCACGCTGATCACGGGCCATCTGAGGAACTCGATAGATGCCGATGGTTCCTCTGATGAGTGTGTACAGGCCGACGAGGCCGGTGATTATTGGTATTGCAGGGTGCATGTGTAGAACAGTGGTTTGAGATGTGTCTGAGTACTCTTATATTATACCACATTTAACTATAAAAGCAAGAGTGCTCCAAGCATGAACCAATTCAAGGTTAAACCCTCACCCCACCCTTGATTCTTAAGCCTAAATATGCTAAAAATGTCCCTATGGCTATAACACTATCGAAAGTAGATACAAAGGCTCGAAAAGCTCTTGATATGAAATCAGGAGACACTGTTCGAGTACATCAAAAGATTGTAGAAAAAGGAAAGACACGTCTTCAGGTATTTGAAGGTATGGTTCTTGCTCGAAAACACGGAACAGAAGCTGGAGGAACTTTCACAGTTCGGAAATCTGCAAACGGTTACGGAGTAGAAAGAATTTTCCCACTATATTCTCCAAACATTGAAAAAGTAGAGATCACAAAGCGATCAAAAGTACGACGAGCTAAACTATATTATATCCGAGACAAAGCTGTTAAAGAGATTAACAAACGTCTAAAGATGCAAATGGTTCGAAATGATAAAGAGGTTGTTGCAGAAGAGGAAGCATTGGCAGATGACGTTACTCCAGCAGATGTAGATATGAAAGAGGTTGCAGAGATTGAGGCTTCAGAGAAATAATTTTAAAGAGACCACCTGAGAGGGTGGTTTTTTTGTTTAGAGTTTATTTAATTATTCTTAAGGTTCGAATTGATACACTCGCTTAGTGAAAGTGGTGTATATCGATGCTGCAAATATTGTACTAAGTGCAAAGAATTTAGATTTTGAATTAGATCTAAGTTTACTTTTTAATTATTTAGAAGATAAGTATTGTGATTGCAGAATAGTATTTTTTATTAAACAAAGAGCTTATCTGAGAATAATGTATCTAATACAGATTAAAGATAGATTAGAAAATAAAAAAGCCCTCATTGAGCACGTAACTCAGCAAGGTCTTTTTTGCTTGATTAAATTCTATCAAAATGAAATAAGATGTCAAGATGTTTACATTTTGTATATACAAACGTGTGATAGAGACTTATGTAATATACATAAAATGATTTCAAGAAATAATGAATAGTATTGTTCATAAGTGGGTGCAGATAAAATGAATCACCCCATATGTATATACGCAATTTATATATTGTAAATACAAGAAAAACCCACCATTTCTTTAAAACTTCTTAAACATCACCATGCAATCATGTACCTATGAAAAAGGTATTATATGTATTCGTATTTTGCATAGCATGTTTCTCCAGCACAACACATGCCGACACTAACATCGGCACCATGCTTGTTAACTCTGCAACAGTTTGGACCAAGTCAAAGAGTCCTTATGTTATACAAGGCAATGTCACAGTCAGTTCTTCGGGTTCATTAACAATTGAAGCAGGTGTCAGCCTGATTTTTAAAAGTGGTTCTATATTTTCTCGTGGTGGCACTGTATCTGTTATAGGTACGAAAGATAAGGTGATATCTATTGATGTACAAGAAAAAACAAGTACTCCATTATTTCAAGGTATGGGTGCACGTATACGCGTCAACTCTGTATCTGTCACTGGTTTGCCTCGACCTCTAGTTCACGCATGGAATGGATCACAAGTGTTTGTAGACTCGGTATCGTATACAACAGTGGCTGATACTTCAGATACTTGGATTAGTATATTTGCCAGCACTACAGCCGAACTACAACATTTGTCTCTATCTGGTTGGCATGGTACAGCAATAGAATCATTTCAACAATCTGTCACAACTATAAAGGATTGTGATTTACAAAATGTTGGAACTGCTGTACATATTTTTGATAATGCCAGTTCTACAATATCGGGAAATGTCTTCACAACAAATAATATAGCGATATATGCAAATACTCCATATCTAAACATATATCAAAACGATTTTGAAAAAAATCAGATTCATATATATAATATCGGTCCGCAGGCTGTTGCAATACATAACTGGTGGGATAACGCACAAAGTCTACATGTATATGCAAACAGGTCAGACATACTACCTACAGAGGTAGGTGCGATCGTTGGAGATGTTTTATATGTCCCAGTATTGTTGAATCGTATCCGTAAGAATACAAACTGTTGTTCCAGTGTATTATTTTTTCCTGGTATGATGGGTAGTAGGCTGTATGTTAAGAGTTTGGGAATGGAGAATCAATTGTGGGAGCCAAATAGAAATGGTGATGTGAAAAAACTATTTTTGAATGCTGCTGGTCAAAGTGCGTTGTCTGGTATATATACGAGAGATATAATAAACAGAACAAATGTAGTATTTGGTGCCCCGTATATAGATCAGTCTCCATACAAAGATTTTTCTGTATTTATGAATACGTTGGTGCAGAATGGATCTATCTCGAACTGGTCAGCGGTTCCGTATGATTGGCGTTTTGCACCTGATACTGTGTTGGATGCTAAAGGGGTGGATTTGGAAAATACTATAGTAGCTTTAGCTCAAAAATCTAAGACTAAAAAAGTTACTCTGATAAGTCATAGCAATGGAGGATTATTGATAAAACAACTAATGATACATTTGAAAGCTGTTAAGTTGGAGCATTTGATTGATAAGATAGTTTTGGTCGCTTTACCAGAATATGGCACACCACAAGCTGTTACTTCTTTATTATTCGGTCATGAGCAGTCGATTGCGAAAGGGCTTATTTTGAAATCATCTGTTGCAAAAGATTTGGGTAAAAATATGCCAACAGCTTACAGCTTACTTCCAAGTGATATGTTTTTTAGTCATGGTGAGCAAGTGGTACTACCTGATCATACATCAAATAACATGACAGATTTAGAACATGCAATATTAGATACATGGGTATCTCCAGTTCCAGTATTGCAAATTGTTGGAACAGGTATCTCAACAGTTACCGGTATACAGAAAGTGCAAGGTTCTGAATTCGTGCCGACATACTCGCCAACAGGTGATGGAACCGTGTTGGATATGTTCAACGCTTCCAGTCATTCTTTTTCTCGATCTGGCACTACGGTTGCGGTTGATTTAACTAAAGAAAAAGATATTAGACATATGAATATTATGAATGCGCCATCGGTTCAAAAATACATACGAGACATAATTCAGCAGGGCAGTACTGCCTCGAATGTGTCGACTGATATATTGCTTCAGATGAGGCAATTGCCATTGTCATACAAAGTAGCAAAGATTTCTGCCTCATCAACACTACAAAATATTACATTGCAGAAAGAGTCTGCTGTACAGCTATTTGATACATATAAGTCGTTATCAGCTAGTAATTTTGATTATGTTGCAGAAGTTGATAATCAGAACAGGTATGAGTTGTTTGATGGCAGTGTTCTGTATTTAAATTCAGATAGTCTGGAAAAATTTGCAATATCTCAGCAGGATGGAGG
>CAYRJE010000002.1:30593-32084 GCA_964424465.1 uncultured Candidatus Saccharibacteria bacterium
ACACCATTCAACATATTCAAATATACCAATTAATCCGGTTTTTGCAGTTAGTGTTAGTGGGGCGGTACTTTCTGTGAAAATAAATCGCAGCCTATCCATAGAGATTGGCCCAGATACTCGGTCGACTATCAGCTTAGATGGTGGTGTTCACAGTGATTCCGCCGCGTCATCTATTGTTCGGGATAGGGCTGTCGATGCGGCCAAAGTCCGCACACAAATGATACGAGAGATTGAGTCGGATGCGCTACGGAAGAGGTATTTGACCAGATTGGATGCTTATGCTGCCACAGGCGATTTGGCCTATTTGAACAGTACCAGGACTCGTATACAAAGGGCGATTGGCAGTATCTCACGTTTTGATAATAACCCAGCACTACGGGGTCGGTACGCCTCTTTAAAGGCGGATTATCAGTTTTTGGCCTATTTATTCTATTTTATGAGCCCAGATCGTCCGGCCCATATGCAGTTTGTGTCTCCGTAAAAAGTGTGCTATTATCTGTTCGTGGACATCAGAGACCATAGGCAGGTAGGCTTAGCCTCCAGAAGACCTGTGTAGAAGTCTTTTCCTTTACAAAGGAAAACTCTTATCTCATTTTTGTTGACCACATACAACATTAACAATTTAAACCGAAACAACTATGGCGATTTCAAAAGCTAAAAAAGGTGAAATCGTATCAGACGTATCAAAGATTCTTGCTGATTCTAAGACAATAGTATTTCTACAATTCCACGGCATCAACGTTGGGGAAGTGTCAGAAGTGCGAAAAGCTCTTAGAGCTGCGGATGTTGGATACAGAGTTGCTAAAAAAACATTGATCAAGCGAGCCTTGGTTGAAGCCGGTGTAACAGGAGAACTACCAGCCCTTGAAGGCGAAGTGTCTCTTGTACACGGAGCGGATCTTTTGGCTCCAGCACGTGAAGTTCTTGAATTTACAAAAAAATTCAAAGATAAACTTGCTATTCTTGGTGGAGTATTTGATGGGGAATTTAAAAGCAAGACTGAGATGATCACTATTGCTTCTATTCCAGGTATCAAAACTCTTCAAGCTCAATTCGTTCAACTTATCAACTCACCGATACAACGATTTGTACTCGCTCTTAATGCAATTGCAGAAAAGAAGGGTTAAACTAACTTATTAATTAATATATAAACATATGTCAGAAGAAGTAACAAACGCAGCAGAAGTTATTGAAACTCCTGCTCAATTCAAAACAGTAGTAGAAGCTATCGAAAAAATGACAGTTATCGAACTACACGAACTTGTAAAATTCCTAGAGAAGAAATTCGGAGTATCAGCTGCAGCAGTTGCTGTTGCTGGTCCTGCAGCTGGTGCTGCAGCCGGAGCTGAGGAGAAAACATCATTTGATGTTAACCTTGTAGACGCTGGTGGAAACAAGATTGCAGTTATCAAAGTTGTAAAAGAGGTACTTGGTCTAGGTCTTAAAGAGGCTAAAGATCTCGTAGATGCAGCTCCATCAGAAGTGAAGACT
>CAYRJE010000003.1:0-15707 GCA_964424465.1 uncultured Candidatus Saccharibacteria bacterium
ACCTTTGAAGGTGTCTGTTATCATAAAATCTCTCCCACCCCTACTGATAGCTGGGAGGAGGAGTTTGAAAAGAAATGGAATCACGACATTCAAATACCTGGAGTATGGAACAGTCCATTAAAAACACCCCGTACTGTAGGAAGAGGAAAAATACACTATGACTTATTTGACGAAAATAAAATAAAAAAATACATCAAAGACCTCCTCTCACAAGTACGACAGAAGGCGAAGGAGGAGGTTTTGAGAGATATAATTGTAATGGAGACTCCAACTAGAGGTATCGAAGGAGAAACTGTAATGGAGTACGCCTCCTCACTAGGTATAGACTTATCAGATAATAAATAACTATATGGACACATCAAAAGTAAACAGAATAGAAGTCATTGACCACACAAAGTCTGTAGAAGACGGCGGTGGACGTTGCTGGACATTTTGGAACGAATATGACAAGGCAGATAAGAAGAACCCAAAGGTCGAGGTACAACTACAAGACGACGGGAGAACATTAAAAGTGTTTATTCAATAACTCCACGAGACTTCCTAAGTCTCTATCAGGGTTGGAGGATTGGCAAAAGACTTTTCCTTCGGGGGAAGTCCATCTTCAAGTCCATCCAACTCTGGTATAGGCTCGGGAATACAAAAAACACCATATGGTGTTTTTTATTTGGACTTCGCTTTTATGTGGGAGATATATGAGATCGAGAGTGTGTCGTAAGTCCTGTATAAAGTATACACTACCTGCAAATTACTGTGTAGGTTTTTCCTGTTTGTCGAGAGGTAAAAGTATAAGTTCCTCCGTTTTGGAGTGCTCGCCACGTTGTCCAGTTACGCATTTCACTAGGGTGATTAACAGATAACCATGAAACAAGTTTTATTTGGTCGTTGTATGAATGTATATTAAGGTCTTCGCCCATTAGCTTTGCTAGTCGTTTGAATGTATCGGGTTTGAATTGACCAACACCTATTTCCCCTTCCTCACCGATAACATTTTGGCGGAACGTTGATTCGCAACGAAAGAGTGATTCCAGTTTCTTTTCAGGGGCAGCATATACAGTTGCGTATTTTACTATAGTCTCTTGTACCGATAAGACTTTCGGAGGTAACGGCGGGATGTAAGAATCTAACTCAGTGGGTGAAGCAGTAATCGCTACCAAAAAAGCCGACGCTATTATCGTTGCAAGTTTATGCATAGTAGTCCCTTACGAGGACAAGACGCTATTTCTGTGGGAAGAAGTAGAGACTGACTGCTTTAATACCTGCACGAAGTCCTGCAAGAGTGACAGCAATAATTGCTGATCGTTCTACATTTGTCCAATCAACAGTAGTGATGACCGGGAGAATCGTGATAATAAATGCAGACAAAAAAGTATGAATTGCGCTGCGCAATTCAATCTTTGTTTGTTTACTCAGTTTGAATTTTTTTGTAGCCTTTTTAGCCATGAATATATTTTATCATAGTTATCCACAGTTGCACATATTTATCGGTATGCAATATACTGTACATATGCAATTGAATAACGTCATCACCGACTGGTTGAATCGAAGAAAAATATCGGATCAAGTCATCGCAGACTTTGGTATTTCAATGAGTGATCATGGTGGTATCGTTATTCCTATCAGAGATATTGACGGAGTACATCTTTTTAATAAGTATCGTCGTAATCCACTGAGCGACGAAGGGCCTAAATATATATACGAGAAGGGCGGTACCGTACAGCTTTTTGGACTTGATAAAGCATTAAGTGCGAAGACCGTCTTGATTTGCGAAGGCGAGATGGATGCACTTGTCGCATGGAGCTACAATATCCCAGCAGTATCTTCTACCGGTGGCGCACAATCCTTCCAACAGGGCTGGGTAGAGTATTTTGCTGGCAAGGAAGTTATCTTTTGTTTTGATAATGATCATGCCGGAGGTGAAGGCATGGCAAAGGCACTTGATATCATCCCCTGGGCAAAGGTACTCTTTCTTCCTGATCGTCCTGGGATCAAGGATATTAGTGATTATGTTATGAATGGTGGGGATCTCCACGATCTTATCAAGAGCGCTATTTCCTTTAGTGGTATGGAATCGGTTATACAGAACAGAAGCGACAGAATCGCGCTATGGCAGTCTGTATTCTTTCATGACGCATATATCAAGAACCATACTGAAAAGCCCGTAGCGAGGCGTATAGGGCCACAGGTGGGCAGTGAGGACGCTCGAAACTATCCGATTGATAGGTTGGTGGAGTTTGGAAGTAATAATAAGGCTAAATGTCTCTGGCACAACGAGAAGACTGAGTCTATGCACTATTTTGCTGATACGAACAAGGTGTATTGTTTTGGGTGCGGAAAGAGTGCTGATGCTATTGATGTATATCGAAAGATCCATGGGTGTTCGTTTTTAGAAGCGGTTAAGTCTTTGAGTAAATAGTATGACACTCAATGAATTAAAACTTGACCTCCAGAAGTACCAATATCTTGAAGATACCGATATTATTGATGTTGCTATTGCCTCTATTATCTCTACACGACTCCAGCTTGGTGATCCAGTATGGATGATACTCATTGGGCCCTCGTCGGGCGGTAAGTCGCAGATCTTGCGGCCCCTGGCCATCACTGACCCGAAGTTCTTGCACCGCGTGGACGATCTCACCGAGAATACTTTTCTATCCGGAGGGAACATTCAAGGGGGAGGGGATATCTCACTCTTGAACAAGATTGGCCCGAAGGGAATGATCGTGGTATCTGATATGACGGTTATCTTCTCAAAGGCAAAGGAGTCCCGGAACGCTATCTTGTCCCAGCTTCGTATGATCTACGATGGGGAGATGACCAAGTTCGTCGGGAATAAGCCGGAGCCGTTGCGATGGAAAGGATCCCTTGGTATTTTGGCCGGCAGTACTCCGAGTATCTACACCTCGTTTGAAGAGGTTGCTGATATGGGTGAACGCTTTATCTACTACCGTATGAAGGATTATGATCCTGAGAAGGCCACCCGGCTCTCTATGTCTCGCACACTGTATGGGAAGGAGCTTGATACCGTTATGTCTGATTTGTATGTTGAATACATTAAGGAAGTTATATCCTCAAAGACTACGTCTTTGGAGGATATAACACTCCCTGAAGAGATTACTGAGCAGATCATTAAGGTTGCGGTTATCTCTGAGAAGATCCGCACGACAACGCATACTGACTTTAAAGATAGGGCTATTGATAAGATTCCTATCCCTGCAATGCCTATGCGTGTGGCCCTACAGCTTACCACGCTCGCTAAGGGCCTCTATATCATGCGTAAACATGAGAATAGGACACTTGGGAAGGCTGACCTCCGTATTATCAACTGGTGTGGCTATTCGCTCGCTAACGAGGAGAAGCGTGCTTGTTTGAAGATACTCGCTACTATCCCCTTTGATACAGTACTCCGTACACAGACACTTGCTGACCAGATTGGCCTTGCAACGTCTATGGTGAGTCTCACACTGCAGAATATGGCCGCTACAGGCATACTGAAGCGTGGTGGTATGGCAGATGGACTATCATGGAAGATACTGAAGGAGGATGACTGGAGGTTGATCCGGGAGATTGAAGGTATCAAAGATACTGAGTCGGTTGTTGTGGAGCGTGAGATATCGTCTGAGGAGATCGATGAGCTTGAAGATGGTGCTCAGCAGGCGTTTGATAACTTCTGACATAACTCAACAAAAGTTGAGTTATGTCAAAAAATAAGCCCTATATGGGTTTTTTTTGTTTTTTAAGATACCTATAGCCTATAAGGGTAAAAAGGTGCTTGACTATTGACGCCATTTTTGTTAAGCTTACAGCAAAGGAAGCCTGCTTCCAATGCGGAAAGCTTCCACTAAATCAATGTGTTCTAATTTTCTTGTATCGGAATTGAGTTATCCACAGGTTGATTTGGGTGGATTAGTGGTATGATGTAGGTACTGGTGAGATCACCGGTACTTACAAATAATAACAATATAAACATATGAATGATGACAATTTTTTTAGTGATGACAATAAGCCTCAATCAAACTGGTTCAAGTTTGAGAAGATAGGTGATCGTGTCAAAGGAGAAGTAGTTGATATTACTATGCAACCTGCAAAGGGAGCTTTCCCTGCCCAGAAGGTATTTGCACTACGACAAGAAGACGGATCAGTACTAAACGTGGGTATTTCTGATAATAAGAAGTACCTATTGGATCGTGTACGGGGAGCTGAGATCGGCGACACTCTTGGCTTTGAATATAAAGATGAAGTAAAGTCTGCAACTGCTGGATTTGCACCTGCAAAGAGCATTGAGGCCTACTTGAAGAAGGGGGAAGTATCACCTTTTTAAAGATATGAATCAACAAGAAGCATTACAGACGCTTATAACTGCAGTACAAGTAGCCACGAAGCGTGGTGCCTTTGAGCTTTCTGAGACAGAGGGTATACTTAGTGCTGTAAAGACATTTACATTACCAGCTAAAAAGAATAAAACTATGGAAAATGAAAACGAAGTAGTAGCTGAAACTACTCCTGAAGAGGTTGTTACTTCTGAAGAAGTAACAACTGTAGAAGAAGAAGTAGCTGAATAGTACTCATACTCCGATCATAACGTGTCGCGTGATCGGGGATATGTGTGGTATGATATAAGTATGCCAGGAGGAAGACCAACCGATTATACTCAAGAAATAGCTGATATTGTTTGCAAGGAACTATCTCAAGGGAAATCACTCAGAAAAGTGTGCCTTGATGATAATTTGCCGTCTGCAGCTACAATTTTTAATTGGCTTGCTAAAAACAAAGAGTTTTTAGAGCAATATACACGAGCTAAAGAATCATCAAGCGAGGCATTAAATGAAATGTTAATGGATATCGGTGATCAAGCAATAGAACATGCTGAGTCTACAGATACAAAAGTATCAGGAGCAATCGTTCAAGCATATAAACTCAAAGCTGATAACATGAAGTGGTATATGTCTAAAGTAAAACCTAAAAAATACGGCGACAAAGTAGACGTAACATCGGGAGGTGAAGCAATTAAAGGTAATACCATCGTTATAGGGGATTTTAAAGATGCAACAGGAACATAAAGACAAGATAAGGCTAGCTCATTTGGGTAAGAAGTTAACAAAAGAGCATAAACTTAAAATATCAAAAGGTAATAAAGGCCTAAAGAGGACTGAAGACTTTAAAATTAAAACCAGTATTAATAAGACTGGAAGCTTAAACCCTAACTGGAATGGTGGTTCAGCTCATTATAGATCTGTCCATATGACATTAAAAAAGAGATATGGTAAGCCTTTATTTTGTGAGAATAGAGAAAATAGGTTGTTTCCATTCTTTTGTAGTGAAAAATGTAATATCTTTGACTGGGCTAAAAAAAGTGATTCAAAGTATACCGCTTTAAGAGAAGATTATTATCAACTTTGTAGATCTTGTCATAAGAAGTATGACTTAACTTATGCAACAAATAATCAATAGAGAATACGCACCAGTATTTTCAACAGACAAGCGCTATATTATCCTGATGGGCGGCCGAGGAGCCGGTCGTTCTACTTTTGCATCTCAATATGCACTCGCTAAACTTGTAGCACCGGAATATTTTCGATGCGCTATTATGCGTTATATCCTGGGTGATATCCGAAACTCTATCTATCGTGAAATCACTGACCGTGCAGAAGAGAATGAAATCACTGGATCACTTTCTATTAATGATTCAATCATGAGTATCAAGTATGGAAGTAATACTATTAATGCACATGGTTTCAAGAAATCATCCGGAGATCAAAAAGCAAAACTCAAATCACTTGCAAACTATACAACTGTTATCATTGAAGAAGCAGATGAAATACCTGAAGAAGATTTTATGCAACTTGATGACTCATTGCGTACACTCAAAGCTGATATAAAGATCGTCTTACTATTAAACCCACCGTCAAAGAGCCACTGGATCGTCAAGCGCTGGTTCGATCTTGACCCTGCACCAGTAAAAGACTTCTATATTCCTAAATTAAAGGAGGGTGTCACTGATACATTGATCATCCGTACATCGTATAAGGACAACTATAAGAATCTTGCGGAGCAATCCATCAGAAGCTATGAGAACTATGAATTCTCAAATCCGAGTCACTACTGGAATATGGTGATGGGATATGTCCCTGAAGTTGTTGTTGGTAAGATCTTCTTTAATTGGAATGAGATAGACAAGCTTCCTCATGAAGCTCGACTGGTACGAAGAGGCCTCGACTTCGGATATACGAACGATCCGACCACACTTACTGATATCTATGAGTACAATGGAGGGTATATCCTAGACCAGCAACTCTATAACTATGGCATGTCGAACAGACAAATAGCTGATACAATCCTCAACCTCGATGATCCGAACACCCTTGTCGTGGCAGATAGCGCTGAGCCGAAGTCAATTGATGAGATAAAAGAGTATGGAGTGAACATTATACCGGCAGAGAAGGGCCCAGGATCAATCAATACTGGTATTGCTTTCATGCAATCACAGAGGATATCCTATACAAAGCGCTCTACGAAGATCAAAATGGAGTATGAGAACTACTCTTGGATGGTAAACAAGGATGGATTGACCCTCAATGTACCTAAACCAGGCTTCGATCACAGTATGGATGGCACTCGGTATGCCTTTTCAACGCTCCGGACACCAGAAGACACAGAATTAGTGGATGATCCGAGCCTCTTGCCGGAAGAAACACGTCCTTTATACGAATATATTGGCGTATAACCTTATAAAGTTGTATACTTAGTGTATTAAATAATAATTTTGGATGGGGAAATCCATAAATGCCATCAATTTCATACGAATCACGTCAAAAAATCATCAATCAAGTAGCTAACGAGATAGTATTTGCTCGTGACTTCAAGCAGGGGAAGACTAAGAACTGGAAAGTAAACGAACAGCTCTATTATTCACGCAAGGTAGCACCGGAAGCATCACGAGCGAACGTCGATCTTGGGCAGATGGCTGCGTTTGTACATACAATTCTCTCAAAGATTGATAATCCACTCGTATTTAAATACATTAAAAGAAAGGAATCTCAGCTTACACGAGTAAAGATACTCAATGCACTCAGAGTAACAGATCAAGATAAGAATGACTGGGATATTAAAGATATCGCCGGTAAGAAGCAAGCGATCATCTATGGCCGTGCTATTTACTCATACTATGCAGATAGTATTGAAGGGCAGTATGCCGCTCACCTAGAAAATGTTGATGTCTATGACTTCCTTGTTGATCCTTCTGCTGGTGGAATTGACCTTGAAGCAGGGCAATACATGGGACGATACGGTGTTATAAAGACTAAATCAGATATCAAGGCTGGTATGAAGGCAGGTATCTATCTGAAGACTGAAGGACAATCACTTATTGATGGATCAAGTAATGCTACTGAGACACCACAAGAAGAAGTAAACAAGCAGGATAGAACACGTGATACTAATGTTTGGTTGACTCAAAAACAGATCTCAGGCTCAGATAAATTCAAGTTCTGGGAATGGTACACAACCTTTGAAGGTGAAAGATACTATGTTCTCTTCTGTGAAGATGGCCGTACTGCTATCCGTGTTGAGAAGCTCACTGATCTATTCACCTCTAACCTATGGCCATTCTGGACGTGGGCAGCCTTCCCAGACCTTACAGAGTTCTGGACTCCTTCATACTGTGACTATGTCCGTGAAGTGATCATGGCACAAGCAGTATCAATCAATCAGATGCTTGATAATGCAGAGCAGATCAATAAACCTCAGAAGGTAGTAAACGTCGGAGCTATAGAGAACCTTGCAGAATTGAAGTACCGACGTGATGGATATATCAAGGTGAAGAAAGACTTTGATGCAAACAAGGCTATCCAGCTCCTCCAGATCCCGAGTATTAATACACCTATTCAAGTCTTTGATATCCTTGATGTCATTAAAGAGAAAGCATCCGGCGTCACCGCTGGTAGTATGGGTGCATCAGACCAGGACAAGGTGGGTATCTATAAAGGTAACGAAGAGAATGCCGCAGATCGTTTTGGCTACCTCAACAAGTCATATTCATTTGGCTACAAGCGATTTTCAAAGCTCTACGAGTGGGGAGTACGCGATAACCTTGTCAAAAAGGTAGCAGTTGATATCCTTGGGCCCGATGGTATTGAGGTTGTAGAAGTCTCACGACGCGATATCTTCCGAAAGAATGAAGAATTTGGTTGCATGGTTGAAGCATCAAACGCTGAGCTTGCGCTATCAGAAGAAGAGAAGAAGTCAAAACTCGCCTTTCTACAGGGTAATTCACAAAACCCTATACAAAATGCAGAGAAAGCATATGAGCTATCTGCGACAATTGCTGGCTTCGACGAAGATACCATCCGACAACTACAGGACACACAAGACTTTGGTAATGCAAAGATCATGTCAGAAGCTGAGAGAGATATCGAGAAGCTCTTGGATGGAGAGATCATTCCTCCGAATCCAGGCGCAAATACAGCATACAAGCAGAAGTTTGTAGACTACATGAAGGATCACCAGGAAGATATCTCACCTGAAGACTTCCAGATGTTTGTAAACTATATGGTATCACTTGATGATATCATCATGAAGAATATGATTGCTGAAGCAAATCGTATGTTATTTAAACAAAAAATGGCTGAGCTGAGTGCACCGCCACCAGCTCCGACTCCTGGATTAGGAGTGCCAGATATTAATAGTAATGGGGCTACAGCTCCGGGGACAATGTAGTTATGGAATATAAAATAAAATCAATTAATATAGATGCAAATAGTGCTGAGGGTATAGTTTTCCCTGACATGAAAGATAGGGTTATAGAAAAACGTGGTGGAGTAGATGAATTTACCATGAACGATATAGAGCTTAATACTAAGAATCTATTAAATACAAAGAAAGAGCTAGAGGCTAAAAGACAATACGAGAATGTAAAGAAAGAAAACATAGAACAGCATCATCCTTTTGTGCTTGATATGTCTGAGCAGGATCTATTTACTGCTTGGATGTATAAAGAAGCAGCTGGATGGGTCATATTGTGTGACGAAAAATTGAAACTTATAGAAGAACAATTAGAGACTGATGCTCTTGAAATAGCAGAGATTAAAAAACAAATCCCTGAATTATCATCTATAGAATCACCATATGCTAAAGACGCCTAAAGAAGAAAAGGTAGATATCATATCTGACGAGCTTAAAAAGTTCTCGGGTATTGAGGCGCTCTACCTATCCGAAGGAGGTGAGCTACTCTTTAAAAGTCTCATGGCCGATGCCGTGAGTGCTATTGATACGCTCTGTAATAAGTATTCCGTACTTACTCAGAACGAATTTATTGCACTCTGTGCAGATATGAAGACAAAGATCGATCTTGCCCGTATTATGAAGAAGTCCGTAAAGAATAAACTACAGGCTACCGAAGATCTTAAACAGGCGCTACTCGAAGAGTAGTGTGCCTTATCTTGCCCATGGGAGAAATCCCCATTCACTCCTGTGAGCAAGATTAGTCACATTATTTGTATAGATAAATAATATGACGTATAATTATTACATGGGGAAGTCGGGAGACTTCTAAAAATCTATTACGGCTAAGTCCCGGTAAAAAACTTCGAAGTGCGACTTCGTAACAACGTGATACTCATATGGATCAACCCACAGAGGAAGTAGTAGAAGTAACAGAGCCAACTGTCGAAAATACCCCAGCGGTAGAAGTAGAGCAAACAATCAGTGATATGGTTCCTGAGAAGGAAACAGAGAACATGATCCCGGAGAGTGCATTTTTAGGAGAAAAGAAAGCTCGTAAAGCACTTGAGAAGGAAGTCATCGCTCTTAAAAAGCAGATAGAAACTGGATCTTCTACAGAAGATATCTCAGATAGTATTGATGCAATCGCTGAAGAGCATGATATAGATCGAGGCTTTTTGAAGAAACTAGCTCAGACTATAAAGGCTGACACGGAGAAAGAATTGGAGCAGAAATTCAATTCTAAGTTTGAAAGCAGAGAGAAGATAGACAAATTTGAGACAGCCTTTAATAAAGGTCTTGCACTCGCACTTGAGCGTGGGCCGGAATTTAAAGATATCGCAAATCCAGATGTTATTAAACAACTGGCGCTCCTTCCTCAAAACGCAAGTAAGACGATCTCAGAAATAATCGAGGAAACATATGGTAATGCTATCCAGGGTAAGCGCACCATCGAAACAACGACACCTGGCGGAGGTAAAGATCCGGAACCACTTGACCTAAACAGAGCTGGAAAAGATATTGAATACTTCAATGAAGTAATGGCTGACCCTAAAAAGAAAGCACAATATAACGAAGCGATGCTAAGTAAGGGGTACTAAATCAGAATGGGGGCATTAATAAACTTAATTTATAAATAACACAAATCTATGGCCCTCACAGACTATAAAGTAGCCTTCGACAATTCCTACCAAGAAATCTTTAACAAGACTTTGGTAGCGAAGGATATTATGAACATGCGTCTTGAACCTATGCTAACTTACGGAGGATCCGTAACCCGCGTAGCTCTCGACCTTTCAGGAGTATTGGTTCGTTCAACTGTTCGTGGATCAGCTTCAACTATTGATGCTATCACTGACACAGCAGAATCTTTGACAATCAACCTTGAAAAAGAAACAGCTTTCCACCTTTCAGATGGAGAAGTTTCACAAACAGGCCCACTTCAGGCTATGCAGACTGCAGGTAAGAACATTGCTCGCAAGCTCGCAACAGACTTGGATGGACGATGTTTCGGTGAAGTTGTAAACGCTCTATGGTCTTTTGACAACGGAGATCTTACAACTGGTGCATCAACTGGTACAGCAATCACTCTTTCTGCAACTACAGTTCCTCAGATGACAACTCGTATGGGTGCTAAGCTTCGTAACAAGAACAACATTGAAATCATGACAAACATGGCTTTGGTTGTTGACTCATACGCAGCTGGTGATATCTCACAGTTCATCATCTCTAAGAACATTGATATGGCTGGTGCAACATTCAAAAACGGTTACGTTGGTGATGTAGCTCAGGCTCAAATGTACATCTCAGAAAACCTTACTGCTACTTCAGTGCTTTCTATGGCTACAAACGTAACAGCAGCAGACACTATCACTTACAACGGTGTTGTATGGACAGCTCGTGCAGTCCCATCAGTAGCTGGTGAATTTGATATCGGTGGTTCTGCTGATGCTACACGTGCAATCCTTGAAAACGCTTTCAACGGATCAGCTACAGGACAAAACTCTGCAACTGGTTACTACGAAGTATCAGCAGCAGATCGTGCTTTGCTCTCAGGTGTTACTGCTACAAACAACGACACAGCTAACACTTTGACAATCGTTAAAGTTGGAGGTGGACGTGTTCTTGTTTCAGAAACATTTACAGACGCTACAGACACTTGGACTTCAAACTACATCAACTGTTACTACGGTAAAAAGGGTGCTATTGACCTTGTTGTACAAGATCAGAAAGAAGTTGACGTACGTCCAACAGCAGACCGCCGTGGAAACAACGTCTTCTCTTCATACCTTGCAGGTCTAAAGACTTTCGCAGATGGAGCTAAGAAGTTCTTGAACGTCAAAATCCTAGTTGCATAGTCTACAATTAGCTTATTATTAATCTAATTATAAAAAGTAAAGTATCACTTAGTCTAGTACTTACCCTCAGGCCCTTATGGGGCTTGGGATGTGAGTATTAATAATAACCACAAAATAACATGGCAACAGCATCAGCAATAATTACAAATTTCGAATTACAGGTATCAGATATTACTGAGCTCTCTTCAACAGAAGAATTGTATGTACTCAATCGGGTCTATAACAAGGTTATGTCTTCACGACCATGGGAGATCCTCAAGACTCCAGCGTCAGGAACAACAATGCTTGGATCTGGTGTCGATGGGTATTACATAACAATGCCAACTGATTTTGCCTTCTTTTCTCCTAACTATTCGTATACTGATAACACTCTATCTCCACAGAATAATGCAACACCATTTGTTATCTTTATTGGATCAGGCCGATCCGCATACTATGTCGTCAACTACTCCGATCGAGTACAATATCTCGGTAAGACTGGGTATGCGTATTTAGATTATGCAAATAGTAAAATATACTTTACGGGTACTCCAGTATCTCAGACCTATCTCTTTGACTATATTAAAGTACCAGCAGTACTTACTGCTTCAGATACACCGTTGATCCCTACCCGGTTTCAAGATGTGTTGGTATATGGTATGGCCGTTGATGATGCAGTGATGCAACTCTCTCCAAAGGCTACAAGCTATGCTCAGGAAAATCAGGCCAAGTATGATGCAATCCTCCTTGATATGGTTTACTGGAACAGCAATTTACTTTTAAATTAAATGGTAAACAAAGAAATCTCATTATTCAAATCCGGAGTCAACAACCTACTTGATGAGGAGGTTATTCCGAGTGACGCAGCTTCAGCTAGTAATAACTGGTATACGCAGGATGGAAAGATCAAACTGATTCCTGGTAAACTCCTCGTCGGATCTGCTGGTGTCTCAGGAAAAATAACGGGACAGATATTTGGTTACAAAGCAGACGGATCAAAAGTGCATTGGCGCAAGATCTCTACAAAGATTCAATATCTCAATGGATCAACATGGACTGATGTTGTTACGGGCCTTACTGCAAACTCCGACTATACGTTTACAAACTACTCATCCCTTGCAGGGACATTTACCTATGCTTTTGGAGTAGATGGTATTTATAAATTCCATAATGCTAATCCAGGGTCGTATTGCTCAATGTATGATAGTACTAAAAACTTCAAAGGTTTTGCATTTATTGATAAGGGTCGTGCAATCTTGTGGAATCGTGTAGAAGACAAAACAGGACTCTATGGATCATGGATTGATAATCAACGTGCAGTATCTGGTGCAACTGGTGTATATACTGCGGTAGCTGGTGAAGCTACCACTTCGCTTACAGGGACTCTTGCTTTCAAAGCCGGAGATGCTAAGCGTAACTGTTTTGGCGTAACGCTTACTATTACAGCATCAGGGGAAGTGTATACAGATAACTATCTTGGTGTTTTGACTGGATCATTAGGTGGTACTGGTACAATCAACTACATAACAGGTGCATACACTGTTTCAAATGCAGGCGTTGGTACTGTAGCGTATCAATGGGAGATGAGTAATCTCCGTGGAGTAACAGATTTTAGTAAGTCTGCTACACGAGCTGCCTCTGAGGGCTTTCAGTTTCCACAAGATGAAGGTGGAGATGCAATCCTCTCAATTCTTATTGGATCAAACGGCTATTATTCAATGAAGAGACAGTCAGCATACCGACTCAATATAGAGTCTGATGATGTCACTGCAGTCAATGAAGTATATCGAAAGGAGCTTGGACTACAATCATTCCGGGGGGCAGTCTCTACAGGAGAAGGTATTGTCTTTATGAACACTTCTAACCAGGCAAAGCCAGAGATGACAATCCTTCAGAAAAACCTTACTGGTGATGCGCTTGAACCAGTGATACTGTTTCCACAATTTAAATTTGCTGACTATCTGTATGATGACTGTACTATTGATACGTATGAGCGATATATCATTGTCGCATGTAAGACTACAAATGCAACGAATAACGATATCGTTCTTCTTTGTGATATGCAAAATAAGACCGTAGATATAACTTCATACACCGCTCGAACATTTGCCCGTGATGGTACCTATCTATACATGGGTGCTTCAGTTTCAGAGTCTGTATACCAGCTCTTCAGTGGTTTCGATGATGACGGTTTCTCAATTTCTAACATCTGGACAGGAAAAGGTGAGACATGGAATAGTGAAAATCTAAAGAAATACAGGAAATTACGACTCAAGGGTGCCATCAGTGCAGATCAGAGCTATCAGGTATATATCAACTATGACGATAACGGATCTCAGCTTGTGGGTACAGTCCTTGGGACAGGGTCATATGTTGACTACTCTTCTCCACAATCAATTGGATCAAACTTCATTGGATCTGCCCAGGTGGGTGGGGATGATTTGAGTAATATATTCAACTATTTTCTTGAAATACGCCTCAAAAAGGTGCCTAAATTCAGGAAACGAAAGATATCTTTTGTCGCTCTTGGTGTAGGGTATGTTGATATCGACAATCAAATTGACGTTGGTATTGATGTATATGAAGACAAAATTCCTACCAGATTCAGGCAAAAACAGAACGTGTCTTTGGATGGAGCAACGGTAGATCAGGCTAATCCAGAATTTTAATATGAAAAACTTCTCATTACATAAAAATAATGGTATATTAATAGTAACAATGGGGGCAAAAACATCATGGCTATAGAATTAGGAACAATACTCGCTGACTTTACTACAAGCCTATCCGCAGCTATGGTTGTCGGCGCAACTACAGGGACACTGCAGAGTGCCACTGATGATGACGGGGTAGCACTTCCTACAGGAAGATACTTTTTTACTCTTGATGGATCAAATTCATCTAAAGAACACATCTCGTGTACCCTTACTGGTACAGCTCTTACTGCTATAAAATCAGTATCACGACAAGGTGTTGAAACTTCTGGTGTTGCACGAGCTCATCGGCTTGGTGCATCCGTAACACTTACTGATTTTGCTCATATTTTGGCTATAAACAACGTCCTTGTTACAGGATATGCTTCTGCTACTACTCCGACTACTGACTATCAATTATCTACTAAAAAATATGTAGATGATGCTTCATTTGCAGGCGGAACTAATGCTTCTAATACTACTCCTGGTTTTGTAGAATTGGGGACATTTGCTGAAATTGATACTGATACTGCTACTGGTGGCCTTGGCCCCCTTGCTGTCACACCAGACCAACTAGTATTATCAAAATATGGAACAAGACTTCCATCTGCTGACCAAAAAGCCGCAATGGCAGGGGGTGGGTCAATAGGGACACCAAGTACATCTAATAAATATTTGACACAACAAAGTCTTTCAGCGGTTAGGTTTGGTGGAACAGGAGCAGATGGTGCTCTAACAATAACCTCTGGCACAACAACAATAGACTGTTCAAATGCGGCGGTTGTTGTTAAAAATTACTCATCAATTTCTATAACAGGAACTGGTAAATTAGCATTTTCAAATCCGGCAACCAACGGTACAACAATTATACTTCTTTGTACTGGAGATATAACGATTACATCTTCAGCAACACCAGCAATTGATGCAAGTGCCATGGGTGCTGCTGGTGGTACAGGAGTACTCAACACAACTTTTCAAACAGGAAGTAACGGATATGGATTTATTCGAGCAAAAACACTTCCTTCAACTGGAAATACCGGGGCATCAACTGCAACTTCTGACTTTGTAAACTCAGTAGATAGTGTATATACATTTTTAGCACCATATACATGTCCTGGTGCTGGTGCTACAAGTGGGGCAGGAGGAAAGGGGACAGCATCTTCATTTACACCTGGTAACGGTGGTCGTGGTGGTGGTGTACTAGTCTTATCATGTCTTGGTGCATATAATGTTACTGGGATATTATCTGTTGCTGGTGGTGCTGGTACAAATGGTTCACGTTCTGGTTCTGAGTCCACTGCTAGTGGTGGTGGAGGAGGAGCTGGTGGAAACATTGTAGTTTACTATGGCTCACTTACTGCAGATTCAGGAACGTATACTGTTTCTGGTGGTGCCGGTGGGACTGGTACCTCAAGTGGAAATATGGGTGCGGGTGGTACTGGTGGCGGAGGTGCGGGTTCAATCA
>CAYRJE010000003.1:15717-27106 GCA_964424465.1 uncultured Candidatus Saccharibacteria bacterium
CATCGAGATTGGTTTGCTTTAGAAAAGACACAGAAGGTGGATTACTTGTCTTTCCTGAACTAGAAATAGCCTTTCCTTGCGATACTGGAGATGTCATTTTATTTGATGGTACTTCATTAAAACATGGCGTAACTGGTATATCAGGAAATGGGTATCGCACAAGTTTAGTATTCTATAAACAATAATATGGCAACCAAAACAACAACAGTTTATAACAGTAAGACGGGGAAATCGGCAACGGTTAATAACCAGTATTTAAAGGGCTACCAGAACTCTGGATGGTCTACTACTCAAACCACACCTGCACCTGCATCTACTACTAAAAATGTCAAAGTACCTACTGGTACCTATGAAAGCCCGGATCTTACATCTGCTCGTAATGCACAGTTAAGTTATTTAAATTCTCTACAACAGCCTAATGAGAAGAAAATCTATCAAGATACACTTGGTCGGTTTCAAGGGCAAATCGATGCTGTAAATGCTATGTATGCAGACGAGATCGCTCGTGCAAAAGTACAAGGTACAGGCCGTCTTGGCACACAGACCGCTATTAATGCTCGTCGTGGTCTTATCGGAAGTGACTTTGGAGAAGCTAACGTCCAGAATCAGGAAGCATCAAATAATCAAGTATTAAATCAAATCGATAATGAAAAGGCTGCGAAGCTCTCATATCTCATGGGGCAAGCTAGAACAGATGCATCAAATGAACTCAAGGCAAAGCGTGAGGAATTTTCAAAAGGACTCGATGCACGTGTTGCATTTTATGCAGACGCAGACTCACGTAAAGCTGCCAACTCAGGAAAGGCAGCTAAAGCACTTGTTGCACAAGGTCTTGATATTACAGATGTCCCACAGACACAGCTTGATCAGCTTGCGAAGTACTACGGTATCAGTGTTGATGATCTTACTGCTAGTTATGCAGAAGAAAAGAAAACAAATGATGCAGCACTTGCAAAACAAAATGCTCCATTTGAACTCAGTGGTGGACAACAGCGCTATGCCTTTGACTCAGCATCTGGGCAATACAAGCTTATTGCAGAAGCTCCGTATAAACCAACTACAGGAAAGAAAACTGGCACATCCACTAAAGGTACAGTTATAAGTGGTAAGGCATCATTCTCTCCAGATCAAATGTCTCAATTTAGTAGTGCGCTTGAATCAAGTAAGGGGCCAGACAACTATGTCGATCCAGATGTATACCAGCAGGCATTCCAAGCATGGACTGATCCGGAAACAGGTGGGCTCGCAAAAGACTTTCTCCTCAAATTCCCTCCAGCGAAGTATGTCAATCCGGTAAATGACAAACTCCCTTCTTATCTACGGTCTACATCAACAAAACCAAAAACTACATCAACACGAACTAGATAGCTATATGTATGTCAACCAACCCATTTTTAAATATATTAAAACCAAAACTAACTCCGACAAATAAGTCAGTAGCTTCTTCCCTACAAGCACCAACTCCTCAACCTATACAAACACCACAAGTAAACCCATTTATCTCAATACTTAAAAATACTGCTACTAACTTGGCAAGTAAGACAATAGCTCCAAGGAATGTTGAAGCACCAAGCGCATTTACTGATACAAAAACATCTGCAAAAAATGTCTTTGCTGATATTCTTAAACTTGGCAATAATGTTATTGAGGGAGTGAAGAATCCGGTGGCACGATTAAATACTGTTTTCCCAAATGCACCACTTGTTAATAAGGCACAGGATGGAACATTTAAACTTGACCCAGTACAAGCGGAGAAGACGTTAAATGCTACCATGGGTATGGTTGGTGGTGCAGATTTTGTTGCAAGCAAGCTCGGTGGTGGAAAGATTCCATCGGCAGTATTGAGAACTTTGAGTAAAGAAAAAAATCCATCTGTTATAAGTTATCAACTACAAAGGGTATACAAAATAGAGAGAACAGTTGCAGACGATCTTGCAAGTCAACTCGCACCAACTAGGACTGTTGGTGAAGTAAAGGCAGTACTTGGGGGATATAAAGGGCCTAACCAATTCAAACAAATACTTGCTCCAGTACAAGAAGAAAAGATATTAAAAGAACTCAATGCACTAGATACTAGTCCTGTAAAAGTAAATGGAAAACTATCATTTGGAAATGTCGATACAGAATTTCGACTCTTACAACTACAAGAAAAACTACGCGTAAAGCCCCTCACGAAGGCTGAGGTCACCGAGGCTGATACTTTGCTCAAGCAGGTGGGTGTTGACGCGTCTAAACCTGTACAAGTTGCTCCAAAGGCTCCTGCTGTTAATCTCTCAAAGAGTCTCAATGATACGCTCGCAAATCCTCCATCGAGTATGGCTATTACATCTCGTCGAGTACCAATACGGAGTGTTAGTGGTAAGTTTGCAGGATCTACAAGTGTAAAAAGCTCACTAGCACAAGAAGCTCGTAAGTATAAGAGTGCAGGAAAAGGATTAGAAGAATTTGAAATGAGAGAAACTAGAGGGCTTTTCCACGCAACAGATAATTTTTCAGCAGAGTCTATAAACAAAAATGGTTTTACTTTAGGGAATGAAAGTGTATCTAAACTTGGGGCAAAAGATAAAATGCTTGGTGATGGTATATATTTTGGAAAAAGTCGTTCAGCAGTTAGTCAATATGGAGATAGTGTTATTGAAGTTCGTATTCCTAAAAATCTTAAAATAAAAGATATATCAAACGAAGAATTATTAAAAGCATATCAAGATAATGGGTGGCAAATAACCAAAACAGACCCAGCCGAGATAAGTAATTATTTCAAAAAACTTGGATATGATGGGTTAAGAACTCCGAGAGAAACAGTAATTTTTGACCCAAAAAATATCAAAACCAAATCCCAACTCACCGACATCTGGGACAAATCTAAAGGCAACATGCTCCTCCGTCGTCCATTCTTCAATAAAGACATACAACTTTCTACCACTCAAATAAAGAAGGCGATTCTTGATGATATCGCGAAGTCTGGCTATACATCGAAGGATCTTGCTATTATCTTTGATACAAAAAAGATACTCGGTAATGCAGATGGATCATTCCAGGTAACTAAGTACGGGCAGAACATAGTGACCATTGTAGAGAAGAAAGGTAAGGCAGGCCTTGTCACCGCACTCCACGAGACAAAGCACTTCCTATTTTCTAAGCTATCCCCGGAGATACAGAAAGAAGCTCTCGCTATAGCTAAGAAAGAGATGGGGCCATTGTATAAGACAATGCTCGCAAAGATATATAAAGCTGAAGGTGCGTACGCTGGAGCTAACCGTGAAAACAAACTCCTCGAAGAATATGTTGTTGATAAGTGGGCAAAAGCTGATGCAGGTTACAAAAAGTCTGTATATGCAAAGGTATTTGAAGCACTCGATAACCTACTCAAAAAGATCCAAGATATATATAAGAGTGCAGTAAAGCGCTTTAAAGAAATACCTAATAAACAAAGTGGCCATATAGATTTTGGTGGAGATCTCAGAAATCCTAAACCAGAAGTAAAAAATCTATTTAAAGCAAAGATAATTCCTAACCCAGGAAACAAATTACTTCCAGTTCAAGTTGAATACAAAGCGTATGGATCTACAGTCCACAGAAACTTCGCATCAGAAGCACAGGCTACTGAATGGATCGCTGAGAGAGAGAAAGCACTAGCTGATTCTGTTGGAATTGAACCAGGAACACAAGCTATAAAAAGCGAAATTTCTAAAAAGGTATCAGAGGTAGACCGCCTCATCGCGGAAGGAAAGATCCGCGTTGTTTCACGTGACGGCCGGGATGTCTACCAAGTAAAGAAGGCCGGAGAATGGGTCAATACTCGTGATGAAGACAGTGCTATCAAGCAAGTCACTACAGTAAAACCTACTACTGAAAAGCAGGATAAGATTGCGTATCTAAATGAAGCAATTGCAGACACAAAGCAGGAGATCAAAGATCATCCGGGTAAGATACTCCAGCGATTCGCTTCTAAAAAAGAAGGACAGTTTCTTGATTTTAAAAATCCAGAGCTTGCAAAAACTGATGCAGAGAAGAGAGCTATCATTGCGCGTAATACAAAACTTACAAAGGTATCAGAGAATACACTCGGTGGTGATAAATTTGATAACCCAGATGAAATCCGTGCTCAGATTGAAGACTACAACGCAAAGAAAGAACTTCTTGAAAGTTATCAGGTTCAGAAGAAATCTATCAAAATAAGTGCAGAGGGTATTCCACTATCAACAGCTAAGGCAAAACCTGTTATCGCGAAAAAAGTGATAGTGAAAACTTCCCCAATAAATACATCAACAGGAGAGGGGAGATCAATAGAAATAGCAGCGCGCCAAGCGCAAGATATACTTCGCGGAGAGCAGGTTCCACCAGGTGTTTCATTACCTCGTATTATAGAACAAACCGTAACGCCTGTACAGAAGAAAGTACACACTATTGATACATTCCTCAGAACACCTCACTTTGTCAAGGAAAAAATTGGCTTTGGAAAGGAGGCAACAGAGCTCCGTACTGCCATGGACTCCTACTGGAAAGAGCTTCCTAAAAACATCGATAAGGTCACTCAGTGGAGCAAGCAAGTATCAAAAGAAAGCAATGAGCGTATCTTCCGATGGCTTGATGGTGAAGCAATTGATCTTACACCAATAGAAATGAAGGTTGGTGGTGAAATAAAAACCTACCTCAAAGAATGGGCGACAAGACTCGGTCTTGAAAAGGATAATACTATTACACACTACATCACGCACATCTTTGATAAAGAACTTCTCGCAAAAGAATTTGATGAAGATCTTGCAAAGATTTTAGCAGACAGAATCCCTGGCTCAGTCTATGATCCATTCCTTTTGAAGCGTCTTGGTGCTAAAGGCTACAAACAGGACACATGGGCGGCACTTGATGCGTATGTAAAACGTGCAACACGTAAGGTTCACATGGATCCTGTACTTGAAAAGATACAGGCAAAGACTGGCCCGACTCTTGATATGTCTAACATTGAGGAATCTCAATTCAATTACATAAAGAAGTATATCGATAATATCAACATGCGTCCGAGTAATGCAGACAAAGGTATTGATAACTTTATTAAAAGTAAGATTGGGTATAAGCTTGGCCAGCGGCCACTTAATGCAGTTCTTGCAACATTTAGACGTATGACGTTCCGTGGGATGCTTGGACTCAACCCTGCATCTGCAATCCGTAACCTATCACAAGGGATCAACACATATGCTGAACTTGGTGAAAAATATACTGTTATCGGGTATGCAAGTCTATTCAAAAAGGGCGCACGGGAAGAATTGGCACGAGAGGGTATATTAAACGCAGGTTTTATACAAGACCGGGTACTTTCCTCTACAAAGAAGGCTATTGAGAAAATGGATAAGGGTCTATTTGTCTTCTTTAATCTTGCAGAACATATTAACCGAGGATCTGCTTACTTCGGAGCAAAAGCAAAGGGACTCAAAAAAGGAATGACAGAGCAGGAGGCAATTGAATTTGCTAAGGGTATTGTACGAAAGACACAATTTGTCTTCGATAGTATCGATACGCCAGTAGGACTCTCGAGCGATATAGCAAAGACGTTTAGTCAGTTTGGTACCTTTGGTATCAAGCAGGTAGAATTTCTTGGTGGTAAAGCAAAGGGTGCATTCTATGGACAGGAGAAGGCTAAAAACATCGCTGGACTTATGCGCTATGCAGTAGCAGGTATTGCATTTGTATACACCATCGGATCTGCTATTGGCATGAAACCAGAAGAGCTTATTCCTTTTATGGGGACACTTGAAAAAGGAAAACTTCCATTCACAGAACCACCATCATTAAAATTCCCAATAGAGGTTACAAAGGCAGCGCTCAATACTCCCGATAAATACGGACAGGTACGAAGTGGTGCGCAGAAGCTTAAAGATATAGGGAAATCTGCCGTTGGACTTATTCCTGCTGGATCTCAAATCCGAAAAACACTACAAGGACTACAAGCAGTCAAAGAGGGTGGATCATATACAAAATCAGGAAACCTTCAATTCACACAGGGCACATCTCTTGGCGCAAAAGCACAGTCTGTTATTTTTGGTAAATACGCAAGTCCAGAAGCTCAGAACTACTTCAATAAGGTAGAAATTAATTCAAAGGAAACAAGTGCAATCAAGCCGGTATACGATCAGGTGCAGGCACTTGATGCAGAAGGAAAAGGTGAAGAAGCTCAAGCAATCGTTGATGGACTTACTGATGCACAGTATGAAGTTTACAAGAAGTACAGGACGGCAGAGAAGACTAAACAAACTATCCAGGGTAAGAAGGACATGGTTGCTACGTATAAAGAGATCCAGGCGATGACTGACGAAGAGGCACAGCCAGTACTCGATGCTATGACTGATGATGAGTATAAGTACTACAAACTTGTCAAAGAAGACTTCAAAAAACTAGAAAAAGCAAAAGAGGGTGAAAAGCCGGAATTTGGAACCGGGCCACAGACCGAAACGAATGTAATTAAAACAGTCTTTACGTATGCTAAGGCGATTGGATCAGACCCGGTGACTGCCTTCAATCGTATATTCTCAGGTCAAAGAATCCGAAGGGTAGACAATGGAGCTATTATTGTAGATCGTATGACCTTCCCGGAGTCAACGAAAGTAAAAGAGGAGCGTGGTGCTACTGCAAACATGAAGCTCGACCATACTATTCCATTACAACTTGGGGGATCAAATGATTTAGACAACCTAAAACTTGTTGATACAGTACTCTGGACATCATACACTCCAGTAGAGAACTTCCTTGGGCAGAAACTCCGAAATAAGGAGATCACGAAGAAAGAAGCGCAGGATTTGATCACTCGTTTCAAGAACGGGGAACTATCAGCCGACGAGATACTAAATTAATGTTATAATCATATTATGCCTCCAGAGGAAACTAACAACCCTATCTATGACCTCGTACAAGCAGTCGACGAGAACGCGAATGAAACCAACTCCCTCCTCGAACACTCCCTCGAACAAGGAGTCCGGACAGGAAAAATTGCAGAACAACAGCTTGAAACAGTCGACAAGACGTATACAGAGATCAAGAAGATGTCAGATAAAAAAATGGCACTTGAAATTGAAATTAATGGTGCTGAAACTACAATGTATAAGGGCGAGAAAGGCGATACAGGAGAGAAGGGTGATACTCCAAGCGACGAAGTACTCAAAAAACTCATAAAGCCACTGATCCCTGAGCCTATACATGGAAGGGATGGCCATACACCTACAGAAGAAGAACTGATATCTATTATAGAGCCACTCATACCAGAGCCTATCAAGGGTGATACTGGTGCAGACTACGTTCTCACGGATCAAGATAAGCAGCAAATTGCTGATTCTATTGAGGTGCCTATCGTTGAAAAGGTAATTGAAAAAACACAGGTTATAAAGGAGGTGACAAAAAAGGAGAAGCCAGAGGAACTCAAGAAAAAGATTGAGTCTCTTGGTATTGACTACGAAAAACTTTCAAATACTCCTGATATTGAATCAATGATGAATGTGGTAAGAAAAACATCGTCTAAAACAGTCTCACTTGTTGAGCTTGATGATATTGATCTATCTGGTGTAACTATCACGGATGGTAAGTACGTCCTCGGATCTGGTGGTGGTGGAGGCGGTATCACTATTGGTACAACAACAATCACGTCTGGTACTGACACTCGTATTTTATACAACAACTCAGGTACAGTTGGTGAATATACCCTCACTGGTACAGGTACAGTTGTAGCAATGCAAACAGCTCCATCATTTTTAAATGGGATTACTGTAGCTGATACGGTTATAGCTGGCTCAGGTTCTCTTGCAGGCTCTCTTATAAGTGGTACGCAAACGTGGAATACAACAGGTAGTCCGACATCTATTCTTTTGGATGTTACCAATACTGCAAGTGGCGCAAATGCAAAACTTATAGATTTGAAAGTTGGAGGAGTATCACAGTTCAATGTATCGAAAGCAGGTGTTGTAACATCTACAAGTGTTATCGAAAGTGCCTCACAAGTTCGAGGTAGCAGTTTTCGTACTACTCTTGGGGGCTCATATATTTGGAATTCTGGTTCTCAAATGAAATGTTCGACTGATAGTATTATTGTATTTCAAAACTCCGCTGGCAATGATTTTAATAGACTTCAATTTGGTGGGACTACTTCTTCATTTCCATCTATTAAACGTAGCTCTGCAATCTTACAAGCTCGTCTTGCTGACGACTCTGCGTACACTGACCTTGAAGTAGCCGATGAGGCGTATGGTGTTGGGTGGAACGGAAGTCTTGAAGTCCCAACCAAGAATGCCCTCTATGACAAGATTGAAACCCTTGGTGGCGGTGGGGCTACGACTGCACTCGACAACCTCACAGGTGTAGCAATAAACGCCGCTCTTGTACTTGGAACTTCTGATGCCTTTGCTCTTGGTAGTACTACAAAGATGTGGAGCGACCTCTTCCTTGCCTCTGGTGCAGTCATCAACTTCAATGCTGGCAACGTAACAATGACACATAGTGCTGGTACACTCACATTCAACAACACAGCATTTGCTCTTGGTTCTGGTGCTATAACCACTACAGGAAACATAACTCTAAATACACTTCTTGCTGCGACGGCGGCTCGTGTAGGTTCAACCGGACAATTTTACTGGAACGGTCGCTCGGTTATCAAGTCGTCAGCAGATGGTGTGATTGAACTTTTTGATGCCGCCGCTACCTCATTCTCTCGATTGAACTTTGGAGGCACGACATCTTCATTTCCTGCAATCAAACGTAGTACTACAACGCTCGCATTTAGACTAGCAGACGACTCAGCAGATGCCCCAATATCAGTATCAAATATCAACGTATCGGGAAGTATGTATCTCAACGCTGATAATAAGGCACGAATAAGTGGAAATACAAATGGTGTCTTTGATTTTAACTATAATACGGCTGGTACGGGCAGTCTCAACTTCTGGGGAGGAGGCACGACTGCGGTGTGGGCGATGGATTATCTAGGAAACCAGTATAATGCAGGAACACTAGACATCGGACACGCTACAGATACGACGCTCAGCCGTGTTTCTGCTGGAGTAATTGGGATAGAGGGGGTAGCTATTCCGTCAATATCAAGCACTAATACACTCACAAATAAGCGTATTACAAAGCGTGTAACTGCGATAACCTCTTCTGCAACCCCTACTATCAACACCGATAACTGCGATGCTGTTGATATTACCGCTCTTGCAACTGCAATTACCTCAATGACGACAAACCTTTCGGGTACTCCTAATAATAAAGACACGCTCGTATTTCAAATTAAAGATGATGGCACTGCCCGTGCGATTACATGGGGTGCAAGTTTTGTTGCTGGTGGTGTAGCACTACCAACTACAACTGTTATTAGTAAGATATTGACTGTCGGCTTTATCTATAACACTGCAAACGCATTAAATAAGTGGATGTGTATTGCATCAGTTCAAGAGGCTTAGTATATGGCAAATAGATATTGGGTAGGAGGTACAGCATCATGGGATGCAACTGCGGGTACTAAGTGGTCAACTACTTCTGGTGGAGGTGGTGGTGCGGCAGTACCAACAAGTTCAGATGATGTTTTCTTCGATGCAGCTAGTGGTGCAGTAACAGTAACGACAAGTGTATTCCCAGTAGCATTAAACCTTAACTTCACAGGATTTACAGGGACTTTTGCTGGTAATGGAAATATCACAGTAAGTGGTTCACTTACACTTGGTTCTGGAATGACATATACTCATTCCAGTTCATCAATGGTATTTGATTCTTCATCTTCTGTGACAATCACTAGTAATGGCATAACAATGACGTGTCCTATTAACTTTAATGGAACAGGTACATGGACACTGCAAGACAACTTTGCAACATCTAGTACATTCCAACTAACGACAGGTACACTCACGCTAAATAACTTCAACATTTCTTCATCATCTTTTGTATCACCTGGTTCTGGCACACGTGTTCTAAACATGGGTTCTGGCACTTGGAATATTTTAGGTGTTGGTACTTCTTGGAACATATCTGGGGCTACTAATCTTACGGTCAATGCTGGTACATCAACAATCAAATGGGCAACGGTATCGGTAACAAGCCGAACTTTCGCTGGTGCTGGTTTCACGTATTACAGACTATGGATTAGTGGTACTAGTACTTGGACAATCTTTAATGTACAGGGTTCAAACACATTCAATGAAATTAAAGACGATGCAACACAGGCACACTCACTTAGATTCACGGCTGGTACAACAACAACAGTTGCAAACTTTAATGTAAATGGTTCATCTGGAAACCTTATTACAGTTGACAGTGCTTCTGCTTCAACATCAACACACGCACTAGTTAAAACTGGTACTGGTTTTGTAAATTGCGATTACCTCGCTATTGCACACTCTGTCGCAACACCTTCAAGTACTTGGTACGCAGGTATCAACAGTACAGATAATCAAGCTACGGCTACTTCGGGTAGTGGTTGGATATTTACTGCACCACCAACTACCAACTCAGGTTTTTTAGCCTTTATGTAATATGCCAGAAATCAAAATCAAAACAGAAGATGGAAAAGTACTTACGATCATCGCAAAGGATGGTAAAGATGGCGCGCCAGGTGAAAAAGGCGAGTCTATAAAGGGACAAGACGGTAAAACGCCTACAAAGACGGAACTTGTATCTCTCATCAAGCCACTGATCCCGGAGCCTAAAAAGGGGAAGGATGGCAAAACGCCTACAAAGACGGAGCTTGTATCTATAATAAAACCATTAATACCAAAACCTATAAAAGGCGACAAAGGTGATCCTGGCCCACAGGGATCATCTGACACGCCTGCACAGGTGAAGGAAAAGATATTGATCGAAGGGATCACGTATAAAGATATCAAGGATGCTCCGGACGTAGAGCATATCGTACAAGTATATGCAAAGCAGGCATCTAAAACAGTCTCACTTGTTGAGCTTGATGATGTTGACTACTCAGGCCTTACGTTTACAAACGGTAAGTATATTCTCGGATCAGGAGGCGGTGGTGGCACACCCGGCGGATCTCCTAACTCTGTTCAATTTAACAATGCAGGTGCTTTCGGTGGTTTCGGTTCATTCAATGGTACAAACCAACTTGACCTCACGGGTATCTCTCTCATTACAGGTGGAGTCACTGCTACAGGTATCTTCCAGCAATCTGGTGACCAAGCAACCTTTGATGTTGCAGGTTCTAGTTTCGCCGTAAAAACAACAACATATAATGCGTACGGTCTTCTATATGCCGACGATACGGGCTTGGTGACTATCGGTGATTTCTTCGGACAAGGTAACTCTACTGGAATCATCTCAAATGACCAAAACCAAACATTGGAGTACATAGCCAATTTAGGGCATTTCTTCACTGGAGATATGTCTATGTCTTCTACGACATATCCTA
>CAYRJE010000004.1:0-5544 GCA_964424465.1 uncultured Candidatus Saccharibacteria bacterium
CTCATGTATGTATTAATATTATCAATTTAGTGTGGGTAAGACAAGGATTTTTGTGGGTAAGTTGAGATGTGGGAAACTAAAAAACAAGAACATATATTATGCTCTTGTTTTTTCATCATATACAACTGATACAAACGATTATTCTCTATCTTTTTTGGTTGAAGATGCTGCATCTTCTGACGAAGTAACGGTCGACACTGGAGCTGATGGCTGCTGTGTGTTTTGTTGAGCTTTAGATGTATCTGCTACACCAAAATTGACGACTTTATTCTCCTCAGATCTCCATATGAGGGCTCGTGAAGATTTTGCAAGTAAAAATACATAATCACCATTTTGAACACTTGCATAAAAAGGTTGATCCTTTTTCAATGTCTCCGCATCCTTGATAATGCCCAATAATTGCAATTGTTCATCATCTGGTATGACCACTGTTTGTTTTAGCTCCGCTATGACTTTATCAACTTGCTTTTGAGCATATTCAGTTTGTACGACAGGATCTGTCAGACGAGCAACTTCTTTCTTCTGACGTATATATAACACTACGAATACAATAACTAAAATAAACAAAACTACAGTAACCTTATTTCCCGATGTCCTTTTTCGAGGTCGACTTTTTGCTGAAACTTCCTCAGGTGCTTCAGCAAAATTTTTATCAATATTTTTTATACTAATCATATACCTAGTAGTATCGCATCTCTACACGTCATAATCAAGTTATTCTGTGGATACTACAGTCTCTGTTTGTGTTGGAATCGGTTCTGGTGCAGTAGGCTCGGCAGGCTCTGGATCCGGCAACACTTCTTCTTCCGCAACAGGTTGTTCTACACTTGTCTCTGTCACAATCTCGGATATTACATCTGTTTCAGATGATGTTGCAGTATTGTGCACACCCTCATCTGCAACAACAATACTATCTGTGACACCAGCAGTTATATCTGTAGAGATAGGTGGTGCAACGACCGCACCTGTAGTTTGTTGTTGAGTAGAATTACCCCGTAATAAATTCTTTAGTTCATCTTTTGTAATACACACTTCATCAGTAGCACTACCTACACATAATTTTTCAGTGTGTAATTCTTTGAGGTTTAACACTGCAGTGTATTTTTTAAGTTCATCGAGTTGAACTTGCTGTTCTTGTATTCCTTTGAGCAAGAAAATAGATAGTCGAGAATAATTTACACCTTTAAATCCATCAGTTTTATTGGTAAATACAAGCTCTGGAAATACAAATTCCACATCCTGTGCAATAAGTCCAACATCAACACGGTGTTCTGGGTCAGTTTTCCAGTTAAATGTATATGCCTTAAGTTGTCGTATTTTATCAAGAGTTGAAGTTGATAACTCAGTCAAGTTTTCCTTCAAGCGAATATCTGAAGCAGAAGTTGTAAGAGTTCCATCTGCAGTTAAATTCAAATCACTTGAATATGCGCCAGAAGTTACAGAGGTAAATTGAGCATTACCAGCAACAGTCAATTTTTGACCTGGTGTTGTCGTACCGATACCAAGATTTCCCGAAGGGAGTATTCTCATACCTTCAAATTCCGAGCCCGCATTAACAACCCCAAACACCAATGCACCAGAGTTGTCAGCACCGCTGCGCACCGCAGAGAATCGACCGATTATATTCTGTACCAATGTATCCGAATCATTTATCTCAAAAAGAAATGATGGACCGAAACCATCCACGGTTGAACCTGACGATCTTGCCAGCAGTTTCATTCCTGAATTAAAGCCTGTTGTAGCAGACACACTTCGCTCCACTGTCATTACTGGATATGTGGATCCAACTACATGAAGTTTTGAAGCAGGAGTTGTGGTGCCGATACCAAAATTTCCAGAACTTTTAAGCACCATCTGTTCAGTAGCAGTATTAACAGCTCCTGTAGTATCAGTCAATAACTGTATATCTGAACCGTTTGATAGACCTTTAATAAGGATTTGAGAGCTATCACCCCTGTCACTACCTCTCAATGAAAGATTTCCATCAGTACTCGAACCACGTATATCACGTGAATACAATATCGATCTTCCAAAGATGTTACCGTCTACATCTAGCTTTTGGGTCGGATTAGTTCCAATTCCAATGTTTCCCGAACCATCTATAACAAATCGAGATGTAGAGCCATCAGCTATACCAAACATGGTATTCGTTACACCTGACCCAACACCTGATCCAATTCTCCAGTTTTTTAGAGATGTCGAGTTATATATACTAATCTCAGGTGCAGTTAAACTCTGTAGTGTAAGAAGTGATGCTGGTGTGGTTGTACCAATACCAACATTGCCACTTGCAAGAAACGTTGCGGTAGTACCTATAACCCCAGCATTTGCAATATCGATCTGGAATTTTCCTGTATTGTCGGCACCATCTCGTACACCAGCAGTACGCACAAGAAAATTTTCAACACCCGCAACGTCTTCAATGGCATACAAGAACCCAGAGCCTATACCATTAGCCATGTCTCCAGTCGATGTTGTTTTTACAGTCATAGAACTAGCAATAGAGTTTGTGGCAGCTGTAGATAGATTAAAGAGTGCTAAACGGCCATAATCATTTGTGATTGAATTATAAAACACATTTTTATATACAGAATTTGGAAGTGTCGTACCAGACAAGAATTGATTCCCGCTATTGTATGCAACAGTTGTTGTGCCACTCACGCTCAACAATGAGGATGGTGTTGTGGTGCCGATGCCTACATTACCTGAGGCATCTATTCTCATAGCCTCAACATTGTTGCCTGAATTGAAAACGAGTTGATGTCCAGCAGCTTGAGTTCCAAACTGAAGGAGATCGGTATTGGCGTTGTATGAATAGTAAGCCTTATCAATATTGGCCTCTTTAAAACGCATTGTCGCTACTCCATTCAACCCAACATCGATTGCCATACGCGACGCTGAAGCATCATAGATGTGTAGTCTTTCTTGAGGTGAAGATGTACCGATACCGACGTTGCCTGTAGAACCATCGATGGTAAATTTACTATTTGAGGAAGTTGTATCTTCATAGGTAAATACAAGTTTGTTGTCCCCTGCACCCCAGGCAGATCCCGTCGGTGTAATTCTCCACTTATTTGTCGATCCGTTGCTGGAATTGTTATCAAGCATCAGTGCATAATATGAGGCGTCACCGACTGAAACGAGTTTCTGAGTTGGTGTTGTTGTACCGATACCGACGTTGCCTACAATCAAAGTTCCATCTGTCTCCCCTGAGGAACCTGTTCCCACAGCAATAACACCAGCTGATAAGCGTGAAAAAGTAGTGTCCGGCCCAAGATCAGTTGTGAAGCTTGTGGTAGGAGCCCATCCGATGGTAAATCCTTGTGCTACCCGGAGCATGTCACTGCGTAAGGCCATTCCAGTAACAGTATTAGATGTAAAAAACAAATTCGGCCAAGATTGCGTAATGGAATTTGAAGAGCCTAAGTACAAACCTCCATCCAAATTCACATCACCATCCTCATCTACACTGAACCTGGAACCATCATCGCTCGTTCCAATATTAAACAACGTCTGATTTGTTGTCGGAGAATTTTTATATAAACTCAACAGTGCTGAAGGTGTTGTAGTGCCGATACCGACGTTTCCATTCGCCTTCAAATACAGCTGATTTGACCCGTTAACACCGAGTAATAAATCTCTGTTTGTTGCTGCATCTCTATCATATGCAAATATATATCCAACATTGCCACTTGAGTCATATGTAATTTCAACACCTTCACCACTTGTCGGGACACCTGTTGCTGAGTTTGCAGATCCTAGAAATCGAGCATAGTTTTTAACATCGAGATTTGCTCCCGGAGCATTCGTACCGATACCTACATACTTTGTTGAGTAATTCAAACTCATGATATTTTGAAAATCTGTAGAACTCGTAAACTCATATGTATTCTGCCCATCATTCAAGAACTGATACATCTTTTGAACACCTGCATTGTTGTAATGACGAATATGAGTTCCTGAGCCATAGAGATCAAGTAAGTTACCGCCAGTCTTGTTTACAGTAAGTGAAGCTGTTGGATTAGTTGTCCCCACCCCCACATTCCCACTCGCACTAATAAACAACGTCGATGTTGCAGAAAGCTCAGCACCATCTGCGGCGTAGTATGGTATTTGACCAGTAGTACCAGTTCCAACTGTTCCTGATCCTCCTCCGATAGCATTCAAAGTGTTACCACTCCAAGATAACCCTGTGCCTGCTGTGATGCGTGATGAAGGAGTTTGGTAGAATGTACTCCACTCTGTTGTTGAAGCAGTAAGTGGTATGACATAACCGGCAGTTGTAGAAAGCACACCAGCTGCATGATCCAAACCGTCCACAGTTTCAGATATACTTGCAATACTACCACTACTTACCGTAGTCACAGTTGTGTTGGTGATCTGTTGCACCACTGGAGCAAGGCTTCGATCAAGACTTCGTGCCAAACTATCTACTCGACTACTCTCAAGATCTCGAGCATATGCACGAGTTAATTCATTGAGAGTAAGCATCTCTTTTCGAAGTGCTGCAATCTGAGATGTTGTGAGGTTGTATACAACAGGTTTTGTAGGTGTGGCAGATACTTGTTTCTTTGTTGTTGGTGATGTAGGTGTAACTGCAACTTGTGCTATCGGAGTACCTGCAGAGATATGTGTCTCCACTGCTTGTGCTACAGGTTCAAGTACTGTGGCACTGTGGTGTACGATACTAAATACTGGAACAAAAGGCTCAGCGATAAATCCAATGATCTTTTTCCAAAAGCTAGTAGCTTCTGTTGTGACAACAGGTTGTACAGGTGTTACAGATTTTTTCTGTACCATTGTATCTGCAGCGCGTTGAAAAGCACCCTCAGTTTGTTCTACCACCATCTTTGCTTTGGCAGTAAGTGCATGTGTAATATCTATGACAGGATCATGTTGTGAGACAGCAAAAACAGCACCTGTTTGTATAAACAGAATAAAAAAAAGTATGGCGATTCTGAATGTTCTCTTACGCCTCATGTATGTATTAATATTATCAATTTAGTGTGGGTAAGACAAGGATTTTTGTGCCAAATCGCAACAAAAAAATAAAAAATCCTGCATGACAGGATTTTTTATTTTATATCGTATCTAGATAGTACAGACTATGCTGTTGGAGCACTTTTCTTTCCCAATCCAAGCAATGAAACTACTGCTGAAAGTCCAACAAGTATGTATACAACTTTTGTTGCCATAGGCCATGTTCCAAGTAGTATTTCTACAAGATTCCATCCTGGGTTAATACCTACTAGACCCCAGTTTAATGCACCAACAATAACTAATACCCACGCAAGTTTTCCTAATCCATTTGAACTAGACATAAATGTTATTTATATTTTATTAAATTAATATTAATCCACCCTCCTTAAGTATATTAGACCTCGTGGCTGAGTGCAATGTTTAAGACTTCATGTGCAATGATGTCACCAGCATCAGCAGCGGCCTGCAGGAGACCAGCGGGAGCCGGAAGAGCGATGTGAAGGTGGAGGTGCGGGTGCGGTTGTGAGGGAGTCAGCCCCCGCGCCATACGTCCGGAGGAGCGGA
>CAYRJE010000004.1:5554-7305 GCA_964424465.1 uncultured Candidatus Saccharibacteria bacterium
TTCACAATTCGAGATATTTCATTGATTAATATTTGTGGAGTAAGATTGGATTCTTCTATAACAACACAGGCTCCAGACCGAGCATAGTTAAATGCATTTTTACGTTGATGATCTCCATTTGAATCGGTAATAGGAATCATAATACTTGGCACACCCCACAATGCGATTTCAAACAATGATGAACCTGATCTAGATACAATGACATCAGCTATACCAGCCAACATTCTCATACTCATAGTGTTTAAATAATCAACAGGTTTATAACGCTCTGGATGACTCGAACCATCGAGTGCAAGTTTGGCCATTCCTTTTACGATTTCAATATTGCTTCGACCGGCTTGATGTATGACTTGATACTTTTCAACAAGTTGAGCAATACTACTCACAATAACATCATTGATCTTTTTAGCCCCTTGCGAACCACCCATAATAGCAATAACCGGTATATCCTTTTGTAGATCAAGGTATTCATATGCGCCCACAGTTAGTGGTTGTGCAACGTCCTTGCGTACAGGATTTCCTGTATATGCAATCTTGGATTTGTCAAAATAATCTGCCGCTTCTGGAAATGCAACAGCTATACGTTTTGCAAATTTACCTGCCCACACATTTACTCTTCCAGGCACGCTATCTGATTCGTGTATTATCACTGGTATACCGAGTACTCGAGCTGCAAATAATACAGGGAAGGCTGCGAATCCACCCTTAGCAAACACAACGTCAGGAAAGAGAAAAAACATCTTGATCAATGCAACTACACAACCATATCCCATTTTGAAAATATCGAAAAAATTCCGAACTCGACTGAAACCTTTGGGATTAATACGTCTCTTTCCTGCTACGACTTTGATAAATTCAATACCTCTGTCAAATAATTCTTTCGGGTTATATGGGTTAGGTCCAATATAATACAATCGAGGCTCGACCAATTTCTGCTCTCTCGCTTGTTTTTGAATTGATTCTGCAACAGCCATCAAGGGATAAAAGTGTCCACCTGATCCGCCTCCTATTATAGCGATTTTCATGCAGTACAGTATATCATAAAGGATACAGCGCTAGAACCTCGCCTACCTCACACCTATTTTTTTCTCCTTGGCAGCACTCAACATGATACCGACCGAAAATAGCGCCATCAACAAAGCAGTACCTCCATGACTAATGAAGATGAGTGGCATACCTGAGAGCGGCACAATAGCCAACATTGCAGTAATGTTTAAAAAGGATTGCACTGTAATCAGAAAGAATATACCGCCAATAACCAATGAGCCATACGAAGATGACCGTGTAGCCATTTTCAAACCACGCACCACAAATAACGCGTATAAAATAATCAGAATGGAGGTGCCTAAAAATCCGAACTCTTCAGCAGCAACCGCAAACACTGAGTCACCAATTGGTTCTGGTAAATACTTAAATTTCTGAATACTTTGACCATATCCACGCCCTGTCAAACCTCCTGAACCAATAGCAATGAGAGACTGTTGTATTTGATATCCACTACCAGTAGGATCTGCACCTGGATTTAAAAATGTCTGTACTCGTTGCATCACATACGGCCGTGAGAACACTAGAATAACAAGCGCAATACAACCAACTCCAACCAATGCCCACATGTCACGCCAGTTTCCACCCGACAAAAGGTACATACCTGTCATCGCAATAACAGTTACAACCAAGGTATCTGTATCACGTTGCAATAAAAACAATATCGCGCTAATACCAACCAGTATAATCAACGGTAATGTTCTATG
>CAYRJE010000004.1:7315-19616 GCA_964424465.1 uncultured Candidatus Saccharibacteria bacterium
GTACGGTAGTCAAGTTTCTTACCAAAATCCCTACAAAACCACAAAGCAGCGTACAGCACTGCAGCCAACTTATACACCTCTGCTGGCTGAAATTGAAATTGGGCTATATTGATCCATCTGTGAGCACCTCCATGAAATACTCCAATACCCGGCACAAAGACCAACAACATCATAACTATTGAGACACAGTACACGTAAAACGAACTCTTTCGGAATACAGATACAGGAATCTTTGAAGCTATGTACAGAAGGATAATACCACCAATAAACCCTAGTCCATACTGATTAAAGCGCACAGCATCATATTTTGCAGTACCTACAAGCATGAGCGTGGCAGAAGAGAAAATAATCAAACCAGATAAAACAATCAAAAATACAATGGTTAGAAAAAAACGATCTGTACGAGCCTCAATACGAGACAAAGTCTTGGATTGAGCACCTTCAGTGTTCTTCTTTTTATTTTTTGTAAATATTGATATCATGCAATTTTCAAAAACCTATGCCTGGACATATCACCATGGCAAAATTATCCCAATAACGCAATTATAACACCTGTCACCGCACAAATCACTGAAACAATCCAATACCTCATCGTCACCTTGGCCGATGACCATCCTATGGCTTGAAAATGATGATGTAGTGGGGCTATTCTGAATATCTTTTTACCGAAATGTTTTTTCGAGAACATTTGAATTGATGATGAAAGCGACGTTGCAACCAATGGAAAAGCTATAATCAAAAGAACAAGCACTTCCTGTGTTAGAAAGGCAAACATGGCCAATACAATACTAATACCGAGCATGCCTGTTTCCCCCATATAAAACCGTGCAGGAGGGACGTTGAACCATAAGAACGCCAACAATCCTCCGATAATAGCACCTCCTAGAGCAGCCAAATCGTATTGAGACTGTGCAAAGGCAATAAGTGTATATGATCCAAATGCAGATATCATAACACCTGCAGCTAAGCCCTCTATACCATCAATCACTCCGCCAGAAAATGTCCCTAAAACCGCTAACACAAACAAGAATACAAAACCTATACCTAAATACACCTCACCGTAAAATGGCACATGCATACTGTTCATGCCCAACTTACTGTAAAACCACCATGCCCCAATAGCTGCAACCAATATCACAAAACCAACACGTAGCTTCCGAGGCACACCATCACCCAACTTTAACTCTTTCCCATATATCTGCAACAAATCATCGATAAGACCAAACACTGATCCTGCAATTAGGGCCAATATAAGCAAAGCTGTTTGATTGCGGGAAATAAAATTCAGACGGTCAAACAAACTGTGTGTAATTAGGTGATCAGACGTCACATACCGAATAACCAAATACTGTGCAATCATCATGATCAACAATGTAATCAGTACTGCCAACCAAATGACAACACCTCCGACACGAGGTGTATGAATCTCTTCTTTCTCGTTGTGTATCTTTTGAAATTCGACCGACATAGCTTCTGTATTCTGCGAACTACGAGACTTTCGTTTCCACATCTTCTTCTCGTACATGATTTTGGTCAGATATGGGGTAATGAGAATACCAAAAATGAAAGAACAGAGGGTCGGTATTAAGACCTTAAGAGCGCTTATTATCATAGATTCAATTGTAGCAGAGCTTTGACTATATGCTCAACATCGACAAAACGTCCATTTTCTGTTGAGCCTAGGACGAGTACAAGATATTTTTTATCGATACCTTTTTGAGTTATCACAGCCAGGTTTCCACCAGAATAGTCTGTGAATCCAGTCTTACCACCCAAGAAGAAATCTAACCTATCAGCAATAACATTCGTATTATCGTCCTGCGGCAAAATAGTCTTATCAAACAATTCTGGATACTTGAGATACACCTCACGAATTGCTTGTGCCACACGCACTGTAACCCCTCGACCTCCAACATCCTCTGTATCTTTTAGATCTAAACCACTCATGTTTTTAAATACAAGACCGTGCTTTTTTGTATATGTATTTAGTTGCTGTACTGCATCTGATTGATTCGCGCCGAACATAAGACCAAGCGCTTCTGCTTCTTCGTTAGATGATTGGGCCATCATGTCTTGTATACGTCGCAACATGCCTCTTGTCTCACGTGCATCAGGCGCATGTGTCTTTAAGAATGTCTCGTATGCCAAGGCCCCTGTAAAAATCTTAGTAATTGATGCCAGTGACATTTCAACATCTACAGATTTACCTACAACCAACTCATCTTTTCTCAAATCATACACAACAACACTTTTAGCACCAACAGAATCCACAACATCTTGCAAACTGTGACGTTGCTGCTCTTTATACACACGATCTGCCAATTGCCTTAATTCTTCCGTGTGCATATTGACCAAATGACTCACAAGAAAAAAGAATCCCGCAACAAGGGACACAGATATGACAACTGTTTCATGGGTGGTCCATTTCATAGATACAGTAAGTCTATTCTTCTTTTTCAAAAGATTGCAATGACGCTATAACCTTCTCAAAATCAGGGAGTTCTTTTACATGCGTAACACCTAAATGTGTTAATAATTCCAATGAAGGGCTGTATACAAACACGCGCTCATCTTGTTCGTCTTGTACTCGATCAATCAACCCGCGCATAAGTAAATTTCTCAGGATAAATTGAGAATTGACCCCTCTTACATAATCTATTTGACTTCTCTTTACTGGACCTTGATACAAAATAATTGCCAAAGTCTCCAATGCAGATTTACCTAGATCTTTACTCAACTCTTCTCTTGTTAATTGTTCAATAACCTCACCAGTATCTGGATGTGTGCCCAATGTAACCTTATCCCCATAACGAACAAGCACTATGCCTCGCCCATCATGCTGATCCGCCAACACAACAAGAGACTCTTCAACAATCTCAAGAGCCAAGTTAAGTGATCGACTTAATTCTCGAACAGTAACAGGTTCCCCTTTCCAAAACAAAAAAGCTTCGATAAGTTGGGCATTATAATTCATACATTGATTATATCACAGGCTCATCCGTCAGGGCTATAATCTCCGGCTTAGCAGGTTCTATATCAATCTCAGCAAAATTTTCGACTTGCTCAACAATAAGCATATTTTGTTTTACAAGCTCTAACAGCGCCAAGAAACTCACCACCACATGCTGCTTCTGAGCACGTTTTACTTCCACAATCTCATCATCTGACAGATTGACCGTAGATATTTGTGGTGCCTTAGAGAAATGAGTAAACGTCATTTTGATAGCGTACACGAGCTTTTGGTAATTCTTTTTCTTTCTTTGGTACCGCAGCTAGAGCATGTATAACTCCCGTATATACAGAATCAATTGTTATGTCTTTAGCTGGAGCAAATATTCTAATTTCTCGACGAAAATTACCTTGTGTAAATATCTGTGTTTTTCCGTATATACCCCCCAACATTTTTCCAACCTTACGCATAAGTTCCAACATTTTAAGACGCTTCTCGAGGTCTGCAATATCCACCTCCTCCTCAGGTGTTACGTCCAAAACAGGCAATAGAGATTTTGCTTTTATAAGTAAAAGTATCGACGCAACAGAGACGAAAGATGCTTTCTGTCTTAAACCATGCGGACCTTCCAAACTATGAGCAAAAGAGATAAATTCTTCAGTTACTTCACCAAGTGAAATATGGTTAATCAACAACTTACGTTTTTCTATCAAGTTTAAAAGAACATCTAAAGGTCCTTCAAATTGTTCAGTCTTGATCGTGTATGTAGCTGTAGGCAATACATCCAATGCCTCTTCCATCTCAGTCATATATCTTAAGTATATCATGAGTTTTTCTTTATGTTTCCTAAAACATACACCTTATAGAATACTCCTATGTATGAACCCAGGGCCATATATGTAACCTCACCGAACGAGACCATATTACCTGTGATGTACATGATTAGATATAGAAATACAGAGACAACAAAACTATTTGCAGAGTATAAGTTTGTATCATCTCGTAACGCCATCTATTGGCAAGCTAAAAACATATTGCAAGGATATGTACTAGACATAGTCTTGCATGCATTTCGATTGGCAAATATAGATACAGTAGATTCCCGGACATCCACATACATCACCGCTCCACCCTCAACTATGTTTGTACGAGGTGAGAAAATGGAAGACAGCACTCGAGAGTTGTTGCGACAGTATGTAGATTTATACACCTGTGTATTTTCTATAAAAAGAAATTACATACACAGAGCCAAAGCCAAACATTTGGGCAGTACACGATCGGACCGCATATCACACACATTACATAGATATACAATATCCCCATTTTTCAAATTAAGACTTGCATTCAATCGAAGCACCCATCTACACTTCATACTCATAGATGACGTATGCTCGACAGGTGGCACATTACAAGCTTGCAAAGAAACACTTGAAGAATATCTCAAGCACAGACAAAAGAAAAAGCCTGAACTGTGCTGGACAATTCAAGTTTTTTCTATCGCCCATTGATGTGGGAGAGTATTATACGAATGTAAACGCTTTTCCTGTTCGACCAGCTCGTCCTGCTCGACCTATTCTGTGCACATAATCATCGTGAGTTTGTGGAACAGTATAGTTAATCACATGAGATACATCTTTAACATCGATTCCTCGTGCTGCTACGTCTGTAGCAACCAAGATATCAGTTAAACCTGTCTTAAATTGATCCAGTGTTCGAGCACGCTCTCGCTGTCGCTTATCACCGTGTAGGTATCCAGTTTTGAATCCTGCCGCCGTTAGAGATGTTGCAAGTTCTTCAACTGATCGCTTAGTCTCTACGAAAATAATAGTTCGAGTTGCACCTTCAGATTTTAGCAACTTACACAACACATCAAACTTTTGTTCTCGTGGTGCTCGTACTATATCTTGTTCAACTGTTTTTGTACTTCCAGGTACTGCTATATCAATAGTTACAGGTTCAGCCAAGAACTTTGAAACCAATGTTCGAATTCGTGGTGGCATTGTTGCAGAAAAGAATAGTGACTGTCGTGGCTTACCAAGACCTTCCAATATTTCTGTAATATCATCAACGAATCCCATATCAAGCATATGATCTACCTCATCAAGAACAACGTTTGTAAATTGACTGTATACAATACATCGTCGATGTGCCAAGTCTTTGATTCGTCCAGGAGTTCCGATAACAAAATGATTAATCAATCGCAAGTTCTGAATTTGTCGGAAAATAGGCATACCTCCAACACATACAGTTGAGAAGATTTTTAGTCCTTTTGCAAACTCTTGGAACTCTTTATTTATTTGCATAGCCAACTCTCGAGTTGGTGCAAGAATAATAACTTTTTGAGTTGGATCTTTAAGAACCTTGTCTATAAGAGGTAGTAGAAATGCAGCTGTCTTTCCAGAGCCGGTGTTGGCTAGACCTAGAACATCTTTGCCTGCAAGTGCATGCATAATTGTTTGGTCTTGAATTGGAGTTGGATCTGTATATCCTTTTTCTGCTAGGTTTGCCTGTACTGTTTTATCAAATTTGAAATCAGCAAATGTGTGCTGTACTGGCATTTTTGCAGCCTTAGCTTTTGCCTCTAATTCTATAGTCTTTTTATCAGGCTTATATATAAATTTTGAGTGATCAATGTGTTCGCCTCGTCCACCTCCTCTGTTACCACCTCGTGAAGCACCACCACGAACAAATCGTCCGCCAAAGCCGCCTGGTCGGCCCTGTGAGCCTCCAAATGAGCCACCACGACCGCCAAATGATGGTCGTGCTCCGTATGACCGTTCAGGTGAAAAACCACCGGTAAAACGGCTAGGAGCGGTTCGAATCCGAGATTCTGAACCTCCTCGTGGACCTCCTCTAAAACCTGTTTTTGCAGGAGCTGCAGAGAATGATTGAGCGGGTCGAGAATAGTCTTTTTTAAATCCTTCGTTAGTAGAAGAAATAGATCGTGTTCGAGGTGCGTAATTTGTTTTTGAAGCGCCGAATGTTGATCCGGGCTTTTTGAAAGATCGATTTGGGGCACCAGTTCCACCTCGAGCATTTATTCTATTTTTTGAGTACATGTTGCGCTGATTGTAGCACGTTCAAAAGGATTTGACAAGTGCTTTGTGGATATGGGGTAATGAACCCTTTCCCTCTACTATTTGACCTCTGCCCAAATCTTATCCACATATGATGCGACATCCTGCAGAGAAACTTCAGTAGATTGGCCAGTGTGACGAATTTTGATTTCAGCAACACCTTTTTCTAGACCCTTAGAACCAACAATAACTTGCATAGGACAACCATACAGATCAGCATCAAACATTTTACTTCCCGGACTAATCTTTCGATCGTCTATAAGTACATCATACTTTGAAGACAATGATGTATATATGTTTTCAGCAGCTTTATGCACATCATCGCCATCCTCTTTGTGTAGTGAAACTATTTCGATGTGATACGGTGCGATATTTTTTGGCCAAACCAAACCTTTATCATCACCATATTTATCAGCGACAACTCCCATCAATCGTGTAATACCAATACCGTATGATCCAAGGATAACTGGCTTATTTTTTCCATCTTCATCCATGAAAAATAATTCCATCTGTTCTGACTTTGTAGGACCGAAACTAAATATGTTTCCAACCTCTGCTGTTTTAACCTGCTCGAGAGCACCGATGTCTAAACCAAGTCGCTCAACCTCGTTGGCATCATCGATAATTTCTTTATTGTATGCAACACCTCTATCTCTATCGATATATACAATATCCTCACCAGCATCACAAATAGTTTGGAATTCATGGCTTACATTTGTTGTGAAAGCTCCACCAGTAGCAACAGTTAAAAAGGTGTCATGACCAACTCCACATGCTTTATATACATTCATATACGCCTCAATCATACTGTTATAGAAAACCTCATGCTGTTCTTCTGATTGAGAATATGAATACAAATCTTTCATCACAAATTCTCGACCTCGCATAATACCACTTTTGGCCCGAAGTTCATTTCGTAATTTTGTCTGGAATTGATACGTGTATACAGGCAAATCTTTATAACTATGTATAAAGTTTTTCATTATCTCGGTGATAGGTTCCTCGTGGGACCAGCCGAAACCAACTTCAGTGCCATTTTTCAACTGACTCTTAAACCAAACATCTACATTTTCATCACTCCACCGGTCAGTCTTAAGCCATGTCTCTTTTTTCTGTAAAGAAGTCATGATGATCTCTTGGCCTGCATACGCGTTCATCTCTTTTCGAACAATATTTTTGATTTTCTCAATCACTCGTAAACCCATCGGCAAATACGCATAAACACCGGCCATTTCTTTGTGTACGAAACCGGCCTTAATAAGTAGTTGAGCGTTTTTTGCCACCTCATCAGCAGGAAATTCCTTTCTGGTTTTGGTGAAAATCTGAGTGTGTTTCATAGAGAGAATATACCACAAGAGTGCGTATCAATGAAATTCACTTGACCGCTGTTATTGACTTATTTTATATATCCTGATATAGTTTTCCTGTCTCTAAGAACCTTACACAACTCACCTCACCTCTCCTATGTACGTCGACGCACAACTCCAAGGAAACCTTCTCAGACTTCTTTCCTTCCCATTCGTCATTATCTCGAAAGCACGTCACTATACCGATCCAAAGATTGAGGGCGAGACGTTTGAGCTCGCCATCTGTTCCGGCGATCCCGCCGCTATCGACCACGTCTCTGCTCCTGTTGCGCAACAGAGTACTAGTGCAACCGCTGATCAAGGTCAGGTTGTTGCAACCCTACGGGGCCGTCGTCGTCCCAATGCGGCAGGAGAAGATCAGTTCGAGTATGTCCAGTTCCCAGGATCTTTTTTTGAAGCCCCTGAAGGGTGGATACGAACTGAACGCAAATCGCGTGGGTTGAATGACAGGGGTGCCACAATTTTTACGCCCCCGACAAAGTAAATCTTCCACCTTCTTGCAATCACGAAGGGCAGGTCCACAACGGCCCGCCCTTCTTTTTTTTATTTCATATTTTTAAAAAATATCCTTCACCGTCACAACCAACATCAACAACAGCAACAACATAAACCCTGCAGTATTAATCACATTTACAAACTTTGGATTCAAACGCTTTCGAATTATACCTTCAATAACAGCAATCACAATTCGACCACCATCAAGTGCTGGAAATGGCAGAATGTTCATAATTGCAAGCGAAATAGAAATCAATACACTGATGAAAATCAATGATGTAAAACCTTCACGTCCAGCATCACCTACATGTTTAGCTATACCGACAGGACCTGATACCTCATCCCATGAGGCATCACCAACAAATAATTTTCCAAAGAATCCCATAACACCATGCGCCAGTTCCGCTGTTAGATTCCAAACACCAACGGCACCATGTCCGAGGGCTGTAAACACCGGCATTTTAATGATAGCCACTTCGGCCAAAGAAACTCCCATCATATGTTCCCCCGCAAACACAATCTCATGTGCAGAGGTAGCGTTCTTACGATCTATTTCTACCAACACAGACTCTTTAGCATTCTTAACGAGATCTTGCACAACTGATGTTTGCGATACAGCTTGCCCATCGATAGATACAATAACATCGCCAGGCATCAGTTTTGACATTTCTGCAGGACTACCTTTAGCAACTTCTTGTATCAAAACTTTTTGTGGACCAGATACATATGCAGGATCAATACCATCTACTGATGCTTTCGATGTTCCAATCATGAGTGATAGAGAAAGCAATATCCATGCAAACAACACGTTAAATATTACACCCATAGCAAGTACAGTAACTTGTTTCCACCAGGAAACATTTTGAAAATTACGTCGATCTGTAGGGTCGAGTGCGTCCTCTGGATTTTCTCCATGAATTTTTACATATCCACCGAGCGGCAACGCATTCAGAGCATATGTCGTCTCCCCTTTTTTAAAACTGAAAATCTTAGGTGGAAAGCCTATAGCAAATTCATCCACTCTAATTTTGAAAAATTTAGCTGCCAAGAAATGCCCTAACTCGTGCACAAATACAAGAACAGATAGGACTATGAGAAATAAAATTGTTGTGATCATGTAATGATTTTAAATTATCCAGCGATTTCTTTTTCTTTCTTTGCAAATAATCCATCCAGGCTAGCAGTCGCAGTCACCATAAGTGCGTCAAGATCTTTTTTAGCTCGAGCCACATCATCTTCACTCATTTCCCCATCTTTCTTTTTGGTATTCATATCATCATTGGTAGTACTTCGCTCTTGTCGGAGTGCCACCTTTGCATCTTCCAACTTGGCTTTAGCTTGTTTGATCAGCTGTTCACGTCTTTCCCCTGTAAGATCTGGGAAAATAACTCTGATACCTTTATCATCTACAGCACATGATACACCAAGGTCTGCAACCACAATGGCTTTCTCAATTGCTTTAATAAGGCTGGTATCCCATGGAGAAACTCTCAGTGTTTTTGCATCCTCAATACCCACAGAAGCCACATTTGTAATTGGACTCATTTCTCCGTACGCTTCGACTCGAACTTGGTCCAAAAAAGATGTACTGGACCGACCTGTCCTAATATTGGAATATTCTGATTGTAGCCAAGTCTCTACAGCTTTGGCCTTAGTGTTGAATTCATTGAAGTTGTATATCATATCCATGATTGTACATTCTATATAGGAAAAATCCAAACCTGGAGAGATTTGGATTTTCATTCAACTTCTATGGCTACCAGGTCGACTTATGCTGCAACGATAGTAACAGTGAGTGCTTTCTCTATATTTCGAACCTTAAGCGGAACTTCAAATGTTCCAACTTGTTTAAGAGCTCCGTCAATGTGTACATAAGCAGGATCAATACTAATACCAGCTTGGTCTTTTACAGCAGCAACAATCTCATCTTTATGTATTGATGCAAATAGATGTCCTTGCTCATTTGCTTTAGCAACAATCTCATATGTCTTACTTGTGATCATATCAAGCTTGGCTATTACCTCTTCTTCAAGAGCAAGACGAGCAGCAACCTCTACTTCCCGTAACTTTGTATAACGAGCGATAGCAGATGGAGTAGCAGCTTCGGCAGTTTTGGCTGGAATCAGACTGTTTAGGGCATATCCGTCAGCAACCTCTACTACATCGTATTTTCGGCCTACTTTATGTAGGTCTTTAAGTAAAACTATTTTCATAAGTACCTATAATACATTATTTTGACAATATTTCAACCGCTTTGTCATATTGGGCATCTACCTTGTTTTTGGCGTCTTCGAGGGAATACTTAACCTCAACATCTGGATTCAGACCCTCGACGGATATAGATCTCCCTTTAGGTGTCAACCAACGAGCTATAGTAACCTTAAGTCCAGTATCTTCTGTTATTTTTAGATATTCCTGGACAGACCCTTTTCCGAATGTTTTTTGCCCAACCAGTGTTGCTCTGCCATGATCCTGCAATGCTCCAGCAACTATCTCTGAAGCAGATGCAGATCCACCATCCACAAGCACCACAATCTTCACATCATCACCTATACCACCATATCCAAGACTTCGTAGATAATCAGGACTCCTCTTTTCTCCATAATCCTGGCTTACAATCACTTTACCAGCAGGAATGAACCAGCTAGTCATATCTACAGCTGCATCAAGATATCCTCCTGGGTTGCCTCGCAAGTCAATAATCAACTTTTTCGAACCTGTTTTACCAAAATCAATCAAGGCATTTTTAAACTTAGTTGTAACTTGTTCTGAGAATGAATAGACCTTAATACTGTACACACCTGTCTTTGCATCATATTTATGTTCCAGTGTAGGTAGTGAAATAGTATCCCTGATCAAAGTGAGTTCGAGTGGTTTATCAAGCCCTTCTCTATATAATGTAAGTTTGACACCTGTACCTTTTTGACCACGGATGATAGACACCGCGGTGTCTATAGTCATATTGGCAGTACTCTTTCCGTCGATTGCAATTAGTTTGTCACCAGCCCTCACGTCTGCCTTAGCTGCTGGACTATCTGGTATAGGTGCGATAACTGTGATTACACCATCTTTTTTTCCAACCTCCATTCCGACACCATCAAAACTGCCTTTTATCTCTGTTTCAAAACCCTTAGCTTCTTGTGGGGTAAAAAATGTTGTATACGGATCGCCCTCAGCTTCTACCATACCCTTTATTGCTCCATATATACGTCTATCCTCTTTAGATAACTTAGCGTCTTCTGAGAGAGAGTTTGTACCACTTGCATTCCGCAACTCATCACTATCACCAGGATTTCTGTGAGCAGTTGAAACAAATTCTTTATCTAAAATATTCCATACACGCCAAAATGTTTTTATACTGATATCACTCTCAACTTTTGCAGCATCGACAGGGTTCATACTACCAGCCAAAAAACCAATCGCTACAAGACATACACCTATACATATACGGCGAGTAACAGATTTTGCAGTAGATTGTGATTTTATTTCCATGTAATGGATTGTATCCCAAATATACTGAAAATACTACGGACGATCTCGCAATAACACAAACAGCTCTACCGGTGCAATAGCACTCTCAGAAGCAACTGCAAAGAAAAAATCGGGGTGGTGAATCATATAGTCAAACATTGGGGCTGTAGACTGTATAAAAACACCTCTCCTGGGATGAATAGACAATGCGTAGACTACAACCTGTTTCGTAAATACAAGAGATGAGACATCCGTAACAGTTTGATGCAAGGAAGAGCGTTCATCATGTGACAGTTTAACTGTATCCCAATATCCAACACCGTTCACGACCTTATATATTAATGGAATAGTTGTATACATATTCTGACCTCGAAATCCTGGTATGGTGGCAACAAAAACTGTAGAACCCGATATATGCTCACGCAATGTTAGCGAGTCTGAATCATGCCGATGCTGATGTATAAGTGCAACGAATTCGTTTGGTGTGTATGCCAAACGTGCATTATGTATCATCGGAACCTGACGCCTATGATGCGTATCGACAATCTGTATAGGTAAAAACAATTCTCGCACATGTGCACGTGCTATATCCTCAGCAGATGTCACAGCATCGTTGTATGCTTTCATATGCACATGCTTTTGATGAGGAAATTTGACACTACCACGAACAAGATTATGCTGAATCAATGTGTGCAATCGTTCAGCATGATGGAAAAGCGAATCAGAGACATTATACAAAAAAAACACATTACCTGTACAAGTAGACAGTTGTGCAACAGCTCTATCATATGCAACATCTCCACCATGAATACACACGATGATGTATTCATACTGAGTTAACATCATGGCAGGATCTATTGATTTTCCGCGTATCAACCACTCTCCATCTTCAGTAATTGCACAGATATCCGACGATACACTAGGAAATATGAGATCAACAA
>CAYRJE010000004.1:19626-22580 GCA_964424465.1 uncultured Candidatus Saccharibacteria bacterium
CGATTAAAAGCTGTCATGTCCTCATGAAGTGACTGACGTTCATATTCATCTGCAATAAATGCCTTTTTTAAATATACTGCACGCACACTCATTGCTATAAGTATACATCTTTTCTTTGTTTTTTTCTAAAATATTGTATTGCAAATCTATGAGCTTCGGCATTTATGGCATATATATCTTCTTTGGTAACCCCTGCTTGTTGCATACGATTAGTAGCATCAACACTACTCGACAGCAAAGCCCTGGCTTTATGCGATGTATCTTTAACCACAGACACAACAACAGGATGTGTATCATTGTTGCGCAAGGTGTTGGAAATAGCATGTAAAGCTGCTTGTTGTTGCACCTCATTCCCATCAACAACTATAATATTTGGTAACGGCCATTCTGTGTGTACTAATCGACGGCCGATTATTTCTTGTAGGGCTGCAGGATCATTTGGAGTATCGATACTTTTAATAATAAATTTGCGATATTGATCTTTCTGCAATTCACCATTTTCCATCACAACCATAACACCGACCATACTTTTTCCCATCATATGAGCAATATCATATGCCTCTATACGAACCAATTGTGATTCCACAACCTGCTTTTGCTCGCGCTTAATAAGACCTATATCTTGTATATGTGTAATTGCATATAATTTGCGTTTTGAAATTTCTGCCTGCTCAAATTCTTGAGTTCGTATGAAACCACGCATTTCCTTCTCGAGCATAGAGATAACTTTATTCACATTTCCAGATAAGAACAAAGCTATAGTAGCTATCTGTTTCTTATACTCTTTCTGACTAATCTTCCCTGTGCAGACACCCGGACACAAACCTATAGATGCATTGAAACAAGACTTACCAGATAATGGCTTACATTTTTCATCGCGATACGGGAAAATCTTTCTGATAATTTTTAACGCTTCTTTGAGCTGTACACCAGATGTGAATGGACCGAACGTGTGCATATACATATCCGGCTGTGATGCCACACGTTGTTCCAAATCCCTACCTCGTATAGTTGTTACCGCAGGATATGGCTCATTTGTAATTACGACATGTGTATAACTTTTATTATCTTTTTCTTTTGTATTGTAATACGGCTGATGTGTTTTAATAAGCTCCGTCTCACGTAACAAAGCCTCAAGTACAGAACCTGTTGTTTCATACGAAATACTGTTGGCTTTAGCGATCATGTCAACAAGGAGCATGCCTCGAGTTTTTATAAGATCTGAAGAAAAATAGCTACGAACACGATCATGCAAAGACGTTGCTTTACCAATATATAAAATCCGCTTACCTTCTTTGAAGAAATAAACTCCTGGATCCTGTGGTATATGCTGTTTTTTAAAATCATTCAAGTTCATGTTCAGATATATTATTTGTTGGAATCTCTTCCGGTACAACTTGTATCTCCATAGGGCTTTTCTCTAGTATTGTATTTTTATTAACAATATCACACGCATACACACGACAACCATCGAAAACCTCTCGCAAATACGAAGCTGCCCCTCTCGTATTTGTAGCACGTCCTTTCTCAAGCATAAAGACTACAGCGTATCGAGGTTGTGTATATGGCCACATACCAACAAACCATGAGTTTATATATTCATTACGTACTCCGGTCTGCGCTGTACCAGTCTTTCCCGCAATCTTTAGTTCAGGAAAATGCAGCGCTTGCGCAGTACCAGCAGTAATAGTTAGCCTCATACCCTCGGCAATTTCATTATAGAAATCTTGTGATATCTTTTTCACACTTTCAGGAAATGGTATGTATCTTGTTGAAGCGTTCTTATCTAAATTAAATACAGGATGATTTACATAACCATTTCCAGCTCGAGCTAGCATAGTCATCATGCTCAAAGCTTGTATAGGGGTAATCGAGAAACCATATTGACCTATAGATGAGTTGTACGTATCTCCAAGACGCCAATCTTCACCTTTGAATACTTTTTTCTTCCATTCAGGTGTTGGTATTACTGATGGTTTTGTCTTAAAGAAAGTATCTTCATATATACTAGTCAGACCAAATAGAGTGGCATATTCTGCCAGCTTCGATATGCCTAAACCTTTCTTACCCGGAACACCACCTCCAACAGTATAGAAATAGACATCAGATGACACAGCGATTGCTTCGCGGACATCGGTATATCCATGAGCCTTCCAATCCTTAAACACTGTCGGTTTGTCTGGTTGATATGGATTAGGTACAACTAATTTTCCAGTACTTAAAATACGCTCTCGAGGTGTCACGATATTTTCATGCAATGCCGCAAGTGCGAACACGGGTTTTACGATAGAACCTGGTGCATACAAACCATTTGTATATCTATTTAGAAAATATGTTTTTTGCTTATCTGTTAAATATTTCTGGATTAGATCATGATTCGTCGCCTCAGTCATAACATTTGAATCAAAATCAGGATACGTCACTGCTGTAAGCACACTGCCATCTGTAACATCAACTATCAATCCCACACCTCCGACATACCCACTCTCTATTGAGGCATGCTCTATTGCTTTATACACAGATTTTTGCATATCAGAGTCAATGGTCAGATGCACATCTTGACCTCTACGTGGTAAGTCAGCTGTTGTCTTTGACACTACATTACCCACAGCATCTGTCTCAATATACAAAGACCCTTCAACACCTTGCAGTGAGGTATTATAGTATGATTCCATACCACCAACCGCTTCCAATGCCTCGGTAATATAGAAACCTTTTTTATCCTTTTTGGGATATTTTACATATCCAAGCAGACTACCCATTGCGACGTCGGCATCATATATACGACGAGCAAAAGCATCTGTATTTGTCGCAATATTTTCATTCCACACAAGAGGTACATTATTACGATCATATATAGAACCACGTTCTGCAAATATAGGCGTTGATTCAAATCGATTATTCTCAGCCTTTTTAGCGAATTCAGCCCCTTTACGTATTTGAATATTGAATGC
>CAYRJE010000004.1:22590-24260 GCA_964424465.1 uncultured Candidatus Saccharibacteria bacterium
GGATCAACAGATCCGGTAACCCTACCTTCCAATTGACTACGGTCAAAAGATGGCAGGTTTGCTGAGTCCAACAATACATGTTCTGGAAGTATCTCCGTATATTTTTTTGTACGTCGTTTATACAATGCACTCATTATAATAGATAATCGTATTATATCGAATTACTCCTCCAGAGTTTTGACTCTATATATAGTCTGCGGCGGTACAAGCAGTTGAGCACTCACAACTATAAACGTTGATCCAGAACTTGCATCTTCCGACACCTGACTAATCTCCGCCACAGCTCTAGGACCATATATAGTTTGTGTATACACAACATCTCCAACTTTTATATACGTATCCTGTGGAGGCAACTTCGCAATAATCTCTCCATACCCATCTGCAACAAGATTGTTCTTGTAAATAAATAAATTATTTTTAAATCCTGGATCTGAATACAAACGTATACCTACAACAGATCCAATGCTCTCAACAATACCAATAGGAGTTCCAACATACGACTCGACAACAATATCACCCTCTGCCAATATCACACTCTCCGATGGATGGGCTATAAACTTATCAGTGGTCAAATATCTTGGTGCGACATAAAACTCTTTTGCAGACAACGTCTCAGATACCGTGTGGGCCTGTGTAGTTGTTGTGAATTGACCGACCAAAAGTCGATGCATACCATATCTAAATGTTGGTATTGCATAGATAAACAAAGAAATAATAACCACCGCCAATAACACCTTCATCACAGTATATTTAATTTCGAATAAACCACGCCTTCCACTGAAAGCTGATCCTAGCCTACGTATTTTACCCTTACCCAATCTACCAGACGAGTTAAAAGCATCGCTCGATAGATATCGATTCGATAATCTTCTTCCAAGCAAACTTTTTGGCTTAACGCCTGATAGGAAGTTCATCTTCATTTTCTACAATTAGTTCTTGATAAAATTCTGTGTTTGAGGCAATAATACCCGCGCCTCTAGCAACTGCTGTAAGTGGATCATCAGCAACCTTTACCGTAATACCTAGATATTCAGTCAACGCCTCATCAAGATGTTTGATAAGCGCACCACCACCTGAAAGATAAATTCCGTTTGTCATAATATCCGAGAGAATTTCCGGAGGTGTTGATTCGAGCACCTCTTTCACAGCCTCGAACAGAGAATCAGCTGACATGTGTATTGCATCGTGTATATCCGCATCAGTTATAACAACCTCTTTTGGTAAGCCTGTGACCAAATCCCTACCTCTGACACGACCTTCTATTGGATCTGTCTCAGGTGCAACACTGGCCAATTCTATTTTGATTTGTTCCGCACTCTTCTCACCTATTAATAATTTAAATTCATTTCTTATATATGCAATAATATCATTATTAAACCTATCGCCGGCGACTTTAAGATTTTTCCCCCGTACAATACCCCCAAGCGAAATCACAGCAATGTCTGTTGTACCACCACCAATATCAACGATCATACTTCCTCGAGCTTCTCGAATCGGTAGGCCGACACCAATAGCAGCTGCCATTGGCTCTTCGATAATATATACTTCGCGTGCGCCGGCAGATTTTGCAGCATCATACCCCGCTCGGTGTTCAACGTTGGTAATTCCAGATGGGACTCCTACGACCACACGCGGCCGAAAAAATCGCGGAGCGATTTTTTCGGCCTTAG
>CAYRJE010000005.1:0-12689 GCA_964424465.1 uncultured Candidatus Saccharibacteria bacterium
TAGTTACTTATATGAACCAGAAACCTACATATGTTTTTTTTGGTACCGGTCATTTTGCCGAACCTCTACTGCGACATTTAAAAGAATTGGATTTCCTACCCTCATATATTATCACTGCCCCAGATAAACCCGTAGGAAGACATCAGATTATAACACCTCCCCCAGTCAAACTATTTGCCGAAGAACATAATATACCAGTATATCAACCTACTCGACTTAAAAACGAAGAAACAGCTGCTGAGCTACAGAGTATATTGAGTGCGCACCAAGGAGTGGTTATTGCTGACTATGGAAAAATTATTCCTCAAAACATCGTTGACATGTCGCCAACAGGTTTCGTGAATATTCACCCTTCACTTCTGCCAGAATATCGTGGTCCAACCCCAGTACATGCAGCTATTTTGCACAACAATAGGCACACCGGGGTCACGTTGATACGCATAGATGATCAAATGGATCATGGTCCTATTATCGCCCAAGAGTCTGTAGATATTGATGAGCATATATGGCCATGCTCACTTGCATATGCATATGACACACTCTCAAAGAAAGGAGCCGATTTGCTTCTACATACATATGCATCATATCTCAAAGGAGACCTCGTCCCTACTGAGCAGGATCACGCTAAAGCTTCGTATGTAAAAATGATAGACAAAGCCGATGCAGAGGTTCATCCAGTCACTGATTCAGTCACGGATATATATTTAAAATTTCAAGCCTACACTCCTTGGCCAGGTGTATTCTTTATGCATAACGGAAAGCGAGTAAAAATAAAAGCAATGAATGGAGCGGAAATACTCCGAGTTACCCCAGAAGGAAAACCTGAGTTGGATTTTAAAGAATATGTAAAGTATCACCCTCTCGGTTGATTACATAATCCACGCATGTTCTAAAAGAGCAAAGAACCCCATAACAATCACACACAGCAGTATAAGCCAAAACAAAAAGCACCGGCCCGAAGGCAAGTGCTTTTTTGTTATTTAGTTATTTGAGGCAACTAAATACTTTCCCCAACAAGGTTCTGAAGCAGACCATGGTTGTGAGCCATCTCTTTCATAAAGATATAGCGCATATTCCATGTTTCCTTCAGATGTATAGATGTCTATTCCCATTCGTTTAGCATTCGCTAAGTGGTACTTTTCGTTAATCTGGAAGATACCAACATCTTTCGAGTTGACCACCCCACGTTTAACGTTACCGTACTTATCATATTGCGAGTATGTTGATTCACAAAACGCAATACGATAGAGAATGTGACTTGTAGAGAATTTTCTCGCTACAGCTTGTTTGATTCCATCATTGGTTTTTAATGAACTTGGGGCTTCAACAACCACAGGAGCTGAAGAAGGATTTTGGTTTAGAGCTGTCGAGTTATCTGGCAAAACAATGGCTGAACCTGATAACAATGCTGCAAAACCGATACTTGCGATTTGTAAAATAAGCTTTTACTAAACTTGTAATCTATGAATATCTTTTACCTAAGTCTGAAAGGCTTCAATCAGGGCGCTACGTAAGATTATAGCTCTAGAATGGAAGCTCTCTAAAAAGATATTCATGTTGCACAAATGAAATAGCCACTCTTACAGTGACATAATGTATCATAGCATACCCTGGACAAAAAAGCAAGTCACATTGTCTCGATTTAACTGAAAAAACCTTATAATATAAGGATTTTATTCAAAACCTACCCCACCCAATTTTGACCGTTTTTTGAACGATTTTGTAGCTTTTTTTCACGCTCTCTTCATCCTATTGTTTTAAGCTCCACAGAGCCCTGTTTTAGGCTTTTTATATTCCATGTTTTACCCTAAAATCGCCTCCACCGACTCAAAACAAGTATCCACAGGCATATTTGACTTATAGCCAGTACACAAGCTACACAGATGACACTTATACTCTTCCAGGTTGAAAGGGTTATTTTAAGCCCGTCCTTATTGATTTTTTCAATAAAATGATATATACTCACCTAACATCTATATCACATTTGTGCTAGAGATTTACAAAACAAACTGTAAAGAATTTATTAATTATTAATCAAAATCAGCCATGGCAACAAAAAAAGCGGCCGGTTCGTCAAAAAACCTTAAAGATTCACAGCCAAAGTATTTGGGCGTTAAGCTGTACGGTGGAGAAAAAGCTTCTTCAGGTGCAATTATCGTTCGACAACGAGGTAGTAAGATCTTAGCTGGACAAGGAGTAAAAATGGGTAAAGACCATACTCTATATGCAGTGAAAGAAGGTGTTGTAACTTTCGGTACAACTCGAAAGATTCAAATTGACAACAAGGTCAAAGTTAAAAAAGTAGTTCACGTTAAATAAAGAGGCTCACAGCCCTTTGTACTGACGTCGCTCGGACGATGTGTAAGCAAGCTTCCACCCGCTCCTCGCTAGTCAGCATAACACTACGCATTATAAAAAATCCCATATTGTGTAACCCGTCTCTTCCTTTCCTTCAGTTCGAAACGACCACTATATAGGCATAACATTTATGGAAAAAACAGAAGAAAAAATTAACAGTACTATGTCTGCTCAATTTGCAGATATACCTAATCCCCCTCAGGTCGGAGACGACATAGAAGGAAAGGTAATCACATTGCATAAGAGTAGACTGTTTGTAGATCTATCTCCATTCGGAACCGGAGTTATATTCGGTAAAGAATTCATGATCGCTCGAGATATTATTCGTAAGGTCAATGCAGGAGATCTCATCACAGCCAAAGTTTGTGGCTTTGATGAAGCAGAAGGATATATAGAACTATCACTAAAAGAAGCTAAGCAAGCACTTATTTGGAAAGAAGCTGAACAAGCTGTTATTGATAAAACAGTATTTGATGTAGCAATTCAAGACGCAAATAAAGGAGGTCTTATGGTTATCTGGCAAGGTATTCACGGATTTTTACCAGCATCTCAACTTAAACCTGAGCATTACCCTAAAGTAGAGGATGGTAATAAAGATCGAATACAAGATGAGCTTAAAAAACTTATCGGACAAAAGATTTCTCTAAGTATTATCACTGCTGATGCTAAAGAAGGTAAACTTATTTTCTCAGAGAAAGGTCTGGATGGAGCTACTACAGCTGGTGGCAAAGGAGTAAGTGCCAAAGCTCTAGAAATGAGCAGTAAATACTCTATCGGAGACGATGTGGACGGTGTAGTTACAGGAACAGTAGATTTCGGTGTATTTATCAAGATAAATGATGAATTAGAAGGACTTGCCCATATCTCTGAGCTTGACTGGGGACTTGTAGAAGACCCACGAACCATCTTTAAAGCCGGTGACGCTGTAAAAGCACGAATCATCGACGTTAAAGACGGAAAAGTATCCCTATCTCTAAAAGCACGAAAGGAAAATCCTTGGAAATTAGCAGCTGCAAAATACAAGAAAGATGATGAAGTAACAGGTGTTATTATCAAATTCAATCGACATGGAGCACTTGCAAGTATTGAGGAAGGAGTTTCAGGTCTAGTTCACATCTCAGAATTTGGAAACGAATCTAAGATGAAAGAAAAGATCGAGATTGGAAAGAGTTATACATTCAAAATCAACATGTTTGAGCCACGAGAACAACGAATGACTCTACATTTGGTTGAGAAGAAGTAAAATTCATACTCAATAAAAAAGACCACTCACGATAGAGTGGCTTTTTGTTTTAGGTGTTTTGTGTTATTTTAGGGTTAAACCCAAGCACACTCATAGATATGGACCTATCACCTCTGTTCAACCTGCAAGATCCCACAGTGTGGATCGTCATCGTCGCAGTACTACTGCTAGCATATTGCGCATTGCGTGAATCGCGATGATCGTTGCGGAAGTACTACGTAAGGATTACGAGTCTGACTATTTGACATCAAACCCAGATAGATCAGGCTTTTTATTTTTTATCGAGTATTTGCCATCTCTGTTGCTCTAGATGGTCCTTCAAGGACAAAAGTCTCTATGATTTCTTTAACTTTCTTTGTGGTTTTCTTAAGCTCTGTCCATTCTGTGTCAGTAAACGTGCCGACAATAAAGTTTTGCATTTTATCCGGGCTAGGCTTTCGCATGGTTCCTTTGGCATCGGTAGGTATCACACCTATTTTCAATCTATAGTATTTTTTAGTTTTCAATGCCTTATTGATGGATTCTACCCCTTTGTGCCCGCCAGAATTCCTGTCATACATCATTTTGGTAACACCGAGTGGCATATCAACATCGTCATGTATTACCAATATATGCTCATATGTATCCTTACTCGTACTATTTGGATACAAAGCCTTTGCGGTTTTTCCAGAATCGTTCATGTATGTTTGCGGTAATACGAATTGCACTGCTTTACTACCTATTTTACCCTTACCCATGAGGGCGTGGAATAGTTTTTTAGGACTAAGATCTATGTCCTCACCCTTTACAAAAGAGGAAACTATGTGTTCTCCTATATTATGGCGGGTTTTTTGGTATTCAGGGACGGGATTTCCTAGTCCTATGATGGTTAGCATATATATGCTATAATAGGCGTATTAGCCATATTTTGCAATAATTATGAACCCTGTAGAGACACAACCTGCTGAAATTAAGCAGCTTCAAAAGAAGGATATGTCTTGGAAGAGATTCGCCTTATATATAGTCGTGGTTATCGTTATACGCCTGTTTGTTATAGAACCTCATAGTGTATCCGGATCTTCTATGGATGAAACCTTCCACAACAAGGATTACCTATTTGTTGAAAAAATAGGATATCTGTTCACAAATCCAAAACGAGGTGATGTTATTGTCTTTAATCCACCTATAGCTGAAAGGGCTGGAGACAGATTTATCAAACGTGTCATTGGAGTACCTGGGGATGCAGTACACGTTGAAAAAGGGGTTACATACGTAAACAATGTGGCTATAGATGAACCTTACGTTACACACACAAGTGATCAAGCTGCACAGATCACGCTAAAAGATGGTGAATATTTTGTAATGGGAGATAATCGAGCTGGAAGTTATGACTCACGAAGTTGGGGTCCTATTATTAAAGAAGAGATTCAGGGACGAGTATTGCTTCGATTATACCCTTTTGAACACATAGGTTTCTATCCGGGAAATTAACGCAATAAAAAGCATTTATATTATGAAAAAAACTACTACACAACAACCACAAGAGAAACAAGTTATGGAGGAGCACGCTCATGTGTTTCGAACACTGCAACATTTTGGTTTTACCTTGGGTGACAGACCACATATCAGCAATCTCGAAGAAAAATTGATTGCAAAAAAGACAGAGCAGACCTATACCGTAGATACTCTAGCCATACAACGAAGTGTTTTAGATAAAACATTCCACTCATTTAACTTCCCTGTTCATGTAGGATACAGTGTTGATAAAGATTCCTACATCTATCACATAGTTGGTACCAAAAAAAGTATATATGATGCACTAGCTATAGAAGCTGGATATAGTGTAGTACAAGAACTTCTCGGTAATAAAAGCGAAATACTGGTCGAACTGAATTTTATTGGTGATAAAGAGTCTGTACAGCGTTTTTCTAAAGAGCTTCAGCATTTCTACAAGAAACACGCTTCCACTATCCCCAAAAACATCATAGCTGCAGTCAAGAAGGATATATTTGCCTCATATCGAATGCTCGACGGTGTTGAGCTCAAAGCAAAACCTAATAAAAAAGGTGGAGAAGTTGAACCTGTAAACATACCAAACCCTATTGACTATCTAAGTGAAGCATCTCGAAAAGAGTTTAAAGAGATACTGGAGTATGTAGAAAGTCTGGATATGAATTTCAGAATTAACCCTTTCTTATATGAATCACCTGACGTCGTCAGTGGACTGATTTTCAACATACACACACTTGAGAAAGGTGCGAAGGCTGATTCCGTCTCAGTATTTGGAACTCGAAACGATATATTGGGTAAAAAAGTATTGAACAAAAAAGAGGTTCCTATACTCTCAGTCGTTATTCGAGGTCTAAAGAAAATCCCTAAACCAACAAAGATTGTTAAGATTATCAAAACAACAGAGATCAAATTCTTCTACGCCCAACTTGGTCCTGAGGCTCGATTCAAAACACTCAAAGTTATGGATATGATGCGTTGTGCAAAGATCCCCTTACATCATGCGATATCTAAAGAGAAAATATCAGCTCAACTAGCCCATGCAGAAAAATTAAATATTCCCTATCTCTTACTTGTAGGTCATCGCGAAGCTTTGCAAAACTCTGTGATGGTTCGAAACATGAAAAACCTATCACAGGAATCCATAACCATGGACAATCTGATAGAATACTTAAAAAAATTAATATAAATATCAGATGTCGCACATTCAAGGAGTAATATCATTCAACATTAAAGGAAACGGTTACATCAAAATACCCGCCGAAACTAAAGCTGAAGAAAAAAGCATAACAATACCTGCCGCCTTCACAAGCAGCGCTTTGCCTTACGATACAGTAGAGGTCACTACATTCCCTCAACCAAACAAGTGGGGTGAAGTTGAAGGTAAAGTAACAAAGATACTAGAAAGAAACTCTTCTTCTTTTGTCGGTGTTGTTATAGAAATACATGCGAAACATATAATCGCTCGACCAGACAATCAAAAACTACATTGTCGTTTTTCAATCGCGCGATCACACACACAAACAGACGGAGTTCATGCTGAACCAGAAGTTGGAGATAAAATTCTAATTCAGGTTGATTGGAATACTGAGCCCGCAATACAGGTAACTAAAACCATAAACCCAGAAGGGTTCCCACGCACAGAGGTTTCTCGAACATTTTTTGGACATGTAGAGAAGATATTTGGTAAACACGGTGAGCACAACGTGGAAATGGAAGCGATTGTTGCATCTGCTGGTTTTGAAATTGGTCACAGTAAAGCCGTTGAAGATGATGCAGCGCGCAGTGTACGTGAACATGGCTCTATCACCGAAGAAGAGCTTGCAAGTCGACGAGATATGCGAGATGTTTGGACGTGTACCATTGACCCCGTTGACGCCAAAGACTTTGATGACGCTCTATCATATCGAATATTGCCAAATGGTAATGCAGAAATTGGCATACACATTGCTGATGTCTCACATTTTGTTCGTGAGAAAACAGTGCTCGATACAGAAGCCCGAAAAAGAGCCTTTTCTGTATATCTTGTAGACAGAACCATACCCATGCTTCCAGAAATACTCTCAAATGGCATGTGTAGTTTGAATCCGAACGAGGATAGATTTGCCTTCTCTGCTATCTTTGAAATGGATAATAAAGCAAACATACTCAATCGTTGGTTTGGTAAAACTGTTATACATTCAAACAAGCGTTTTTCATATGAAGAAGCTCAAGAGGTCTTAGACCACGAAAACACCTCTGTATTCCCTGATTTATTCGAATTGCGAACTGTTGGTAGACTACTTGCGGCTGATCGAAAACAAAAAGGTGCAATTGATTTTGAGAGTGATGAGATAAAATTTAAGCTAGATGAAAAAGGCACACCTATAGCTGTATATAAGAAAGAACGACAGGAGACCAATCGACTAGTTGAAGAGTTTATGCTTTTAGCCAATAAAGAAGTAGCTGAATTTATTTTCAACAAATTCATCGATGGAGGAAAGAAGTTACCGGGAGTATACCGAGTCCATGATTTACCTGATAGTGAGAAAATCGCCGAGTTGGAAATCTTCGTTAATGCAATAGGACTAGAATTCCACCCAGGTAAGAAGATACACGCTAAAGATATTCAAAAACTTCTGGAACAAACAGTGGGTCACCCAGCTGAAGCAACTATTAAAACAGCAACGCTACGTTCAATGGCCAAGGCTGCATATAAGACAATAAATATCGGACACTTTGGATTGGCATTTGAATATTACACTCATTTCACCTCACCTATTCGTCGATATCCCGATCTGTGCGTACATCGTATTTTACAAAAGATACTTACCCATGAACATCCATCACAGGATTTCATAGCATCACTAACCCCTATTTGTGATAACTCATCCGCCCAAGAAATCAAAGCAGCTGAAGCTGAACGATCAAGTGTTCGATACAAACAAGTTGAATATATGTCATATCGTATTGGTCAAGAATTTGATGTAACCATTTCAGGCATTGCTGACTTTGGAGCCTTTCTACAAGAGCCTGAGTCTCTTGCTGAGGGATTGGTACGACTAAAAGACCTCGGTGACGACTTCTTCCAAGTAGACAAAAAGACCTACAAGATCATTGGCCAGAACAGCGGAACTGTGTATAGTCTCGGAGACAAACTACATGTACGATTGCGAGGTGTTGATTTAGATTTGAAAACTGTGGATTTTGAAGTGTTGACCAAATAGAGTTTTAGGAATACTCTATAATCAGAGTCTGGGCATTCTATAGCTCATTCCGAAACCTATTACACGCACCATATCATGAAATTTGAATCCATTCTAACTTTGTTGGTTGTGGCAATTTTTTGTTCTGTGCAAGTAGACACAGTTGTGGAACACCCGATATCCGCAACTGACGAAGCGTTATTCGAACATGCATGGCAACAAAGTCTTGCAGATGAAAAACAAGAGCAGGTTCGTATGTTACTACTTCATATAGTATCGGATTATCAGCTCGCATATGAACAGAGCACGAACAATCTCAGCATGCGTATCCCGGAAGATGAACACCCCGAGCGACTGAGGCAAGATCTTAAAAATGGAAAAACTTCCGCCCTATTGCAAGCTGCAACTGGCATACAAATCCGCACACAACTCCTGCTCGGAAGAGATGAGGATATATATGCAGACTTCTGGGATCGTCACAGGAACATACAAAACACTGTTACCGCTCCAACATTCACCAGGCTACAGGATAAGATGACAGAACTCCGACTGGCTCAGACAAAAGGCCTATAACTGTTGACACCTTCACAAAAAACCGATTCGTAGTTGAGTACTACGGATCGGTTTCTTTTTTATACAACGTCTCTTATCTGGAGAAATCTTATTTTGCCACAGCAGCCGCCTCATCAAATCCGATAGAAAGTAGCTGAGAATGACCTGTGTTGCCCATAGTCACACCATATAGAACCCCGGCTCGTGACATAGTCTCTCGGTTGTGAGTAACAAGTATCAACTGTGAGTGTCTAGAGAGTAATTCAATCATATCGCCATACCGTCTTGAGTTTGCTTCATCAAGAGCAGCGTCTGTTTCATCTAAAATGATAAACGGTGGCGGGTTAACTTGACTCATAGCAAACAGTAACGCGATCGACGTAAGAGCTCTTTCGCCACCTGAAAGCATTGATAACCCTTTCAATTTTTTATGAGGCAATGACACATACACATCAATACCTATTTCTACTGGAGAATCATCTTCATCTTGAGAAGATTCGATATCATCTTCGTCTTCAATGTCAGTTAATTTACGTTTTTTCTTTCTCTCTTCAGTGATAACCAACTTTGCTTCTCCGCCACCAAACATTTGTTTGAAAAATGTTGAGAATTCTTTATTGATCTTACTCACACCTTCATCAAACATACTCTTCAACTGCGCAGTGACTTCTGTAATCAGAACCTCTAGATCTGCCAATGATTTGGTCAAATCTTCTAATTCTTTAAGCAGAAATAGATCCCGCTCTTCAGTCTCGGTGAATTCTTTTAACACCGCCTCATCACCTGCACCTCCCAATTCTTCAAGTCTGATTTTGAATTTCTCAACAGTATGCAACTTGTCCTGCTGAGCTCTCCTGTCAATATTGACGTCAACGTTGACATCGTCAAAACGAATAGCATGTACCCCAACCAAAACACTAGCTTCCATCATTTCCCGCTCATAAGCTTCTTTTTGTTGTACATACGCATCATGTCTAACTTGTAACTTATCCAATTCAGCCGTCAATTCGTGCTGTCGAGACATAATCTTCAACAACTCTTTTTCCGCCTCAACATTTTTCTCTTTTTCTGCTTCTATATGTTGTTTTGCTTGTTCATATTCTTTCAAAACCCCTTGCTCATGCTCGGCAGCTTCAGCAATTTTCTTTTCCACCTCTACGATATGACTTTTAATACGATCAAGCTCTGCCAATTCATCTGTAGTATCAAAACGAGAATCATCTCTCTTTTGTGTTGAGCGCTGTGCTGTGACATATGCCTCACATTCTTGTACTAGATCTCGAGAGGCTTTTTTAGCTTCTTCAAATGAAGAATAATTGCCCACACTAATATCATGTAAGACAGTACGAATCTTTTTAATCAACACCTCTACACCCTTGAGCGATACCTGCACATCTGGAGACTCTAGTTCTGATTCTTCTGCGGCCAAAGCTTTCTTTTTTTCTATAGATCGTTCTATGTATGAAATCTCACCTTCATACCGACCTATTTCACGAGAGTATCCATCTTTAGTGTTACGTGCATCACGCAACTTACCTTCGAGTATAAATAGGCCTTCTGTCAGCTTAGTCGTGCCGTCATTGTGTGCCAATAGTTCTTTTGTCTGCCGTAGCTTGTCCTGAAGCTCTGCATACTCTCTCTCAGGCTCTATGCGGCCCGCCTTGATGTCTTTTTCTTCTAGAGCCAATACATGCTTCTCGTGGGCAAAAAAGTCCTTATATAGGTTTGTAAGCTCTGCTCTGACTTCTTTGGCTTTCTCTATTTTCTCAACCTGTTTCTTTAAAAATCGAATATGCGGGGCCAATTCACGTCGCAGTGATTCAACCTCTTTCATATGTTCTTTGGTTTTTTCCAGTCGCTTCTCGCTTTCTTCCTTTTTGTATTGATACACCTTCAAACCGAGAGCGTCTTCAATCATCTCTTTTCTCTCTTTATTTGATGAAGACAATAACCTATCAGCCTCTCCTTGTGAAATGATGTGATGACCTGAACTACCTATATTGGCTTCAGCTAATAGCTCTGCGATGTCTTTAAGTCGTACAGATGAACCATTGATCATGTATTCATTGGTACCGTCCCGATTCACCGCTCGCTCTATAACGACCTCGTCAAAAGAATGTGTGGCAAATAGTCGTTTGTCTCCTAGGTCTGGAGTATTTGGATCTTCTTGCGGTGTGTTATCAAATACCACCCTTACTGCAGCTCTATTAGATCGTGATATATCTTTTCCTCCGTTAAAGATCATGTCTTCACCCTTTTTGCCACGCATACTTTTCAAAGACTGCTCACCTAACACGAAACGAAATGCTTCGACAACGTTTGATTTTCCAGAACCGTTTGGACCTACTACAGAGGTTATAGGAGTTGTAAAAGTAAGGTCAGCCTTCTTGGCAAATGATTTGAAACCATGAATGTGAAGTGACTTGAGACGCATATGGAATATATTATAACGCACTTATACAATATCTGCATATTATACATGTGAAAAACACGTCTACTGTATTGCTACGGTTGACGTGTTTTTCATGTATTTGACCCGCAGAGATTGCTCCCTTTGGATCAAGTACTTAAGTAGTATAGCTCAGCTGGAATATAAAGCAATATTGCGCAAATCAATAAAATGTATCCTAATAACCACCGCTTGCACCACCTCCACCTGATGACCCTCCACCTCCAGAAAATCCACCTCCTCTACCTGATGACCAACCTCCGCCTCCGCCCCAATGAACACCTCTAGGCATACTCCATCCTTGTAATTTTTTACCTATGGCCGTAGAAGCCATCCAATCCAACAAACCTCCTAGAACTATGAAACCAAACATCAACACCGTTCCTGTTATTAGAAAACCTATGAGGCCTACAATAGTACCTAGTACAATACCGGCCAAAATTGATTTACTTTTAGCAAAGAAATGAAACAGAATACGGAATATAAATATCACTATAAATAATATCGTTGAAATTAAGTTGATATCACCCGTTGCGGTTGATTCGGTATCCTGAGCAGTCTTCTGATACACATCTCCCTTACGAAGTATCTCCATCACTTTGTTCGCAGCTATAGTCATACCCGATCCATAATCACCGGCTTTGAATGCAGGTGCTATATCTTCACTTAGAACACGTCCGGCCAAAATATCTGGAAACACAGGTTCAAGACCATATCCAACTTCAAATCGAGTTTTTCGCTCAGCTGTTGACAGTAGAAATAGTAGTCCATTATTTTTATCTTTTTGACCAAGATTATTATTATTGAAAATACTGTAAGCTGCAGTTTCAATAGTATCCCCTTGTGGCAGATTCGGTATAGTGACTATAACAAATTGATTACTTGTTTCCATCTCAAAATCACGCAAGACCCCCTCTAAAGAAGTCTCTACATCATCCGGTATGACATTGGCAGTATCTGTAACATATTTAGTCAGTTTTATTGTTGCTGCATGGGTCGATTGAGCAACAAAAAAACTGCATACACATAGAACAGTTATATATAGCAGTTTTTTCATATTATCTATTGAAGATTAACCACTGGCGCTGTCTCAGCTCCAGCAGATGCTTCAAAGTAAGGTTGTTCTTCGAAGCCAAATATACTTGCGAATATAGACCCTGGTATTCTTTTTACTTTCAAGTTATATGAACGGATCACATCATTGTATTTCATACGCTCAACAGATACTCTGTTTTCTGTACCTTCGAGAGAAACCATCAAATCCCGTACAGCATCAATTGATTTTAGTTGAGGATAATTCTCCATAACTACAAGTAATCTACCGAGAGCTGACTCTACCTGATTGGCAGCTTGTACCTTATCAGCTTGAGTTGTTGCTCCGCTATATCGAGTTCGTGCCTCAGCGAGCGCTGTA
>CAYRJE010000005.1:12791-18501 GCA_964424465.1 uncultured Candidatus Saccharibacteria bacterium
CAGCATTTACTAAGTTTGGAATAAGATCAAAACGTCTTTGATATTGGTTCTCAACTTGTGACCACTGTGATGTATAATTTTCTTTTGCACTAACCAGCCCGTTGTATGATCCAAAAATCCATACTGCCAAGATCACCACAACGATTAAAATAATGATTGATGTTTTTTTCATGATTGTAGTATAACATATTGTGCAAGTATTTGACCCTATATTTCAATCTTGGTATATTTTACACAGTTTTGGGAATACCCACCAAACCAGGAGATAAATCCTGATGATTATTCAAAGCTCCAGCAAGTCTCGGAGCTTTTGTTTTATTTGGTTAAAGCTATTTTTGGGAAGTTGACCTAATTTCTTAAAGAAAAACTAAAGACTCAAACCACACAATTTCTTAACCTCTGTCATCTTTGCACCTGCCACCTCTTGTGCTTTCTTAATACCATCAACCAACACATCTCGCACGAAATCCATATCTGCAGCTAGGGCAGCCCTCCGCTCTCGCAGTGGTGCAATAAATGCATCCAGGTCCTCTATTAGTATTTCTTTAAGCGCTTTGTACTTACCCTTATGTTCTTCGTAGATAAGCTTAAGTTCCGCCTCGGTCTTGAGGAGTTTGTGAATATTGTACACATGGATTGGAATACCATCATCTGATGAATCTGTCACAATACTCATTACAGCTTTTTGAATCTCTTCTCGTGTGGCAAAAAGTGGAATTGTATTTCCATAACTTTTACTCATCTTACGTCCGTCCACTCCTGGAACAAGTGCAACATCTTCAATTAAGATTTCCTTTGGCTCGGCAAAACACTCGCCGTATTCATGATTAAATTTACGTGCGGCATCCCGAGCAATCTCAATATGTTGTTTATTATCAATACCAACAGGTACATGTGTTGTGCCGTACAACAGAATATCTGCAGCCATCAATACTGGATACAAGAAAGTACCGGCCAAAACTTCTTTACCTTTTGCTTCTGCGTCCTTATACAAATGCCCTCGCATTAGATACGGAACTGTCATCAAATATGAGAAGATGAGTGTTAATTCAGCATGTTCATGCACTGCTGACTGAATAAATATTGACGATTTTTTTGGATCAATGCCTATAGCTAGATAGTCAAGAGCAATGTCAAGACTTGCCTTTCGCATCTCTTCACCTTTATTTGCATCTAATGTATGCAGATCTGCAATCATGAAAAAATTTTGAGCGTCGACATTTTCTTCTTGCATTGATACAAACTGACGCATGGCACCAAAATAGTTCCCAATATGCGGTCTCCCACTCGGTCGTACACCTGATAGAATTATTTTTTTCATATAGTATTATTTTTTTCTTATCCTACTTCTTAGGTTTTAATAATGGAAACAACACAACATCTCGCAAATTTGATTGTCCTGTGAGAAGAGCAATAATTCGCTCAATACCCATACCCCAACCTGACATTGGCGGCATACCATGTTCCATAGCCTCGACATATTCATCATCTTTTTCCATAGCCTCTTCATCACCACCCTCTCTGTATTCAGCTTGTTTTGCAAATCGTTCCGCTTGATCTATTGGATCAATCAGCTCACTGTATGCATTTACAATTTCCCAACCATTCAACACAAGTTGAAATCGATCTGTTACTGCAGGATTTTCATCATTCTTTCGTGCTAGTGGTGAAATATCTATAGGATGATGTGTTAAAAATGTAGGTCGTACTAGTTTTGGTCGAGATACTTTTTTGTATAACGAATCAATCATATTGCCACGTCCAAGAGTCTCTATATCTTGTATCTCAATACCTGCTTTTGTAATAGCCTGTTTTAATTCTTCAGTTGTTGGATATTGATCGATATCGAGTCCGGAATCAGCAATGATCAATTCTCGGAATGTTTTTCTATCCCACGGAGGTGTTAAATCCACAGACACCATTTCACCATCGCGGTTAGGAATAGTAATGGTTAATGTTCCTTTTAGTTTCTGTACAATCTCACTCAACATCTCTTCCGTGAACTTCATATTGTCCTTATAGTCCCAATATGATGCATAGTGTTCAACCATAGTAAATTCTTGTAAATGACTAGCATCCATTCCTTCGTTTCGAAACACTCGTGCAATCTCAAAAATCTTATCAAAACCACCAACAATTGCCTCTTTTAGGAAAATCTCTGGCGCAATTCTCAAATATACATCAAGATCCAATGCGTTATAATGTGTCTTAAATGGCTTAGCTAAGGCTCCTGAAGCTGCAACTTGCAACACAGGCGTATCTATCTCAACAAATCCGTGCTTTGCATAAAAATTCCTAAGCTCATGAATGAATTGTGATCGGAATTTAAAACGAGCCATAGTCTCTTCGTTACTAATTAAATCAAGATATCGTTTTCTGTATGCAGTTTCTTGATCAGTAAGTCCGTGCCATTTCTCAGGAAGTGGTCGAATAGTCTTACTCAAAAATGTATATTCTTTTACCAGTACAGAGATTTCACCTTTCTGTGTTGTAAATATCTCACCCTTAACTCCGATAAAGTCTCCAACATGAAGATTGTCAAGAGCCTTGTCAAACCCTTCAAAGACATCAGCCTTAAACACTACCTGAAGAGTTCCTGAAAAATCCTGGAGCTTGGCAAAAGCTAGCTTACCCATATTTCGTAAAAATACAATTCGCCCTGCAACAGACACGGTGCTATCCATAGCCAAAGCTTTGGCTTCAGCCAGCATATGAGAACGATCGAATTTGTCAGCGTATGCAGTAATACCTGAATCTTGAATCTTTTTTAGGGACGCAATACGGTCTAATCGCTCATCAGGTTGATTTCCTGTAGGTGTTGTATCTGTCATAATAGGCTGATTGTAGCATATTATATAGAGGTTTTCGACCATGTCAGGCAAAATAAAAGCCGCCATGCAGGTCCAGATGGACTGGTGCATGGCGGTGTGGAGGGTTGTAAGTCAGCCCTAGGCTAATCTTCCTGAACATCCCGATACTGGGATTGGTGCTCCTTCGGAACGGTGTCCCAGGTCCACCGGCGGACACGGTCCAGTTCTGCAGTTAGCTTGCCGATCTTGACGCTGATCTTGTTCTGGACCTCTGTCCTAACCTCTTCCAACTGCATAGAAGACCCGCATTTGAATCGTGCAGCCTGTATAACTTTATCGTCGACCTTGCCATCTCCTGGACCGATGAAGATCTCGAAGGCAATCAATATGCGTAGGGCGGCATCTGCATCATAGCCGATATCTCTCGGTGTTTCACCGTGGACCTCAATATGATTGAGGCGGTAACGGAGTATCACCGGTGAAAACCGGTCTTCCGGGAACAGGCCGATATCCGTGATCGGATCCTTACCTGTTCGAGCTTTGATAACCTCGACTTGTTCGGCGTATTTGTTGATAATCTGGCTAGCCAATCGGATCCCTGCGATGTGTTTTTCGGAGGAGAGCACACGCTCTTTATAGCCCTCCCGTTTTTGATTTTTGATATCAGCCCAAACGAATGTGCCGACAAATCCGATAACAACAAGTATGATAGCTACGACGATGACTTTTTTCATGATATTTGGTAGGTGGAGTGGAATATTTCAAAGTGCAGAATTACACATGTGTATAATGCAACTATTCTATATAAAAGTCAATACCACCCACCCCTACCCTCTCTTTTCCTTCAGTTCCACAATAAATGTAGACCCTTTGCCTTGCCCTTCTGATTCAGCCCATATCTTGCCTTGAAAGGCCTCCACCATCATTTTGGCCACATACAATCCCAAACCAGTTCCTAAGATATTTGTCTCTGATGCATTTTCAGCTCGAGAGAATTTATTGAACAATTTAGGCATAGTTGTTGGTGCAATACCAACACCTGTATCCTTCACACTAAATCGAATCATTTTCTGATCAGTCTCTACCAGAGATACAGATAAAGAGCCTTTTGGTGTATATTTTATTGCATTATCGATTAGATTCAAGATAACTTGCTTCAACTTAGGAGCGTCACCTTTGATGTGCCACCACTCAACACCTGCAGAATTTGGATGTTCAGGCAAATGCACAAAGCATTTGAGTCCTGCACGTGTAATAGAAGGAGAAAGCTCCTGAATACATGTATGAATCAAACCTTTCAAATCAACATCCGAGAATTCAAATTTCATACGACCTTGTTCAATACGAGTTATATCAAGATAATCATTTACAACACGAGCTAGTGTGTTGCACGAATCAATCATGACATTTGCCGCATCTTTTACCTCTTGTGACACAGGACCAAAATCCCCTTCAACGATCATTGAACTATATCCTTTGATAGATGTAAGCGGCCCTCGAATCTGATGAGAAGCTAAAGATACAAATTCTGTTTTCTCAGCTGAAATACGAGCCAGCTCAGCATTGTTTTTGGTCAATTCAATCTCTTTCAGAGCCAGCTGATCTTTGATTTCTATTTCCTTTCGCACACTACGTATAAACAACCAGCTAAAGAATGTCACTACACAGAATATAATGATTTTATATACAATCTCTCGAGATGTCTCAGCAAAAACAACTTCAACAAATGATATTAGTGTGAGCGCCGATGTGAACAATTGAGCAACAACAACTTTAGGACTAAGGAGTTTATGTCTAACCACTCCGTACACCATCACAACGACATAACCAATAACGATGTAGTTTCCAAATGGATAAATGTTAAAAAATTGAGGGAAGAAGTTCGTACCTCCTGCCGTGAAGCCAATTATACACGCGAAGATAGTATTTTTTAATTGAGAACCGTATGTACTATCTACCTCTGTTTTGCGCAATGTTGCGATGATATGCCCTATACTCAAGATAACAACTAGAGCAAAAAAGATAGGAAATATTATGTAATAGGTACCAGGAATAACCCAATAAAAATCAAACAGTTTGGTCATTCCCGTCTTAAACAATGGGGTCAAACTAAACGCTGTCAACGCTGCACTACATATATACAAGATATTTCGCGTTGTGTTTTTCTTATATCGAAGCAATGTTGCCACAAATGCAAAATATGTCGACGGTATCCAAGTTGCTGATATATCGAGTACGTACTGCCACGTCAATGCAGTGTCAGCATTTGTAGTATTCGTCAGACTAAACAATGCAAAACTCCATATTCCGAAAGGAATAGAAAAGAAGAACCAAGCCCTGTTCACCTTATTGGTTCTATCAGCTTGATATGTGATGACACTGAACATCAGCGTTGTGAGCGTCAATATAAGACTGGAAAAACTAAAGGGCGACATGTACACAGATTATATCACAATACTTTTCTATTTTGTCTCGGTCTCGTAGTGTGGATACAACTTCCCAGATAATTCTGCTATTTTTTTCATAACCTTTTCTGTTACAAGAGTTAGAGTCTCATGTGTATAACCTTGTCCATAGAGTTCTTCAAAATACATCGGCTCACCAACCACAACCTGCACAGTTTTCTTAAAGTTCAGTTTCTTATCAACAATATTATGAATCTCGTGAGCTCCACGAATACCAACAGGTATAATAGGCACTTTGTGTTCAAGCGCATATCGAGCTACTCCTGTATATGCCTTCAGCATTTCTGTAGCTGATGGAGATCGTGTTCCTTCTGGAAATATACCAATCAATTGTTTTTTGGTTAAATGATCTCGTACTGCTATATGCACCTCTGTCTTATCCTCAGCCTTACGATCAACTTTGATCTGTCCTGTCGCCTTCATTAACTTTCTCCA
>CAYRJE010000005.1:18511-23910 GCA_964424465.1 uncultured Candidatus Saccharibacteria bacterium
AAGAATTTCTCTGCTGATAGAAAATGAATATTTCTACCTGATACAGATACTAGACAAAGAAAATCAAAAAAACTTTGATGATTGGCTGCGATAATCGCCCCTCCTTTGTGCCGTTTTATATGATGTGTACCCTGATGGTCTTTAACCCATATAGCTTTGATAAGTGGTGCAATAAATAGACGTACTAAACCGTAACTGATCTTTATGGGAAAGCTGTGTGTTTTCATAATATAAGTATAGCGGTATTAGTATTGATATACAATGATTTTTGGGTGGACCGGGTTTTTTATTTTAATATTGTCCAACTATGAGCTCGGGCAAAAGCCTCCATCTGCATTGTAGGAGAAACAGCGCAAGGATGCGCCGTCTTCTCCAATATAGGTATATCAGAATGGTGATCAGAATATCCATAAGAATTATTAAAATCAAAATCAAGGAGAGCGTTTAGTTTCTCCGCCCCATAGTTAGGGTTACCTTCCAATTCTCCTGTAAATTTACCATCCTTAATTTGTAGCTTACTTGATGTATATCGATCAATATGAAAATATTCAGCCGCAGCTTTAACTATTGGTTCAAATGACGCGCTCGATAACACCACAGTATCATGAGCCTCAAGATGTTTGTGTAATGTGTCGACTGCCACTTTATTTTCTATTTGTGGAAATGAAGTAAATACAAAATCTCGTATCACTTTTTCTATCTCTTTCACATCTACACCTTCCATGATATGTCCCGCAAGGTCATAAATAGTACGCAAATACGATCGAGGAGCTATATGTAATTTATATAATACGAAAAACAATTTTAACCGTGCAAATTCGAACCAAGAGATATATGTATGCTCATACAGTGTATTCAACAGCAACGACTGGCTTTGAGCGGTTATGAGAGTTTTATCTAGATCGAAGAATACATGTGCCATAATGACCTCCATTGTAGAGTCTGAAGGATGATATTGCAACACAGGTCAATACATTTTCAATTCTTTTACTTTATCAACATAATCAGGAATAGTCTTCGCTACCAAATCCCAAAACCTCTGCGAATGATTAAACTGACCGATATGACACAATTCATGCACAATAAGATAGTCGGCTAAATGATCTGGTAGAAGGGCAATTTTATAATTAATATTAATATTCCCTTTTCTTGAGCAGCTACCCCACCGTGTCTTCTGATTTTTAATAGATATATTTCCGACCGTAAATCCATAGTATTGATTCCAGTGCAAAATCTTTTGTGTCACAATATCTCGAGCGATTTCTTTATACTTTTTATACTCAGTTCGACTCGATTGTATCTTATGTGGCGATATGGTTCTATGTGCGAACTTATCTAAACTACGCTTAATCCAGTCCTGTTTTTCAGCCACGAAGTGATTAATTTTTTCTACAGATAGATTCTGTGGTCCAGATACAACGATTCGTCCATCTGGAAACACAGTCAATCTCAAATGTTTAAATCGTGCATGTTGGCGAAGCGTATACATGAGTATTGAGTAGTATAACATATGGAAAATAGAGTATTGACAACACGCATACAACAAGACAATATACATTCATCCGGCACAGTGCCAGACAGCATAAAAACCTTTAACCCCACAAAACTGATGTCCATATTCAGACTACCACCATTCGATGCAGCAGAATTCTGGAATCTATACAACCAGTTCATGCAATCAGACAGAATGGAAATAACCGACCTCCAAGCACTTGAAGACCAAGTCAAAGACTATCAACGAAATGGAGACCTATTCGAGTTGACGGATCCATCTCGGGGGTACACAGCAGTTGTTGGTCTGGTATGTATCACAGCCTGTAACTACGACAATGACGTGAATGGCATTCCTAGACATGTACGTACTGGGAGCGTCGGTGTTATACACCCAGTCGAAAAACTGGTGTATTGGGTAACGGCCGATAGACCATTCTGCATGACGAAAGAGGGTGTGCGGAAGATTACAGGTGTTCACCTTCCCCTCTTCAACCAAATAGCCATTAACAGACTCACCATGAAGTACTTTGAGACGCAGATGACACGTGCAAACTCACTCATCCTTAAAGTCTCACACGGGGACAATCCAATACACTGCTAAAACGCAAATACCACCTCATAACCATCCCTACCTCACACCGCTATCAATACCCCCCGGCCTTATTCACCCAAAACAACGAATACGGCCAGGGGGCTTTTATTTTGTCCAATCCTCGGGTATAGTAATCAAATGCTAGAATACAACGAAATCGTAACAAGAAAGATGATCATTTTTGAGGATGAACCATATGAAATCCTTGATTCACACGTCTTTCGAAAACAAATGCGTAAGCCGGTAAATGCCGTAAAAATGCGAAATATGCTTAACGGACGAGTGGTTGAACACTCATTCCAGGCTACAGATAAAGCTTATGAAGCTGAAATAGAGACTTACAAGACAAAGTATCTATACAACAACAAAGGAGAATGGTGGTTCTGCCCCGAAAACGAACCAAGTAAGCGATTCAAGCTTGAAGACACACTCATTGGAGACAGTCGAAAATTCTTGAAAGCAAACTCAGTCATCGATGTAAAATATTTCGGAGAAATACCTATCGGAGTTAAGCTTCCAGCCAAACTAGACCTAGAAGTGACAGAAGCGCCGCCGGCAGTACGAGGTGATACAGCTAAAGGAGGAAACAAGATTATAACTCTAGAAACCGGTGCCACTATCTTAGCTCCAATGTTTATAGAACCAGGAGATGTTATACGAGTAAACACTGAGACAGGAGAATACGCAGAACGAGTTTCTAAATAAATATAAAAAACACTGAGAGATCTCAGTGTTTTTTATTATTCTGTTACTTTAGTCCTTTCTAATGACATCCATAACTTGTTGTGAAATATCTTTATATGTATCAACACCAGGTTGAAGTTGTGCATCACGAGCATGCTGCAACAAACCAGCGATAGGCATTATTGGTTTGTAGGTAATACGAATAAGTGGTCGTTTACCAAGTAAAGCTTTACCCCATGGTAAATGAGCAATACCTTCAATCTTCACAGGGATAATATCTGTACTTGTAAAATCTGCCAGAAACCCAATACCACCTCTTGCCTCAGATAGTATCTTAGGATCTCGATTTATCCGACCTTCTGGAAAAATGCAGACAATCTTTTGTTGTTCCAAAAGTTCAATATGATTGACCAGTGACACTTGGTAATCTTTCATACCTTTATATGCAGGAAAAGCTCCGAGTATTTTAAATAACCAACCTCCATATGCATATCGTCTCCAGTCAAATACGCTTTTATTATAATGCTCACTTGTCATAGCTACATAGTACATAGGATCACTAAACAGTCGCAAAGGCAAAAATGTCCGAATGAATGGACCATCTAATTCATTTGTATGGTTTGCTGCCAACAATATACCCCTTCCTTTTTCTTTTGCTTTTTCTATCTCTGCAACAGCTTGATCGGCTCCGATGACTTCGACTTTATACATTGTTTTAAATACCGCCATAAGCACTACCTTTATCAAAAATTGAAACAATATCTGGAATTTCTCTCTGATATTTGTATGTGATGTATGCATATGGTATATATTATATAATATTTATCGTATAAAATCAAGTACCCTCCTAGGGTAGCTCTATTGGCCTCTTTGACAGAAGGAAGACAGAAAACATCGGCACAATAAAACACACTACGTAACCTATATCTGATTGAAAAAATGTCTCAAAAGGTTTTGTGAGATTAAACACATCAGTATCTGGCAAGATGTGGAAGCATATACCTATGGTAAGAAGTACAATACCGACTGATAACACTATAGACTCAACAGCACCTTTTAGACTGTGCCCAAGTCTGAAGCTGTTAGTAATACGGAACATGGAAATATACACAGGTATAAGGACGACTAAAAATAAGACAAGATTCATCATAAAAGGACTTGTGCCGAAATTTAAATCTTTGAGAATTTTGTTTGCACCGATATCTATCAATGCATTATAAATAATGATTGTAGGATAAGCCATTATTATAATATTAAACAACACATGCTTACCCCTGAGAAATGAAAGTAGTATGAAGGTTATAAGTACTATGTATAATGCCAAATATTGCATATACAAAGTATATCAGAAGTTTCTATAAATAAAACACAAATTAGTATCCGGCTTTTCTTAAGGCTTCAATTGCATGCTTAACCTCACTATTTATTTTCTTGGGCATATCAACTTTTATAGCAATCATCAAGTCTCCCCGCTTATGAGAATCGCGACCACTATCGATAACACCTCCCTTACCTTTCGCACGTAACACTTCACCTGTCATAACACCACTTGGTATAGTTAATGTGAAATCCTGATCAAATGATTTGACTTTTATATCACCGCCTCCGAGCGCAGTTGATAGTGGAACATTTTGCGTCATATACACCGTACTGCGATCTTTTTTAAATACTGTATCAGTCTTTACACGAACTCGTATATATAAATCACCGGGTATATTACCAACTCCAGCTACAGACTCCCCTCGACCTCCCACCCGTAAAGATTCACCACTTTCTATACCTGCAGGTACATGTATGGTTACAGACTCTTTTTCACGCACAATACCTACACCGTGGCATGTATGACATTTCTTTGTTGAAATTTTACCTGCACCAGCACAAAACTCACACTCTATCTCTTGTTCTATATTTCCTAAAATAGATCGTTGAATACGAGTAACTGATCCCTTACCGCTGCAATGCTCACATGTCTTCATATCTGCACCAGGCTCACCCTTAGTACCCTTACATGCAGTACAAGTCACATGACGCCAATATTCTATAGACTTATCAATACCTAAAGCAGAATCTTTAAACGATATCTCAATGTCAACCTGTATATCAGCACCTCGAGTTTGATGCCCACCTCTTCGACCACTGCTTTTACGTCCACCATTAAAAATAGATCCAAATATATCACCTAGATCGAACTCAACACCCCCTTGCTGAAAACCAGAAAAATCAAAACCACCATAAGCCCCTCCGCCAAATCCAGCCCCTGGACCGGCAGAACCAAATGCGTCATACTGTTGACGTTTTTTAGCATCGCTTAAAGTTGTATAAGCCTCATTGATCTCTTTAAACTTGTCGTCCTTACCACCATTTTTATCAGGGTGATGTTCCAGAGCCAACTTTCGAAAGGCTTTTTTGATCTCATCTTGAGACGCATTCTTTTCCACACCAAGGATTTTATAATAATCTTTCATGACGGCTATAATAGCATATTCGTCAAGTTTTTTCTGCTTTTGTAGACTACCCGCCTATTTTTTAGGATAATACAGTAGAGGATCCAGATACGCATTTACAGCAGACACCGGCATGGTCATACTTACACCTGGACATGAGGCACTTGGTCGTGTGACAGGATTCA
>CAYRJE010000006.1:0-864 GCA_964424465.1 uncultured Candidatus Saccharibacteria bacterium
TTTTATTAACAAAATCACTTGTTGCCAGACTTGGAATCGAACCAAGATTAGCGGGATCAGAATCCGCTGTCCTACCTTTAGACGATCTGGCAATATGGGCCATTATACACATTTCTAGCCCATTTTCCATCTTAATCTCTTTTTCATCTAGCTTATATACTATAGGTATTGGTAATACGGCGTTAGGCCAATTACCTATTATCTTAATCCAAGTCCCTTGTTTTATTTGTTCATATATTTTGTAAAAGACCATTCTAACGAATGGTCTTTTGGTATTACTTCAATAGATCTGCACCGTTAGCATTTCTGTATGTAAGCAGTGAGACAAATATCATCATAAATGCTGTGAATGCCATAAGCGGTATGGTTATGTATCCAAGATTCATAGTGAACACTTTGGCGCATGAGACCGAGTATCCAACAGCTTCACAACTAAAGTCTATAACCCCTCGTTGTAATAGATAATGAGCAAATGCAATAACAGCACCAATCACAGAGAGCACTATACCGTAATACGATATAATCTGACGATGTACTGTATTCTTAAATCCAGCGATTCCAAGTAAGAACACCTGCGGATACATAAATATTCGCTGCCACCAACACAAATGACACGGCTCATATCCAACTATGTCTGAATACGATAGACTACCGAGCATGGCAGCTAATGCAACAATGGCACCGATAAGTATTCCTCGTCTACCAATAAATGTCATAATCTTACCACCTGTCTTTCCTCGTAATAGTTGTACAAGTACGAAAATAATAAAGAGTTGTCCGAATACTGTTAACCAAGATGTTGTTGTGTTTAGAAATGTGATGAATGTCATATATGTTTATTTACCGATTACGGCTTTTACTAAT
>CAYRJE010000006.1:874-3312 GCA_964424465.1 uncultured Candidatus Saccharibacteria bacterium
CCTGTAACATCTAATCCGTCGAATAATGGATGAGATGTTACAGGTCGCGATCTGAATTCAGGATGAGCTTGAGTTGCTACAAAGTACGGGTGTTTTTCTTTTGGAAGCTCTATCATTTCCATCAGGTTTCCGTCAGGCGATGTTCCAGAGAACACTAAGCCAGCTTTGGTTAGACGTTCAACATAAGCATTGTTAACTTCGTATCGATGTCTATGTCGCTCGACAACCTCAGTCTTACCATACAGCTTTGCACATAAACTGCCTTTTGCCAATTTACATACATACGAGCCAAGTCTCATAGTTCCACCCATGGCCAATTTGACCAAATTGTTTTTCTGAGATTCCATAATATCAACAATCTTATGCATAGTCTTTGGATCAATCTCAGTAGTATGTGCCCCATCAAGTCCAGCTACAGTTCGAGCGTATTCTATCACTGCCAATTGCATACCGTAACAAATACCTAGAAATGGTATTTTGTGTTCACGAGCATATCGAATAACAGACAAGATACCATCAACACCTGAAGTACCAAATCCTCCTGGTACAATCATACCTTTACATCGCTTAAATATATCCTCAATTTTTATTAAACCCTTTTCGATCTTCTTACTATCAATCCATTCTGTTTCTATGGAAACACCTGCATGAGTGCCCGCAGTCTTCAAAGCCTCAATCACTGACAAATATGAGTCAGATAATGTAAAGTCTCCACTATCAAAATATTTCCCTACCATTGCAATGCGAATGGTTTTCTCTCGTTTCGCATGCACTTTCTTAACAAATGATTTCCATTCTTTCCACAGCTCAGCTCCATCATGCTCAGCCTCAATCATAGCTTTAGCTTTTGATTTGCGCATGCTCAAACTTTCCAACAAAGCGTGTCCTATTTTGTCATTTTCAAAATTTATCGGTACATCATATACACTCTTTATATCTGGAGCAGAGATCACATTTTGCATAGGCACATTGCATGAGATAGCAATCTTTTCTTTTCGCTTCTCATCAAGCAGAACCTCACTTCGTGCAATAACAAAATCTGCATGCAATCCATACCCATTCAACTGTCGTATAGCATTTTGAGTTGGTTTTGATTTCATCTCACCAATACTATTTGGGATTGGTACATACGATACAACAATGACGATAACATCTTTAGGATTATGAATACGCATAGTCCGTGCCGCCTCCATAAACATAATGTTCTGATAATCACCAATAGTTCCACCAATCTCGACTACAGAGATATCACTGTTATGTTCTTCTGCAGCTGCCTTCAATCTATCGATTATCTCATCACGCACATGCGGAAATGCCTCAACACATTTTCCTCCATAACCCAACGCACGCTCTCTGTCTATTACAGATTTATATACCATACCACTGGTCATATAATTTTTCTGAGAAATATCTTCATTTAGAAATCTCTCATAATTTCCCATATCTTGATCTGTTTCCAAACCATCACGCATTACGAACACTTCTCCATGTTCTGTTGGATTCATTGTTCCTGCATCAACATTTAGATATGGATCTGCTTTTACTAGATTCACTCTATACCCTTTTGATTTTAAAATAAGTCCTATTGATGATGTAGCAACACCTTTTCCAACACCTGACATTACTCCACCGATGACAAAAATGTATTTTCGGTTCGGGCCAGTCTTTGCTGTTTTTTTCATATCTCTATTGTATCGCCCCTATGGCCCGACGTTTATATTGACATCTAAACTTCACAGTCCTCTGCTAGGGTTTTTGACAGTGGTGACATCGTTGGCCAGCGTTTTTATTTTATACATTTGACACAGGCCTCATCTCGGAACATACTGATATTGGATATGAACCTTACCGACACTCCCGTCGGCCACGTACGTATCCAAAACCGCTAACCAATAGAATCAACCTGCCATGCAAATCGAGTCATCGCCAGGTAAAGGACCCATTCACGTCTTCAGTCAGCGGAAGGGGGTGGTTGCCGAACGCGGCCACCACCAATACGGCCGTGCTAGCCCAGGCTAGGGCTGCACCCTCGCCTAATCAAAATTGAAGAGACTACACAACCCATATGAAATTGCTCTGTCTGATAGCAACGCTGCAGATATCTTAGTCATATGATGGCGAAAAGTCTTTTCAGCCCAGCATTCCTCACCGAGGGATCTGGGCCTTTTATATACCCTATTCATACTCATACATGGCAAAATAGCCTTATTTTTCAAGGTGAAATAACTTGACTTTTACATATGTAAGTAGTATAATATAAGTAACTCAGATGAAGCACTGTACTTCATCGGGTCTACCGAAAACTCCAAACACTCCATCCCACCATGAACAAGCTCGTTTCAATTCTCATTGCCGTCCTCGCCGCACTCATCACCACCTCCTGCACCACCTACATGGTGGAGGAGGGGTGCAACCTCCCCTCCGGTCGGACCACAGCT
>CAYRJE010000006.1:3322-10789 GCA_964424465.1 uncultured Candidatus Saccharibacteria bacterium
GTGGAATCGTCCTCGGGGCAACCGTGCCCTACATGCGAGTGCAAGTGCTCCCGCAGCAGGGCCGCCAGTGCGTCCCGCAAGGCTACGGCAACCCGTATCCGCCTCAGTACGGAAATGGTGCCGGAGGGAGTTTTGACCCCTACGACGCCAATGTCGACCCTCGCAGGTACGGCATGCCGCCAGGCAGCCAAGCTCGCAGTCGTCCCGACAATGCCAACTGGCAAGGGTTTCAAAACAACAACCCTAGCCTGTTTGGCAGGCGGCCGAGACAAGTCGGTCCAAACAGCTACTTCTAATTCTAAGTAAGCTGCAAAAACTCCCCTCTCATACATTCGTGTGTGAGACCGGGGAGTCTTTTTTTTTAGAAAAATAGAGTGTTGAAAGCTTCGCTGTCAGGGCAGCCATTTTATACCTTCAAATACCGCCGAATCGCCAAGTAACTTGATACCGCACCAAGAGCTGCACCTGAACCGAGAAGAAGTAGGATCAACGGCATCAGATTGTCTTGATAGTATGAGAATAGATTCACTCCTGTTCCCAACTTTTCAGTCCATTCACCGGCCCAATGCGCCATTGGGAATAATACCAAGATAGTAATGATCGCTGACACTATTCCATATAACAAACCAACAGTAACAAAAGGACCTCGAATATATGTCTCACTTGCACCTACAAGTCGCATAACAGAAATCTCCTCACGGAAAATATAAATAGCCAATCGTACTGTGTTGAATGTAATCAATATAGAAACTATAGCGAAGAATATTACCAGTAATAGTCCTAACTTATTTGAAGCATTGATAATTCGTGACAATGCATCGATAGCCTGCTTGTTCTTGGCGTAATTTATCTTATCAATAATATCATTGGCACTACCTTCCTTCTGTTGTAGAAAAGCCACAATGCCATCATATTGAGATGGATCTTTAGCTTTAATATTCATACTTGCAGGCAATGGGTTTTCACCAATCTCATCTAGAGCCTGTAGTGTTGCATCCTCACCTTGATGTTTCTCTCGAAATCGATCATATGCATCTTTTCTTGAAATATATTCTACATTGGCAACTTCAGGTAACTTTTGTACTTGTTGAGTGATAGATAGTATCTGATCTTCACTTGCTGATTTTACGAAGTATACATTGATGTCCACCTTGTTTTTTATCGTATCCAATGTTGAAGATAGTACCACCCCAGAAAAGACAATCATTGAAATAACAGTAAGTGTTACTGTTATGATGAGCACAGAAGCCAGAGATACTGATCCATTTCTCCAAAAACTAATTGCCCCAGCTTTAATAGTACGTTTGATTTTAGTTAAAAGCATAATATGTATAAATTATAGAATATATTTTCCTTCATGACTGTCGAGAGCGATTCGACCATCTTTAATAGTTATCACCCGACGACCTAAGTTCTCTATCACTCCCACGTTATGAGTAGTCAAAAGAATTGTTGTACCGAGATCGTTGATTTTTTTCAACAGTTGAATAATCTCATATGTGTTAACCGGGTCTAGGTTTCCAGTTGGCTCATCAGCAATAATCATATCTGGTTGATTCACAATAGCCCGCGCAATAGCGATTCGTTGTTTCTCTCCACCAGACAATTCATCAGGAAAATTGTGAGCTTTATGTTTTAGCCCTACCAACTCAAGAGCATGTGGCACATCGGATAAAATCTCATCATCATCTCGACCAGCTGCCTCCATAGCAAATGCAACATTTTCATATGCGGTTTTATCAGGTAATAGTCTAAAATCTTGAAACACAGTACCAACACGTCGACGATACTGATTGATCAATTTCTTCTTGAGCTGATGAATATTCATCTCCTCAAAATACACTTCACCCTCTGTTGGCGGTTCTTCACCAAGAATGAGTTTCAACAACGTCGTCTTACCTGCTCCTGAGTGTCCGACGATTGAGACGAATTCTTTGGGTCTGATATGGAGATTGATATCTTTCAAAGCTATGTCACCGGTGTGATATAGCTTGGTAACATTATTGAATTTCAACATAGGGTTTATTATATCATGTTTCGCTCCGCCTCCAAGAAACCATCTATGTCCCCTTCTAGCACATCATCGACAGCACTGGTCTCAAAATCAGTACGATGATCTTTTACCAACTTATACGGATGAAGTACGTATGAACGAATCTGATTACCCCATTCTACACTTACATGTGAAGTGGTTGATAATCCTTGCTCTTTAGCGCGCGCATCGTCCTCTTTCTTTTTCAAAAGTTTAGCAGCAATAATCGCAATCGCCTTTTCTTTGTTTTGAGCCTGTGATCGTTCGGTTGTAACATGTACCGAAAATCCAGTTGGCTTATGAACCACCCGAACAGCCGTCTCTCGCTTGTTTACATTTTGCCCTCCAGGACCTCCAGCTCGAGCAAAAGAAATATCCAAATCACTTTCAGGCACTGTCGCATCGACTTTGAATTCAACTTTAGGCACTACTTCAACCAATGCAAAAGAAGTATGCCGCTGACTTTTAGCATTAAACGGCGAAACTCGCACAAGTCTATGTACACCTGACTCATGCTTTAAAACTCCATATGAGCCTTTACCTCGCATCTCAAACATTACCTGTTTATATCCACCTACTGTATTTTGATGATCATGCAGTAGTGTAAGTGACCAATTTCTCTTCTCTGCATATTTTCTATACATATTGAAAAGCATACCCGCAAAATCTTCAGCATCATCACCGCCCGCTCCAGCAATAATAGTCAGAATAGCATCCATATGTGAATAATCACTGGCGATCAACTCCTGTTTTAAATCCTGTAATTCACGCATCATCAGCTTGGCTTTTTCTGCATCAATCCAAAAATCTGGAGCAATCATCGCTTGCTCAATCTCATCTATACGAGTTTTTATCTCATTCGTGGTCATTTTTGTTAATATAGCATAAAAAACAGCTATTACTTATCCGCCTTTCGCATCAAAATATCCTGCCCTGCGTCATTTTCCTTAAGGAGTTTGAAGCCAACCTTTTTGAAAACTCGCTGTGATGCACTATTACTTTTCTTAATTTCTGCATACAACAACTGTTTACCAATACGTACACAAACCTGGTTCAATGCAGCTGACCCAATGCCTTTACCTTGAAATCTTTCATTGATAAACATATTTAACCATACTTCTTCACTACCCTTTCTCTTTTCTGTATAAATTTTCCCCACTCGAGTTTTAGCATAATACACATGCCAGTATTGTTCATACTTCTTGATAGACGTCGCTTCTTTCAGTCTCACCTGCTTTGTAGACATTTTCATAGTAGCCATACCGCCACTATAGCATAGATTTACTCAACCAAAGGCCTCTAAACCCCAACATAAAAAATAGTTTTGACTTGCCGGACGAACTCTCGGAGAGGGTGAGGAGGCAGAAGAAAACCCCCTTGAGAGTAAGACTCAAGGAGGGTTATCTTGTCCTCCCTTGTGGAGGGTTCTGTGTCCTCAAATTATTTTGCGAGGTCCGTTCCTTGCATCAACTCTGCAAGTCTTGCTCTATGTTCTTTCATTACACTCATAGTAGCTTCCATTTGACCTTTTCCGGCAGCTATTTCAGCTTGAATCTTATCGCCTATAGCCTTAAAAAATTCAGGGTCCTTTTGTACCAATTGCAAAATCTTGTCCTGTTGATCCTTAGGGACGTCCTTCAACTGTCTCTTTAATAATTGTTTTGTTAGAAAATCTTTAAAAAATGCCATACGTACTACTGTAACAGAACAAGTCGTATTTCTGCAACTATACGCTCTGCAGCTTGTAGTGTTATAACAGCTTCTTGAATACTGTTTTCTTTTAAGTAAGCCTGTGCCTTATCTAAGGCTGTCTGTGCATCTGCTATAAGCAGTGTGGTTGAGGCGTTGTTGTCAAATGACTTCAATTCTTTACTAAAACCATCTAGTTTTTCTTGAAGTTCAGATACAGAAGTCGATGTGGCTGTCGTTGATGAAAATGCAAAATTTACAACTTCTTGTTTTTCCAACTCAACACGCAAATCAGTAGCAGCAAAAACCTCTTCGGCTACAGCTGGTGCAACAGCGAAGAGTTGATCAGCCTTAAGAGCTGTCTCCAGGTCTAACACAATCTCCTTTGCTTCAGTGATTTTATTTTCTTTAACAAGTGCAGCTACTTTATTTCTAACTTCTTGTGATCGAGATGATACTTGTGAGGCCAATAGATTCTTCCGAACTTCATCATCTGATGATTTGAGCTCTGTAATACCTCGCTGAGCTTTTGATAGAGACATTTTTGCCTCTATAGATGATTGTGTTACTGCTATCTCATTTTTAGTACTGTTAAATCCATCTAACCATGATCGGAACTTTAATGAGAAAGAATCAGAATAGTTTGCAAACAGAACGATCATAATGAGAGGTAGTGCATACATTCCGTATTGCATACGAACTTTGAAAAAAGTAGCGAAAGATGAGTATGGAGACACTATACGTTTAGGTGAAGCTGTTTGAGTATTGTGTATACGTGCTAATAGATTTTGTTTTTCAGAGTATGATAAAGACAATGACTTTTTCAGTCGTGGTACCACAAAACCTTTCAAGGTTTCGAGTGTGTATTCTGTTTTGTCTTTGTTATGTGACATAAATTTTCTGGTTTCAAAAGAATGAGTCTGTGAACTATATAACCTGTTTTTTCAAGTTCTCAATAATACGATGCAGTTTTACCGATACAGTGTTCTCACGCTCGCCTAAGGCTTGTGATATCTCACCGATAGACAAATCTTCGATATATCGCATATAGAGCAACTCTTGCTGTTCAGGCTTTAAGGTCTTGATCTTTTGTAATACGTATTGATGGGTCAACTCGGTTTCCGTCGCCGCACCCACGTCATCGTCCGAATGAAGGTCATATCCATCCTCAAACATACTGTCCAAGGAATAGTTTTTTCTAGACCTATACTGGTCGATAATAGAGTTACGAAGAGACTTGAACAGGAAGGCTCTATGGTTTAGAACCCCTTTTTCAGCATGTTTCTCTGGGTTTTGACGTATATTCTGCAAATATGCGAAATAGTTAGAATATACATCCTGGACCAAGTCCACAGCCTTCTCCTGATCAGTCAAACGAAAATACGCGAAACGGATCAATGTGTCGACATGATCATGATATATAGACTCAAAGAGCTTTTGAAAGTCCGACTCTGAAATAGACCTTATATTATCAGCCTTTTCTGCTGGTGTTTGTGTTCCGGACATATGAGGTTGATGATAATGGCCTGCTTTCATAGTATATGACGTAAAATATATGTATTTATTACAGTTGTATAGCTTATATAACGTCTGCACCCAAAAGACGTAAGTCCATAAGGACAAACTCTTGATTTCCGTAGTAATTTGGCAAGACAGCTCGGACCTTAAAGCCAAATTTCTCATAAAAAGGCCTTGATCTCCAATGCATACCCGTCTCAAGCTTCATGACGTGACATTCTTTATGACGAGCCATCTCTATGACATGTCGAACCAGTAGCTTCCCTATACCCTTACCCCTCTCTCCTGACTTTACAATAACCACATCAAGAGTTGCGACACCGGTGTTTGTTTCTAATACAACATAACCCACAACAGCGTCCTCCTCATCTCGGGCGACATAGATAAAGCGCCTTTTTGGATACTCTTTGGTTACCTCTCCAACATGATCCCCGTCGGAAAGAGCCCATTCTGTGGTATTGAATTCGTCCAATACTTCAGGGTTCTTTTTCAGATCAAATTCTTTGATTCGAACTTCTTTAGGCATGATATATTAGTCTACCACAACTCAGGAAATTTATCCTTTGACCACAACACTTACTATCTTATCTTTAACATAAATAGTCTTGATTATTTCCTTACCTTCGGTGTGTTGTTTCACTATTTCCAAAGCCTTTTCTACCACATGCTTCTCATCATCCCCTACCTCTATAGAGACCTCTCCACGCAATTTTCCATTGACTTGAATACCTACAGTAATAGTTTCAGCAACTATCTTTTTAGCGTCATATTTTGGCCATTCACTCAAGTGAATAGATTTTGAAGCACTTCCTTTTGGATTATTTCCAATCTTTACCCACAACTCTTCGGCAATATGTGAAGTAAATGGTGCAGTAAGTTTTAGGAAAATCTCAAACTCTTTTTTATTGATCACAGGTTGAGTCTCTAACTCATTCAATAGAATCATAAGCGCAGCAACAGCGGTGTTAAAAGAGAATGTGTCTATGTCTGAACTTATTTTTGCTATAGCCTTATGGATCTGAGACAGGGTTTTTACATCAGTCTTAACCTTATTTTGTAAATCAATTTTCTCTGACAATCTCCATACACGATCCACAAAACGACGTGTTCCAATAATGCTATCTGTACTCCATGGCAGTGCTCCATCGAATGGACCAATAAACATTTCATACAATCTGAAGGCATCAGACCCATATGTAGCAATACATTCGTCTGGATTTACAACATTTCCCCAACTCTTACTCATCTTGCGACCATCAGCGGCAAGGATCATACCTTGATTTCTCAAAGCTTTAAAAGGTTCATCAGTTGGAACCAGCCCATAGTCAAACAAGAATTTATGCCAGAACCGTGAGTACAATAAGTGACCGGTTGCATGTTCAGCACCTCCAATATACATATCCACTTGTTTCCAGAATTTTACTGCTGATGGAGATGCAAAGGCGGATTTATTTTTAGGATCCATGTATCGCAAGAAATACCAAGATGATCCTGCCCAACCAGGCATAGTGTTTGTCTCATATCCAGCTTTAACCCATGATGAAATACCTGCCAATGGCGATTCACCTGTACCGATTGGTTCATATGATTTTACATTCGGTAGATTAAGAGGAAGATCTGAGTTTTTAAGTGGAATAACCATCCCATCTTTGTCATGCTTAACGGGAATAGGCTCACCCCAATATCGCTGTCGTGCGAATACCGCATCTCGCATTTTGTACTGTACACCTGTTACTGCACCAATTCTCTTTGATATAACTTCAGAATCTTCTAATTCGACTTTTTTAACTGTAATATTATATTTCTGTGCAAAATCATAATCTCGTTCATCCATATCAGGAACACCCATAACTGAACCTGTACCATATGATGATAAGACATAGTTTGCTACATATACAGGAATCTCTGCCCCTGTATCAGGATGTATAACAGGTACATTAGGAATTAAAATTCCAATTTTTTCCTTTAGATCTTGTTCATTGGTTGACCATGATTTTGTCTGTTCAATGAAAGGTGTAGCTAGAGGATGATCTTTTGATACGACCATAAATGTCACCCCTGATAGTGTATCTAATCGAGTTGTATACACAGTAATAGATGCTACTCCGGCGGTCTCATGTTTTAATTTGAAGTTAACAACATGTCCCAAACTCTTACCAATCCAATTACGCTGAATCGCTTTAATATGCTCAGACCAATCCAGCTTCTCCAAACCAGACAACAAACGG
>CAYRJE010000006.1:10822-11254 GCA_964424465.1 uncultured Candidatus Saccharibacteria bacterium
TCTTATCTTGAAAATGATACTGTTGAAAATAAAACGCATTTGTTTTTTAACTACAGGAAAGCCACCTCTCTCACTTTTACCATCTACTATTTCATCATTAGCCAACACTGTACCCAACTCTGGACACCAATTCACTTCACTATACCCTTCATACGCCAAACGATATTGCATCAATATCTTTTCTTTCTCTATCTTTGAGAAAGATTTCCACTCTTTGGCGGTAAATCTTTTTTCTCCAGAGACTACATCACCTTTGGCAGCAAAGTTTTTCACAAGCTCTTCAATAGGCCGCGCTTTATTTTTCTTTTGGTCATAATAACTATTATATAGTTTTAAAAATATCCACTGTGTCCATTTATAAAATTCAGGATCTGAAGTAGCAACTCGCCTTGACCAATCATATGACAATCCAATCATTGATAACTGCTTCTC
>CAYRJE010000006.1:11264-17313 GCA_964424465.1 uncultured Candidatus Saccharibacteria bacterium
ATGTCTTAATGATGATATCAACAGCCTTACTTGGATGTACTTTGTGTTTTATAGCGTATTGTTCTGCAGGTAAACCAAATGAGTCATAACCCATAGGATGCAATACATTATACCCTTGCATACGTTTCATTCGAGCATATACATCACTCGCTATATATCCACGTGGATGTCCAACATGCAAACCTGCTCCTGAAGGATATGGAAACATGTCCAGTACATACATTTTCTTTTTCTTAGGATTTTGTGTGGTTTTGTATAATTCTTGTTTCTGCCATTCTTTTTGCCACTTTGTGTCTATTTTCTTGTGATCGTAGAAATGATTACTCTTAGGGTTTTTCATATAAAAGTTAATATATCATATTTAATTAGGTAAAATTAAAGACCAGCCTTGCATCGGGGTGAAGTTGGTCTTGTGATTTCCTTTAGTTTCGTGTACCCCCTTGTGGGGTATTCTTGAGAGTTCCTAAAGCATTAGTACAAAGACAACCCACCCCGTCGAAGAGGAAGGCTCAGTTGGAGGTTTGTACCGTTTACTTTATTCATATATATAGAATATATACCTTTTTCCTTATTTTGTAAATAAAAATGCCGCGCCCCTCCAAAGAGAGACACGGCATGCGCAGTGTGATTTGGTCCGTAAGCTCACATAGGAAGCTTAGCTCTTGACCACGAAGATCTGGATATTGGGACTGTAACGATCAGGAGGGCTGGCAGCACCTCCATATTCATCAGTACAATGATTAAATAATACTGTCAATATCCCCCGCCCTACCCTATAAAATCCTTATTTTTTTCTTGCCTCAGGACCCATTCCATGCTATGGTATTCCAATATGTCATTAAACGTACAAATCGCTAAAAACCAAAACGAGTCACCTTCATCAGTGCTACGACGGTTTACAAAGAAGGTCCAAGAGTGGGGCGGCCTAACAAAAGTTCGAAGCAAGAGATACTCAACTCGAGCTCTATCAGCCTACAAGACAAAACAGGCTACGCTAAAGAAGATTAAAAAGAATGCTGAAAGAATGGCTGAAATAAAACTTGGTAAATTCTTTAATACAACAAAATCTCGATAATATGCGCGTACTTGTAGATACAGATACACTGCTAGCTACATATACTACAAAAAATGCACCGGCTCTTACTGGTGCTTTTTTGTCGAATATAAAAAATGCGATTCTTGGCAAAAACTATGATCTGTCAGTTTCATTTGTTGGTACAGAAAAAATGCGTGCTGTAAATAAAGCAAACAGAAAAATAGACAAAGCAACTGACATACTATCCTTCCCTATCGAACTCGGATCATATGGATCTGGTGAAATATATATATGCATGGAAAAAGTGTTACAGAAAAGCATTGCGTTTGAAATTTCAATGAAAAAATATCTAGAATACGTTCTTGTACACGGCATGGTTCATCTCTTAGGATACAATCACGGTGACGATATGGATTCTGTGGAAAAAAAATACACAAAAAAACTTAACATAATCTACCCTTACAGGTATACTGAGTAGTATATGAAGAAAGGAGAACAAAGTACGGCAGTCCTCGAAGTGGGCACGAAGTCTATTCGTATTTTGGTATTGGACAATCAAGATCCACAAAAAAGAAAAATCATCGCTGCAGCTATGTGTCCTGTACAGTATGTTAAACGTGGCATACTTTCAAATCCAGACGATTTAATACAATCTATACGTCTTACCCTCTCAAGCATACAAAAACAATATCTCCCTAAGATAACCAGCATACTCATCTCCTTATCAGGAACTGCACTCAGTAGTATTGTAAGCAACGCTCACACTGAGATATCTCCTCGTGTTGGAATAGTAGATGCAAGGACCATAGACACATTATTACAAAAGGTGGAAGATCGCATACCAGAGCATATTATTCAAAATAAAAAAATCGTACAGGTCATACCTCAAGAATATCGTATTGATGCAAAAAGAGTGCCTGGCGATAAAGCACTCGGGCTTCGTGGTTTATCACTTGAACTACGAGCACTCTGTATTATGGTGCAAAAACAACACCTGGAGAATATTTTATACGCATGTGAACAATGCAATCTCGAAATCGAAGATGTACTTGTAAGTCATTATGGATATGCGGAAATGGTGGTGAAAGAAGCAGATCGTCTTGCCGGTGTATGTATTGTCAACATTGGTGGAGATACAACTTCAGTTATCACATATGATGAAGGAGTACCTCTATACTTCGAGGTTATACCTATTGGTTCTCATGATATTACAAAAGATCTCGCTCTCGGACTAAAGGTTACTATTGAACGAGCTGAACAGATAAAGATAAATCCACCTGTCGAGCTACAAAAACTTGCGGTTGAGCTCACCGAATTCATTTCCAAGAGACAAAAGACTGTAGGGCGCAAAGAGCAACGAGAACGTTCACTCTTCTTAAATCTACAAGAGAAATATCATGAGGTTGTATTTGCACGCCTTATAGACATATTTGAATTAGTCCAAAACCATCTAAAGAAAGTACATAAGGATAGACTGCTCCCTGCAGGGGTCCACATCAGCGGTGCAGGAAACAAGACGGCTGATATCGATACCATAGCGAAAGAGATACTCCACCTACCTGTACAAATAGTGAATGATACTGATATATATAAGAACATCAGTAAGCACAAGTTGGCTGGAGAATCTGTACCGCCATACTATATACCAGACTATTTATCACCATATGGTACTGGACTGTATTACGCACAAGCTGAAGCCCATGACGAGTCGAGCACATACAGAAAGCATCATAAATCAGGATCTGTAGCCCAAAGAATTCTATCTTGGTTTAAACAATTCTTACCATAATATATCCTAGGAAAAACCGTTCTACAGTGGTGAATTAGCCACCAAACCACGACACGCGGTTGCCCTATCTCAAACTTCCCAACCCGGATATTTGTGGTATTATTTCGAACATGCCACAAGTCAAAAACGATATCGAGACATTTGCACGAATTCAGGTTATCGGCGTAGGAGGATCAGGTAAAAATGCTACCAACCACATGATCAATGCCAAAGTGAAAGGTGTTGATTTCCTTGCTGTAAACACAGATGCACAAGATCTCCAGAACTCTCTTGCTTCTAAGAAAATCCATATTGGTAAGAACTTAACCAAAGGACTTGGAGCCGGAATGAACCCAGAAGTTGGAAAAAATGCTGCCGAAGAAACACGAGCAGAAATTCAAGAAGCTCTTAAAAATGCCGACATGGTTTTTGTCGCTGGGGGACTCGGAGGAGGAACTTGTACAGGTGCCGGACCAGTTGTTGCACGTATTGCTAAAGAGATGGGAACACTTACAATCGGTGTTGTAACAAAGCCTTTCATGTTTGAAGGTCAACGACGTATGCGATTGGCCGAAGAAGGTCTTGCTGAATTATCACGAGCTGTAGATGCTCTTGTTGTTGTACCAAATGACAAATTGTTAGCTGTTGTTGATAAAAACACTACTGCCAAAGATGCGTTCGCTATGTCAGATGAAGTGCTTCGACAAGCCGTTGAAGGAATCTCTCAACTCATCACCACACCTGGAACTGTTGGAAACATCGACTTTGCTGATATCAGAGCTGTACTTGAAAATGCTGGATCAGCCTTGATGGGAATCGGAACTGCTAGTGGAGAAAACCGAGCAACTGAAGCTGCTAAAGCCGCAATCTCATCTCCCCTTATCGATGTCTCTATTCATGGTGCCAAAGGAGTACTCTTCTCTATTGCTGGAAGTGATGACCTTACTATGTATGAAATCTCAGAAGCAGCTCGAGTTATTACAGAATCAGTAGACTCAGATGCCAAAATCATCTTCGGTACAGTTAAAGATGACTCATTGAAAAAGAATGAGATTCGTATTACTGTTATCGCCGCCAACTTCCCCGACAAACTTACAGCAGTCCGAAACATATTTAAAGATAGAGATGCTATGGTTCAAGAAAGTATCGCTAGTCAAAACGAAGCGTCTTCACCAAAAGGAAAAATATTCAACTCTATTGGAAGTATTTTCAAAGACGAAACCCCTACAGAAACTAAAGTAAAACCAATAGATGAAGTACTAGACGACACAGTCAGTTCAAATGTAATGAAGCCTGCTGCCAGCGACAATGATGACTGGAGTGCGGTTCCTGCATTTCTCCGACGATCAAAAGGTAGATAATTTATTACATTAATAATACACATAGTACATTATGCACGATCTTATTATCATAGGTGGCGGTCCTGCCGGAGTCTCTGCTGCAGTATACGCAGCACGAAAATTAATAAAAAGTGTCATTATTACTGATGAATTCGGAGGTCAGAGTACTGTATCCGATGATATTCAAAACTGGATAGGCACACCACATATAAGTGGTGCAGATCTTGCCAAATCATTTGAGGCACATGTTCGAGAATATGCCGGAGAAGTAATCACTATCAAAGATAGAAGCTTTGTACACCGTGTTGAGAAAATTGAACGAGATGGACAGACTCTTTTTGTAACCCATGTAAAAGATCGAAGTGGTGTTGAAACAACATTTGAAAGTCGAGCCGTCCTTGTTGGAACAGGAAGTAAACGAAGAAAACTCGAGGCTAAAGGTGCTGATATTTTTGAACACAAAGGTGTAACATACTGTGCTACTTGTGATGGACCAGTATTCACCGGCATGCCGGTTGTGGTAGTTGGTGGAGGCAATGCCGCCTTTGAGTCAGCCTTGCAACTTGCAGCGTACTGTTCGCATGTGTACATATTAAATAGAACAGAGACATTCCGAGCCGATGAGGTTACAGTCAACGTTGCCAAGAAAAAAGAAAACATTTCCATACTCACAAATGCAGGCATCGATGAGGTTATAGGAGACGTGTTTGTACAAAAGATAGCCTACACTGAAAATGGAGTCGCTAAAGAATTGGATGTAAATGGTGTCTTCGTTGAAATAGGACAAGTTCCAAATACTGACTACGTAAAAGGTTTGGTCGATATGAATACAGTTGGAAATATCAAAGTCGATCCGCGAAATCAGAGAACATCACAAGATGGAGTATGGGCAGCTGGAGATTGTACAGATGGTTTGTATCACCAAAACAACATCGCTGCTGGTGATGCGGTCAAGGCGCTTGAAGATATTTATATCTGGCTTCAATAACAACAGACGTATCTCATCAAAAAAAACCTATTATCTATATGATAATAGGTTTTTTGCATATACTCTCCAATGAAGACTACTTAAAACCGAGGGTCATTGTCGATGCTTTAAAGACATCCTTATACGACTTCCATACTTTAGCCAGAGATGTTGATGTGACCACATATGCAAATCCATCTTTGATTACTACCAATTGCATATTATGTAGCTTCAATTCCCCTTGTATAAATGTACCTTCGATTACACGTGCAGACAAACCACCAACTTCTACAACTGTATCATCAAGCTCTTTATAATCACTTAAAAACTTTGGCAACGCCTCTTTAGTTGCTTTCATATATTCATCCAATGTTGCAGTGTTGACCTGCTCAGAAGTGACATTCATGTTTGCACTAAATTGTGCAGATCCGTCTACATCTTGTGATGTGTTTATGGCAAACACTACCGCACCAAATTTACTACCATCATCCACCTTCCAACCTTCAGGGAATCTTATAGAAAATGTTGAAGAAGCAGTTGTATACGGTGCTGTTGCTAGAGCTTCTGCACTTATGTGTGGTACGCTGCCCTGTCCTCTTTTCATAAAGAAAATCACAACAACCGCTACGATAATTAAAAGAATTAGAGCAAGACCTAATCGAGATTTTTTCTTAGCTGGTGCTATTGGTGTTGATGTTGGTGTTGGTTCCATGATGTTTATTATATTAGATGAATAAATTGTCGCAAAGCTTTTCGAATCCTTAAAATGCTACGCATTTTATATTCTAAAGCTACGAGGTACTTGTGGGCAATACAGGATTCGCTCCTTACAGGAGCAGTACACCTTTGCAGTTTGTTCGGGTAATATACCCTCACAAACATTGCAAAGCTTTTCGAATCCTTAAAATGCTACGCATTTTATATTCTAAAGCTACGAG
>CAYRJE010000006.1:17413-18541 GCA_964424465.1 uncultured Candidatus Saccharibacteria bacterium
GTACTTGTGGGCAATACAGGATTCGAACCTGTGGCCTCGTCTACGTCAAAGACGCGCTCTAGCCAACTGAGCTAATCGCCCATCTGACCTTAATTCTACCACTTTTTAGGTAAAATTGAGGGGTTGATTTATCATCATAAGGCTGATATATTTATCCCATATTGGCCCCATCGTCTATCGGTTAGGACAGCAGGTTTTCAATCTGTTAAGCGGAGTTCGATTCTCCGTGGGGTCACAGTAAACCACAGCATACGTAGCCACACCCTCACCGTGTTGGCTAAAATCAAAAAAAACAAACATCTCTTTCAAGATGTTTGCCTTACTTCAGATTCATCACCCAACCTTAGTATATTCCAGACACATACGAGGTCAAATGCTACAATAAACCCATGCATCTTATGACCTACGATGACTACCAAAACCTTGGTCGTCACAAAATTCCATACACATACACCATACAATCTGGACCAAATTTTTTGTATTACTTTGGTGAAAAACACTCATTCAATCCTGATGATGCACAATGGAATGAGTTAAAAGAATTCTGGAGTGATTTTCTCAGAGATACCCAAGGTCAAAAACGAGTCGTATTCATCGAAGGAAACATGCCACCTCTAGAAAAAACCGAGACAGAAGCTATTCTTAAGCATGGCGGTAGAGGTTTGGCAAAGTATATAGCGGAACTAGAGAATACTGAAACACACTGCCCTGAACCAGGTGAAAAGGTCGAGCGCGACGAATTGGAAAAACAATTTACACGAAAACAAATCCAATATTATTATTTTGCAGCAATAGTATATCAATGGACGCAGAATCATGATCCGAAACCTGATTTTGAAGAATACATGGACAAATATGCAAAAATGGATCAAAGAATAAGTGAGTGGACTGACTTTGATTTCTCATTGGACGCTATGAAAAAAGTTCATGCAGAATTTTTTAGCACACCATTCGATCAAACTGACTGGCGATTCTTTTATGACATAGTAAACCCTGTTTCAACTAAAACTGTATTCAATACGATTTCCCGGACTTCCACAGCGATTCGTGATACACACATTGTGAAAGAGATAGAAAAATACATGAAAAATGGATATTCTGTATTTGTCGAATTTGGAGCATCCCATG
>CAYRJE010000006.1:18551-23019 GCA_964424465.1 uncultured Candidatus Saccharibacteria bacterium
GCAGTAATACAGGAGCCGTTGTTGAAAGAGGTTTTGCAGAAATAAAGAGCAACAACCTACCACTACCAACCAGTACTGGAAGTTTCCTTATTTTGCTATAATACACCCCATGAAGCATATAACCCGCAATGTATTTATCTTATTTTTCATACTACTCGGCTTTAGCCTCTACACCACATATGCCACACCCTCAACTGACAAACCTGTCACCACACCTACAGCAACATCTACCCCTGTTGTTACAACACCTGACCCTCTCCTAGAGGAGCTTAAGTCCATGTCCACAGCTGAGAAAATCGGTTCCCTACTCATCATGGGATTTCGTGGATATATGCCAGACGAACATATCAAAACACTTATAGAGACATATCATGTCGGTGGTGTGAATTTATTGAAATGGAATATTCAAAATGCAGAACAGGTACAGAACATGACTACCGAACTACAATCTCTGTATGCAAAATCACACAAACACCCCTTTATCATTGCAGCTGATCAAGAAGGAGGCACTGTAGTTCGATTTAATTTTCTAAAAGAAAAAACAGCACAGCCAAATATTCGCACACTAGAAGACGCTGCACGCATAACCGAGAATCGTGCCAAAGAACTTCGTACACTTGGTATAAATATGAACTTTGCCCTAGTTGTAGATTTTATTACCAATACTAGAAGTTATTTATATAACAGAACATTTGCCACAACATCCGAAGGTACAATATCACTTGGACAACAGATAGCTGAGACATATTTAAAACATGGAATCATGCCGGTGTACAAACATTTTCCTGGCTATGGAAATAGTTCTATCAACCCTCACACTGCCGTGACAACATTTGATGGTAGTGCAGAATTATTTGAGCAAAATATACAGGTATTCAAAACCCTTTTATCCGCTCACAGTGACATACCAGTCATGACCGCTCACATCATCGTTCCTCAAGTATCCAGTGTACCTGCAACCAAGTCGAAGAAGTTTATGACAGATATGATTAGAAATGATTTCAACTATACAGGTGTCATTATCACAGACGATATGGATATGGCATCAGTTGGAGCTGATCAAGGCAAAAATGCAGTAGATGCCATATTGGCCGGAGCGGATATACTAATAAGTACACCAAACGATACAAATCATCTTGTCATAATTAAAGCTCTGCAAAAAGCTGTAGCTGACGGCATCATCTCACAAGAGCGTCTTGATCAGTCAGTATATAGAGTATTACAAATGAGAGCGCGTCTAGAGAAGTAAGACTAATTTGACTTGTTATATAAATTCAAATAGAATATCCATGTTACTTTTGACATCAGAAACCTCCTCTGATAGGTTACTACACCTAGAATAGTAACAACAAAGATCCAGGTCAGGTATCTCTACTATAAAAGTCTCCTCTTCCCAGGAGGCTTTTTAGTTCATTACCTTGTATAATTTGTGTCTCTATAAATATAAATTCAGCAAAAGATAAATTATCCATTATTACCCGAAAGCTTGCGCCACTCCTCTATCTTTGCATGATCTCCACTTAACAAAATCTTAGGAACTTTATATTTTTTATCTTTAAATTCCAATACTTCAGGACGTGTATATACATCATGAGATGAAATCCGTGCTTCTTCCCTACTATCAAAATTCCCCAACACACCAGGTATTTGCCGAGCTACTACATCCAATATCACCATCGCAGGCAATTCACCTCCAGTTACAACCCATGGTCCAACAGATACATCTATAGTCTTATATACCTTCTTAACTCGTGCATCTATACCCTCATATCTACCACATAGAATGATAATATCTGAATACGTATGTGCCCAAGACGCAGCAGTATCTGTGGTGAATTGAGCCCCACCCGGAGAAAGGAACACTATAGCAGTCTTCTTAGCACCTGCCTTCTTAGCTCTCGCCAAAGCCTTCTCTACAGCCTTCAGGACTGGCTCTGCCTTCATAACCATACCAGGACCACCTCCATACGGACGATCGTCTACCATACGCAAAGGCTTCTCCTTTAACTTTTGAGCCCCCTTCGGTTTTACATAGTCTCGAGGGTTATAGAAATAGGTCTTTATATATCCCTCAGATATACCTCGGGCTATTATAGAGGCCTCTATATATGAAGAAAACGCCTCGCCGAAGAGGGTTACAAAATGAAAACGTATTGTCTTCTTAGCCGCCGGAACGGTATGTCTTTTCTTCTTATTCCCAGCCATAGTCGACCTGCCTAATGCGATCTCCAAACGAAATGTCAAATGTGAGTGCAGTGGCAGGTCGACTATATACAGGAATACAGATAGCTAGAGTATATATCACAACCCTAAAAAACACAAAACCCCGTCTTTCGACAGGGTTTAGCGACATTTCGTTTTGGAGGTTGCCATGAATTGCTTCTGGCGCCCACACATAAGTAAGGATAGCATATTTGGGTCCTGTTGTCAAATCCAACTCTGAGACCACCCCTTCCTCTAGGCAAAAGCCTTTAAACTACGTGTATTATCGTCGTGAAGAAACCTCTTCCTTAGCCTTTCTCAGTATGTCTGTAGCCATCTCTTTAACAACAAGCCCAAAAGCTATACATGTATCAATTTAGGCTGACACAACAGCTACGATAAACAATGTGTTAATCAAAGTAACCGCAATACCAAGCTGTACCAATGCTGACAACACAGCAAACACAATAACTGCAACCTTAGTAAGTGTTCCCAATGCTCGAGCTGAAGAAAGGTGGGCATTTGCGGCAGCGGCTGTAACAGTCTTTTTCAATAGATCTGCAACAAGAACAGCTACAAGCAGTATTAATATAGCTACAACAATCTTTGGTAGATATATAGCAACCATAGTACCGATAATTGATGATACATCACCTAGACCTAGAACTTGTAATACAGCCAAGAACATTACGGTGATAATTGACCATTTAACAAGGCCACCGAAGAATACACCTGTATTCAATCGCATACCGCCTTTTTGTAAAAGATTATCTGCACCAGCTTGTTTTAACGCTGCATCCAGTTTTATTTTTTCAAAAACTTTCTGGATTAATTTACCAATGTAATCTGCAACAATCCATGTTGCAATAAAAATAATAAAAGCAAAGAAGATCAGTAAACCATATCCAAGAAGAGCATCTTTGACGCTCATATACGACTCACTTACTGCGCCTCCAATACTTGTACTCATGATTTGTGATGGCATATTAGTATATATGTATTATATAATTGATTATTAAATTGCTATGAAAAAGCAATACAATTATTATATCATGGATATATATCTAGAAAGGCCTGTCCTCGCTTCACTTGAAGAAACCCATCTTGTCCATGGCTACCACATGGTCAAAATCCAATACATCTCGAATGAGCTTATCACCTATAGAATGTCGGTATTTAAAGTCTGTCTCATCAAGAGCAGCATAACGCAATTCCCGACCCAAGTTTCGTTCCAGCTCTGCCACGACATCATTGACCTGATTGGGTATTTTTTCAAATATTAACAACATATCTATCGATGATTGAGTTGTAGAAAAAGGAACCGCAGACATACCCAGTTTGCTGGTAAAAAATCCCGACAACAATACAGTCTTCAGTCTAGGAAGAGATTGTACATGGTCCAACACCTTCTCTGCTGAACGAGGAACCGCAGCCAATATCGTCTCAATAATCGGAGATAGCAACGGAAACTCTGGATTGGTTCTATATACGATCTGATTTTCTTTTTGCAAATCTTCACCCAATATCTGTTTTCGTGATGCCAAAATTATTCCCTGACGCATCAAATCCCGAAGATCTGGAATTAATTTATCATTACGTAAACGAGTCAGACTTGCTAATTGTCTTAGTGTAAATTCTTTAGTGGTATTAAGAAAAAATACTTTCCACAACTTCATCTTAGATGGCCCACCGAACAATTGTTCCAATATCACTGACTCAGTTGGAGTTGGAGCTGTTATGACAGACTCCTTAAGCGGTTGTGGCTCAGCAGCTGGCACAACTTTCGTTCTGGCTTTAACTCGGGATTTACCCTTCGCAGCCTTAGTAGTTCTTGTAGATCTTGTAGATCTTGGTGCTTGTTTTCGAGCGCGTGTCTTAGGTTTTGGTTTAGCTTTAGACTTGGATTTAGACGCAGTCTTTCTGAGTTTCTTTTTCATACCCTTTCATTTTAACACAGACACTCTGCAAACGAAAAAACCGCCCATAACAGGCGGTCTTTTTCTGGTTTTGTCATCTATTGATGACTAGCCGAAGCCAAAGGCTTCGTACTAAACATAAGGAGGGCGGAGGGTCTTCTCTCCTGCTTTGCAGGAAGAGATCCCGTAGCCTGACGAATGTTTATTATTTCAACTCTACCTTTCCTCCAGCATCCTCAACCTGCTTCTTAAGAGCTTCTGCATCCTCTTTCTTCATTCCCACTTTTAATGGTGAAGGAGCTGCATCTACAAGATCTTTAGCTTCTTTAAGACCAAGTCCTAAAGATTCT
>CAYRJE010000007.1:0-10291 GCA_964424465.1 uncultured Candidatus Saccharibacteria bacterium
ACAGATTGTCCCTGGCCTAGTTCCGTTAGTTTTTTTCTACCTTCTCCAATATTTAAAAAATACGAAAGAAATAAACTATTTGCATTTTTAGGACTAAATATAATTAAGTCACCTCCAGCATAACAATCCTCATGTAAAAGGTAAGATGCTGATTTTCCTATCTCTTCATTAGTTTCGCCTGACCCTGCAAGAAGAATATCTCCGTACTTAATTTTAGTGGTTGTAGATAAGATTTCAGTTGGGATATATGAATATATCTTTTCGATTTTAAAATCAAACTTTGTATACAATTCACCATACCGAATAGCATTATGACCAGTTTTAGTTAACTGATCTTTTGTTATCCCAGATCCTTTTGAAAATAAACCGATATCAGCAAGTTTTGTTTCTTGCCATCCGTCAGGTATATTTGTTTTCGGTTGGTTAGTTTTCATAATATAACTGCTTTAAAACAGTATAAATACGCTTATTGAAATAAGCATATTTAACTAACTTAAAACTAAGATTTAGTACCCCAGTCTCTTGGATAAGTCCAATTAGTGGTCCAAGTCACATAATCATCTGGATTAAAACTTTCCTGAAGAATTTCAACGTCAATCATTTTATCTTCTGTGACAGCAAGATTATGCGGTTTTCCTTCTGGTGAATCCAAATCAAGTACATGATATTTTTCACTTTTATCAATCGCATCATCTCTTTGAGATGGCCCAAAATCAAAAGGAATACAAGTTCTTGTTATTTCTCCTTTTTCAATAGAATCAAAAGTTATTTTAATTTTTAATTTTTCGTCTATTGCTTTTAAGAAATTTTCTTTGTTTTGCATAGCATGAATTTAGCATTAATTAATAATTAGTTTAAAGACATTTCGGTCATTACAATTAATATTATTCTTCTGAAACTTGTTTAAATTTTCCTTGCATAGTCAGATTTCCTTTTGTTAATTTTTTTATAGTTAAATCTTCTGCTTTTTCATTTGCAAGACGTAAATTTTTTTCTGATGAAAGTAAGGCGTCTTTAGTTTTCTGTAAATGATCAATAGACTTATCGATACTATCTATAGCAATTTTAAACTTGTCAGATGCAAGTCGAAAATTACGACTAAACCCTTCACGGAAATCATTTAGCTCATTTTCAAAATTAGTAACATCAATATTTTGGTTTTTTACTACAGCAAGTTCTGCTTTATATTGCATCGAATTTAAAGCAGCGTTTCGCAAAAGCGTGATAATTGGAATAAAGAATTGAGGTCGAACTACATACATTTTAGGATAACGATGAAATACATCAACAATCCCAGTATTATAGAGCTCATTATCACTTTCTAGTAATGAAACTAAAACCGCATATTCACACTTCTTTTCACTTCTATCCTTATCTAGTTCTTTTAAAAAGTCTTCGTTCTTTTTCTTTGTAGCAGTAGTATCCAATTCATTTTTCATTTCAAACATTATTGAAATAACCTCATTACCAATATCATCATATTCACGATAAATGTAGTCTCCTTTACTTCCAGATGTTGCATCATTATCTTTTTCGAAAGATGCATTTTTAAAACCAATAGCACGAAGTCTGTTAAATTCGATTTCACAGTGTTGCTCAAGAGTCTCTCCAAGCATTTTTGTTGAGAGTTTTACTTTCATGTCCTTGTAGCGCTCAATGATTTCATCCTTAGCTTTAAGCTCTGCTTCAAATTTACTGTTTAAAGAAAATTCCACTTGCTGTTTTTCAGCATCTTTCATCTTTATTTCAGAAGCAAGGTTATCGCGTTCTTTTTCGACTTGTATTACTGCTTCAGTAATTGCAAGTTTTTTCTCAGTTTCTATTGATGCAATTTTTGAACGAAGTTCGGTTATTTCAATATCACTTTGGGACTTTGACAGAGTTACCTCACGTTCTTTTTCGGCCTTAAGTTTTGCGATTTCTAAATCCTTTTGAGCAAGATCATCTTTAATTTTATTTTTTATTTGCTCTTCAGCGAGCTTTACAGCACTCTCTTTATCAGCCTTAAAAAGCCTTTCTCTTTTAAGAAGTTCTTCTTCAAACTGATGACCTCTTACCTGTTTGAGGATATCAGCGTAGCCAGCTTCGTCAATTTTAAATGCTTTTTTACAATGTGGACAAATTATTTCATTCATATATTTATTATTTATTTGATTCCTAGTTCCTTTAGATATACGACCATTTGTTTTTCGAGCTTCTCAAGCTGTGGCTCAAGCTCAGCAAGCTCCTTCAAGTTTGCTTTGATATCTACTGGAGCCTCCTCTATGAATGTATCCACATAACGAGTAATGTTCAGGTTAAAATCGTTCTCCTCAATTTCCTTGAGACTTACTTTGCGAGCGAACTTTGCTACGTCCTTTCTTGTTTTGTACGCAGTGTAAATCTTCTCAATGTTTTCATCAGTAAGAATGTTCTGAGCTTTGTTTGATTTGAACTCCTTTGATGCTTCAATGAAGAAAACATCTTTCTTGTTTTCATTTTCTCCACCCTTTTCTCGTGAATGATCAATTATAAGAACAGCTACAGGGATACCTGTTGTTTGAAATAGTCCCGCAGGAAGTCCGATAACAGCTTCAACGATATTTTCTTTAAGAAGTTGTTCACGGATTCTACCCTCAGCGCCACCTCGGAAAAGCACACCATGAGGAACAATAACCGCAATGCGTCCAGTCTTTGGTTTTGCTGTTTCAACCATATGAGTAATGAATGCAAAATCACCTTTATCCTTTGGTGGAGTACCACGCCAAAAACGTTTGTATTTATCCGCATCTGCATGTTCAGCACCCCATTTCTTGAGAGAAAACGGAGGGTTCGCGACAATTGTGTCGAACTTCATTAGATGATCGTTTTCTACAAGCAATGGATTATTGAGCGTGTCGCCCCATTCGATTCGTGCTGAATCTTTTCCATGGAGGAACATGTTCATACGAGCGAGCTGATATGTTGAACCTGTAGATTCCTGTCCATAAAGAGCGTAGTTCTTTGAACCTTGTTTTTCTACTTCTTCACCCGCAAGGAGAAGAAGTCCTCCTGATCCTGCACATGGGTCACAGATACGCGCACCTGCTTTTGGTTCTGCGAGTTTAGCCACAAGCTTTGCAACGTTGCGAACGGTGAAGAACTCACCCGCTTTTTTCCCCGCGTCTGCTCCAAAGCGTTCGATCATGTACATGTACGAGTTTCCGATGATGTCGTCGTTCACATCAGCCAGATCCATCTTTGCGAAGTCCTGTATAAGATGTCGAAGCATCTTGTTTCGTTCTGTAAGCTTTCCAAGAGTCGATTCTGAGTTGAAGTCCACAGAAAATACACCATCAAGCTTTTCTTTGTTGGCATCCTCGATGCGATGAAGTGCCTTATTTATTTCCTCCCCAAGATTGTCTTGCTCGATGATTGAGTAGATGTAATCAAACGATGACTTCGGTGGAAGATAGAAACGATCAAGCTTCATTTTTTCTTCAGTACGCTTTTCGTCATTACCAAATCGTTCTTTATATTCGTTACGTTTTTTCTTTGAAAGGTCGCTCAAGTATTTAAAGAAAAGAATCGAAAGCACATAGTCTTTGTATATTCCCGCGTCCACCTGTGTACGAGAAGAATCCGCTGCATCCCAGAGAATTTTATTTAGGTCTTCTTGTGTGTATTTCTTGTGAGTCATATTAGTTCTTGATTAGGTTCGTAAAGCTTGCGTTGATAATGTTTTTTTGTATCTCCTGCTTCCTTTTGACCAACCGTTCTTGATCGATAATATTCTCATGTAAAGCAATAATCAACTTTTGCGTATGCACTGTAGGTATTGGCATTGATAAGTCTACCAGATTTTTAACAAGCATACTTTGTATATATGATGCACCTGTCACTATCTGCGAGAGTGCTTTCTGACCCTCAATTGAGTTCAGATAGAGACTCACATATTTTGGAAGAATGGTCACATCTTTAATTCGGATAACGTGAGCTGATGAAGAGGCCATCACATTAGTTACTTCTGATGCAAAAACAGTAGAGCGAAACGATCCAGCCCCCACACCCCTCGAAACAAGTAAAATGTCGTTATACTCTAGAAAATAGGGGTTTCTGATTGATTTATCTGAAACAGTAACAAGACCAATGGTATCCACTATATCTCGATTTGCAGAGATATTCTTGGCCTGTAACGCAAAAATATGGCCTTTTGGGTCGTTTTCAACAGATCCGCGAAATGTGTATCCTGATACTATACTGGCTATTTCACTTAATTTTTTATGCATGTATTGAATATACTGCACTTTTATATTGATATCAAGCCATTTTATCCACATATTTGCCATAAACCGGTTGACAGTCGATATTTCCCAGTTTTCTACCGCCCACAAACAGTTTTTGCCACCACCGGCAAATACCCTTGCCAAACTACCCAAAATATGCTATAATTACCCCCATAGAACCTTCACACCTTAAGATGAGCACCAAGCACTCCACCGGAGTATTTTGTGCTCATCTTAACCAATATTTGATGTAGCCCCTCCACTCTTCCGGGTAATGAGAGAGCCAACCGCTTAATACCGAAAGGTTAATAGCACACCCTAGAACACACACATGAAACTGATAAATATCGCAGGCGGAGAACTTAATTCCACCATCCTCACCCTCAGTGATGCCCTTGGCGACAGGGGTGAAGTCGCTCGCGACATCCGCACTGACCCCGCGTTCGTCGAGCGTGTTGCAAAACACATGCTCGCCGGCGCGCCGGAACAACTGGTGAGAACTGAGGGCTTGATCACGGCCCCTATCGCTAAAGCCATCATGGGTAATGAAAAGGTTTTCGGACCTTATGACATTGCCAGGATGACAGGCATCGAGCTGGACCAATCCACGCTCACCAATGCAAACGTTGTGCCGTATAAGCTCGGTACCTTGATGAGGTGCGGACGTACTCACCTGCTTGTGTATGGACTCCCTACCACCGTCCGTGCCATGGACGAATGGGCACCGGTAGGATTGAGTATCAATATCCCTGAAGAAGAGAGGTCAACGTTCGGAAGTGACGTACCGGTTCAAGGCTGGTACCTCATCGGCCGTGAAGCAATGATCGGTGAAGAGGATCCTTCAGCCGGCGTCAGGCAGGCCACCCTCGTGGAAGCATACTTGGCATTGAACCTTCACAAAAAAGCCAGTCCCCGTCACTACTTCTTCAACAGTCGGCCGGCTCTTTGCCAGCTGACCGCACAAGGCGGCGAGGTTGCTTTTGGCCTCGGTAATGTCTTCGGCATTACAAGCCAAGCAGACGGAGCATACAGCTACTGGGCAGTGAAAACTGAACGAGTGGCAAGACATATGAAGAGCAACCCTGCCTACGTGGAAGTCATCCTCCCCGACGACATCAAATAACCCCCTTCTCGAGCCAAGGAACCCAAGGCTCGGCCGGTCACCCCATAAAGGTGTCCGGCTTTTTTCTTGCACCCTTCAGTGAAGGTGTTATTTTCTAACCTTCTCAATCACAAACTTGATCACACCAATCAATAAAAACACAGTTCCACCGAAGCCAAAGATTGCACTGATCAATGTTTGAGCTCCATACGAAACATCAAGTATGTCTTTGTTCATTAAAAATGCTGCGACAAATAAAATTACAATACATACAGCACCTAGTATAAGCCAAGATTTTGAACTCTTATGGTTCTGGGGTATATTTTCCATGACTTAAGTATATCATCACACCCTTTCTCTATACTTAATCCAAGATATTGACAACTACAACAAACCGATGTAAAAATACGTCACCTGACACCCCCTTCCCAAACCAGAAAAACCCGCACCAACAACAATGCAAACACCACTAGCCTCCCTCACCACTCCGGAGATACTCTGGAGCTACCTCGCAAAACTCCAGCCGAGTCTGGAGCTCCTCCTTAGCTGCTTTGGTTACGAAGACGCTTACGTCTCTGTCGCCAAAAGCACCGAAGGAACAGCTTCGGAAGATGAACCCTTCACCCCCTTCGGCAGTGCTTGGATCGTTGATCATGGCACATACATGGATGGACATGTTGACGAATTCATCCGTGCAGCCGAAGACCTCACAACGCTTGTTGCCAACTTCGGCGACAGCACCGACAACTTTACATCTTCCAAAGCGATGCCTGCCGGTTACGGCACTATCAATCAGGAAAGATGGATTGTAGTCGTCACCGGCCCTGACGCAGAAGTCATCTGCGCCATGATCGCCCGAATGGTGACAGACGCCATTGAAGGCTATGAAAACTATCTGAACATCACACCCCTTACCCGATAGCACCTATGTCCACACCGTCAAAGATAAAACTCGTGCTTAAGTCCGAGCGAGGATTCCCGCCTGTTACAGGCAAGGTTGCAGACCCTAAAGCAATCATCAAAGCTCTGGCAAACACCGTACTTGCCCAACTCGAAGTCGAGATTCGAAATTCGACAGAAGCAGGCGAATACACATTCAAAGTCTTCGTACCTGTTGACGGAGACGAAGTCATTCGTGTCAAACGAGCGGTGGGTCAAGAGCCTCGAGCTATGGCAGACAATGCAATTCGTAAAGCTTTACCCACAACACTACATCGCCGCTTCCGATACTTCTACGCGACGTACAAAGCTGTGGAAAAAGGCTACGAATTCCCGTTTGTGATCTATGCCAACAGTTAGGTGTGCGCAGCACCATCAAAACACCGCCCGGACCCGAAAGGATCCTGGCGGCTTTTATTTTCATCTAATACATTAAAATCTATTGACCTCCTTAAACTCCTGCACTGGTGGATTATAATCTGGACTAGCTTCCTCAAACTCTTTCCTCATCACTGCATACCCTGTATTATCTTTTACCACTTTATAATATCGCCCAATCCCTGCGTAGTAACACATAATCATTTTTGATTTCGCATAAACATCTGTATTGGGACTACTGTATTCATTACACTCTCCTTCAATAGTTTCGATGATCTTAGCAACCTTTGCCCCAGCAGGATATGCTGCGGTTAGAGTGATCTCAGTCATGGCAATATCGCCTCTTGGCGTTTTTCTAAAAGACCATGTGAATGTAGGCTGTTTGACCACAGTGGCAGGTGTTGGTTTAGTTGTAGTCGCTGGTTGTTGTACAGGCAATGCTGGAGGTGGTGGAAAATCATGATCATGATCCTTGAGTAGTCCACTATAGCGTGGACCATACCATGCAAGCACAAGAGCTATAGCAGTAAATAGGATAATGATTGTTATAAAAATCTTTTTCATATAATTTTATTTTTCTGCTATTTCCTTTAATTTTGCCAAAGCCTTTGGCCACATTTCATCAAACATCGCTTTGTATTCTTCATGTATGTCCATATCGATATCTACACGAGTCCCTCCATCGACTTCTGTAAATGTATAGTTTTCAAACGCAGGTGTCCATTTCTTCACTTCCTCACTTGTTGTATCCACTACCCCATCAGCAATCATTCCCAAGTGCTCAATCGAAACAAATTCTAACTTTCTATTTTCTTTAATCTTGCTAAACATTCCACTTGTACCACTTGCATCACAAAACCTGATCTCTGATCCTTGTTCCCAACTTCCTATATAATTTGAACCAGGTGAGAATGGAACTGTCCACTGTGTGTATGTCTCAGCATCTAACATGGTGTGCCAAACTTTTTCTCTTGGAGCATTGATTATGATTGAATGATGTATTTTTTGCATAGGTTCATTGTAGCAGGGATGTATATAGACAGACAGCACTATTGTTAATTTTTCTCAACCAAAGCTCTCGTCTTTGGACCAAATATTCCTGTGCTAGGAACGATACCATTTTTCTTTTGGAACAACATCACGGCTTTCTTGGTGCCTGGACCAAAATAATCTATCTCTTTACCCATACTTCCGATTCCGGATAGTGCTACCGGGAAACCGTGTGCGTTTAGGTATTGTTGCAAAGCCTTTACATCAACACCGCTCATTCCCATAGTTAGGTTTCTTGTAAATACAGATATTGGTTGTGGTACATTTGGACCAGGAACAACAACAGGTGTTGGAGTGTTGGTAATTGCATTAGGCTGAGACCACTGTGTCAACAACTCTTGAACAATTTCTGTTTTTCCCATAGTTGTCAGATACTGTATCTGCTCCGCAACAGAACCACCTCCTTGTGCACCACCTAAGGCGGGATTAATCACAATTGATTGTGCATTGATACCATTATAACCAGGAGTAAAATTGACCATTGCCTGATTCAATCGATCAACAATTGTCCCTGACACACTTACCTCTAGATCTGCTGATCTATCACCTGCCTGTACTACATATGTACATGTTCCACTATCTGTATGATCAACTGTAAATGAACATGTTTGATCTGTACTACCTGTTTCAAACGTCACTGTCACAGAACCGGTTGAAGTAACGTCCTCTGAAAAGTTAACTGTCACAGGAATCACAGCACCTGTTACATATCTTCCGTCTGAGACCGGCGAAGTGATGGATGTAATAGTTGGTGCTGCCGTATCAAAAACTTGCCATGTAAAGTATGGATAGCCTCCATTGTAGAGCGGATTGATATTCCAAATATCAGACATTCCTACATCATTATTTTCTGTTCCCACAAAATCCCATGCTGTTGTAAGACCAGGAGTACTTGTCGCGGTAAATGTTGTGATTGATTTCATCTGTGCAGTTGTTTTTGGAGTCGCTCCACCACGTGTATCACCCATACTCATAGCTTGACCATCATAGAACGCGTTAAGTGTTGTACCACCAAAATCACCTCCAACAACTCCACCACCTCCAGCACTGAAACCATTACCTGTTGCATATACATTCGTCATTGTTCCACTATCATAAGAACCAACGATACCACCATTATAGATACCAGAACTAACTTTCGCTCGCGAATACACATTTGTCATAGTACCCCCATCCTGCCATCCAACTATTCCTCCTACATATGAGACACCTGTTACTTCACCAGTAGCAAAAACCTGACTCAGGGTGCCTGCACCATCAAGTCTTCCGACTATAGTACCTACATACGCATTTGCTGGTGAATTTACTCTGACGTTTTGCAGACCCAGATTTCGCACAGTACCTGATATACTTCCAAACAAACCGATGCGACCACTCCCTAAATACAAGTCGTCGATAGTATGATGTTGTCCGTCAAATATTCCTGAATACGGAGTATATATTGCTCCAATATCTTCAAACCCACTTCCACTATTCCAGTTGATAGTGTCATAACAATTGATATCATTATTCAACACGAAGTTAGAAGACAAATGATTTGCAACATCTTGCAACTGTATACAAGTCTCTACCTGATATGGCGCACCCACGGATCCATCTCCTCCAGCAAATGCTGCTTGTGCAGTATTTGAAACAAATAGAGTACAGATTGAAAAACATAGAACGCTAATTATTTTGTTAGCATGTGAAATTGTATTCATAATATTTTAATAATACAGCATGATATGCAAAAACAAAAACCACCCATGTTCGCAAGTGGTTTCAGTTTTATTTTTTAAAATTATTTCTTCTTCCCTGCCATAGTCACCAACAATGCAGAACCGATGAAGATAGAAGAATATGTTCCGGCGATGATTCCCACGATAAGTACTAATGAGAAGTTTCGAGTAGTTTCTGGACCCCAGATATATACCGCGATCAATGCAAGAACTGTTGTCAAAGATGTATTCACTGATCGGATGAAAGTCTCAGATACAGATCGTCCTACAACCACATCAAAGTGAGTTGCACTTTTATCTTTATCATGCAAAAGGTTTTCTCGAACTCGATAAAACACAACAATAGTATCGTGAACTGAGAAACCAAGAACCACCAAGAGCTCTGTGACAAACAATGCAACAACTTCAAAACCACCAAAGAAGTGTGCCATTATCGCGAAGAATCCCATAGGGATCACAACATCGTGTAGCAATGCAACAATAGCTGCAAATCCGTATTTCCATGAAGAAACAGGTCGTGACACTTGTCGGAATGCAAATGCAATAAACAACACGATTGCAAGCAGCACCAACACTATTGATGTTACAGATTTCTTCTTCAACTCTTCACCTAGAACTGGACCAATAGTATCAAGTCGTGACACTTCATATGTTGGAAGAATCTTAGCAATAGTTGCTCGTACTGCAGTTTGTCCTGCACCATCAAGCTCATGTGTGTTGATCAAGAAGTTTTTCTCACCGTATGCTCGCACGACAGCCTCTGGAAATGCTTCCTCAAGGACTTCTTTAACATTTGCGGTTGCAGTCACTGTTGATGATGCATTGGGTTGAAGTTCGATAGATGTACCCCCGGCAAAATC
>CAYRJE010000007.1:10540-21074 GCA_964424465.1 uncultured Candidatus Saccharibacteria bacterium
TACTATCTCGAATCGATGGCCATGCTCGAGCAAATCCATCTTTCAGTGCTTGTGCACGTGTTTTACCTCGCTTAAGCTCTTCTTTCATTCGTTCAAAGATAAGAATGTTTCCATCCACCGCCATACCAATAGAGATGATAAATGCGGCCAATCCAGCTGATGTTAGAACAATACCAGCTGATTTGAATATCACTAAGTTGATGATTGTATAGATTGCAAGAGCTACTGCAGCGATGATACCACGTACCCGGTACCAAAGGATGAGGAAGATTCCGACGATGATAAATCCATACATACCAGCTTCCATACTTGCATGCAAAGCGTCTGTTCCGAGTGAAGCACCGATAGTTTGAGTACCGATAAGTTCGATAGCAACTGGAAGAGCGCCGTATTTTAGACTTCGTGCCAATTCATTTGCCTGTTGAACTGTATATGATCCTGTGATCTGGGCTTTTCCTCCCAAGATCTCTCCGTTTATAGTTGGGGCTGAGATCACAACACCATCAAGAACGATAGCAAGTTGTCGACCAATATTATCTTTAGTAATTTTTGCAAATAGATTTCCTCCTTCATCATTGAATACCATTCCTACAACAGGCCGTCCTGTCTGACCATCGTATTCTACTTGGGCAGTAGTGATATATCGTCCTGTAAGACCTGTGTCGATAAGTTGTGATTGCGGCTCTGTACCTGTTGCAGTTGATGTTGCAAGGGCATCACCAACAAGCGCAAACTCGAGTACTGGAGTTTGTCCGATTAGTTCGATAGCTTTCTCAGTGTCATTTACACCTGGAAGCTCAACAACAAGTTTATTAACTTTTTGTCCATCAAGTGTTGACTCCTCTGTTTGAACGATAGGCTCTGAAACACCAAAAGCGTTTACTCGAGCTTCGATAACATTTTTCAATGTCTCCATTGATCCTCCAACTTCACTCGGTAGAAGTTTTGAAGTATCGGCCTTGTATACAAGGTGGATTCCTCCGTTTAGATCAAGACCAAGCTTGAAGGGGTTAGTAGTGTGAGTTTTGTTTAGATAGAGCGCGAAAAGTCCGGCAATAACCAGGATAATCAGGGCCCATAGTCGTGTTCGATTCATAGAGGCTATTATACATAATTCACAGGAGATTCATAGACCTTAAGCATGCCGGCGACGCAATATCCATTTGGCACCTTCCACAAGGCCAATATTGAGAATTATCCAGACAATTATCAACCAAAACCACGAAAATGGCATTGGCGCAATACTGAAGATCTCACGCATCTTAGGAATAGACATAGTCGCGATAAGCAATGCTGCTCCAAGTAGAATGCTGAAATTTAATTTTGCATTTGAGAATGCTTTGTATGACGTAATTGGATAATATAGACTTCTGAATGAAAACGATACTGCTAAGATATACGATGAGAAACAGACAAAGAATATCGATCGGGCAACATGCACTTCTACTCCTATAGTTATGAGCGTGTAGTACAGCAGAAACAGTAGCAATGAGCTGACTATACCGATACCAAGTACAAGTGTTTTCACCTCTCTTGTAAATATAGCGCCACCTGTTTTCTTTTTATTTCTATGCCCTCCTTTATCCATATCTTCGTCAAAAGCAAATGCTAATGCTGGCAAACTTCCAGTGAAAAGATTTACCCAAATGATCTGGAGCGCGTTCAAAGGCAGAGCAATACCTACAAGCAAGCTTCCCCCAACAACAAACACCTCATCTAATGAGTTCGACATCAAATATACAACTGTTTTTCTGATATTTGATAATATTCTTCGTCCTTCATCGATCGCTAAGCTGATAGTTTTAAAATTGTCATCAAGCAGGACCAGGTCGGCAGCACTTTTTGCCACATCACTACCAGAGCCGAGTGAGATACCGATATCTGCTGCTTTCAGAGCAGGTGCATCATTTACCCCATCACCGGTCATGGCTACAACCTCACCCAGACGTTGATATAGAGAACAGATACGCAACTTATCTTCCGGTGTCACACGCGCATAGATCTTTATATTGGGCATTATTTCCATCAAGCTCTCATCTGTCATCACGCGAAAATCTGCACCGACCAAGATCTGATTTTCTGCTACATCCCAATCCAAGCTGTGTGCTATATGATGGGCGGTTCCTTTGAGGTCACCAGTGATCATTACGAGTTTGATACCGTAACTTTCTATCTTTTTTATTGCATCAGGAACTTCCTCACGAATCGGATCATAGAATCCCATCATGCCCACAAACTCCAACTGTGTAGAGTGCTTCAATTCGTGCATAGAAATATTTTTAGTTGAGGACTTGGCAACTGCAATCAACCGTTTTCCCTCTTCACTCATCTTTTGAATCACTGACTCTATACGAACATAGGTCTCCTTATCCATCGCCGATTTTTTCAACAATATGTCCGGTGCACCCATAACTATGTATTCGACACCTCTTTCAGAAACAGAAAATTTGTTGGTAGAGTTGAATGGCAACAACAATGCACTTCGATTGTCTACCAGATGTTTAAGTGATACGCCGTGCTTCTGCCCTGCCTTGGCGATATTTACTTCAAATGGACGACCTTTAAAATTCCATAACTCAACTTCTTTGTCTGAATTTTCAATCGTTATATCAATATTTTCCAATGCATACGAGAGTAATTGCATTTGCTCGGCGGACATGTGTTTCACCCTATCTTGAAATACATGACCCTCTTCTGCCAAAGCTGCAAATGGATAAATACCAACAAGCTCCATATCTGCTTTAGTAAGAGTTCCTGTCTTATCAGTCATGATCAATGTCGTTGATCCAAGAGTTTCTGTTGCTACCAACTTTCGAGTAATTCCTTTTTTTGCTGCGATACGTTCGGCACCTATCGCCAAGATCACAGTCAATGCAATCGGCAATGATTCTGGTACCGCCCCCACAGAAACAGCCGCGGACAAAAGCAACATCTCAAATATATCTTCGCCACGAAGGACTCCGAGTATAAATATGCCAATGATGATACAGATGGTCACCGCAAAAATAAACCACGACAAAGTTGAGACACTTTTTTGTATTGGTGTTTGCACGCGTTCAGTTGTTGAAACACTTTTAGCAATCTTTCCAATCTCAGTATCATTTCCAGTCGCGATAACAATGGCCCAACCGTATCCTTCAGCGATGAGAGTTCCGGCGTGAACCATATACTGATATCAAACGGGCATCTGCTGGCACTCGTGATCCATAAGAAACTTTTATAACATCGCCAGGAACAATCGATTCAGCATCGAGCTCAACCTCAACTCCGTTTCTAAATATCCGTGATACATTCTTGATGTATGTTGTTAGTTTACTCAATGTGTTCTCAGCATGATACTCCTGATAGAAACCCAAGATCGTATTTACCAAAATAGCAGCTATGATAACCCACATATCGATCTGCTCATGCAGTACTCCTGTTAAGACCGCTGCGGCAATCAAAATAAAAATCAGTGGACTGGTAAACTGCTTGAAGAAAATTGAGACAATCTTATTTTTGTCTTTATGTTTGAAAGCATTACTACCATATATACGTAGTCGAGCGTTAGCCTCTTCTATAGTAAGACCTGTGTTACTCGAATTCAATTTTGCAATAACTTCATCACTCTCCAGAAACCACGCATTGTGGATTTGGATTTTTGTAGTTTCAGGAATCATACACTGATCATATCATCTATTCGAGCTCTCCTAAATATTGACCATATCCTTCTTTTTCCATATCAGCTTTTGGGATAAATCGCAGAGAGGCAGAGTTCATGCAATAACTTTGGCCTGTTGAGGCGTTTGGACTGATGAACACGTGGCCCAAGTGCGACCCGCCGATAGCGCTCGAAACTTTTACTCGCTCCATACCAAAACTGTGATCATGCTCTAGTTTCAAGATATCAGCCTTGATCGGACGTACAAACGTTGGCCATCCTGTACCAGGGTCGTATTTGTCTCGAGAACTAAACAACGGCTCACCTGTCACAACATCAACATATATGCCTGTTTCAGTATTTTTAAAATATGCATTGTCAAAAGGATGCTCTGTCGCCTCTTCTTGTGTCACAGCGAATTGGGTCGGCGTTAATTTTTGTTTTATTTCTTCTGGAGTTGGTTTTGAATATTGCGTCATATGTTTATGTTATTTTCTTTATGAATTCTTGGGAAATAATTTATTATTCTCTTCGATCTGATCTTCTCTTCCACTACCCTTTCTATACATAGCGTATCGAGTTGGATTTTTCTCATGGTATCTTTGATGCTCTTCTTCAGCCTTAAAGAAATTGATATACGGCAACACTTTTACCGCCAACGGTAATCTGTATATCTTTTTATCATTCCAAATCTGTATTACTTTTTCAGCAATCTCCTTTTCTTCAGGAGTCTGATAAAAGACAGCTGGTGTATAGCTCTCACCTCTATCGTGAAAAGAACCAGTCGCGTCTGTTGGATTGATGATACGGATCAGATGGTCCACCAATTTTTCATATGAAATAGAATTTGGGTCGTATTCAACCTCTACTGACTCTCGATGCCCCGTCGTCTCAGAAACCACGTCGTAATAGCTTGGATTATCCACATGACCTCCTGCGTATCCAGAGATGACACGCACTACTCCAGGTAATGTTTCAAAATCGTATTCTGTACACCAGAAACAACCACCAGCCAAGTAAGCTTTTTTATTCATATATATACATTATACAACCTTGCGCAAGCTTTTAATCCAAGCGATGACCAGTGCCGCAACCGCACCCAACGTATCTGCCAACATATCTTTTTGGGCATCCCAGATATCTCCCTGACTTCCAAGTACTGCGATACCAGCCTCAGGATCTGACATTACCGCATATTGCCACTCAAACAACTCATATACTGCTGCAACTGAGATGATTGTAAATAAAGCAAACAACGCAGCTGTCTTTCGTCCAACGATCAACCCTCGAGTTCGAACAAATTCATAGATAGGTAGTGCATAAAATCCTACAGAGAAATGTGCAACACGGTCATACATGTTTCGCTCAAAACCAAAGAAGTTGTTAAACCAATCAAATGGGACTTTCTCAAACGTATAGTGCGCACCAATCGTATGCATAAAAATAAATATACTCATCAACACGTATGCAGTATTGGAAAATCGTATGCCTCTGACATACATGATTATGATCGGAATCAAAACCACCCACACAGTTGCACTTTCAACAAACCACACGCCTCGTGCATATGGTTCTATCGCACCAACGATAAGTACAACAAGATATATTAGAAATAATATCGGAGCAATAGTTATTTTCTTCATATAACAAGTATAGTACAATATGTGTATGACATCACTATTTTTCGTTTATATAATCCACCACGTCGCTTTGGTTATTGGATTAGCCAGTTCAATAGTGGTCGACCTATTCCTAATCATCGTCGAAAAATACAGACGAATACGATCACTAGAAAAAAGTATTGTACAGCGAATGCTTTCATACAGTTTTATCTGTGCCATTGCCGTCTTCGGCATTGAACTTGCACATATGTTTCTGCTGCTATTGACGGATAACGGTGGTGTGTATGATTCTGTAACATATGTGAAAAATACCGCCAGCACTATTGTAGCTCTGGTTTTGGTGTTTACTGTAGCAACACAAAAATATTATCACATCAAGACTTTGGCCAGATATCAAGAGCAGCACCACCACTTGTCTGATTCATTCATAAAACACCATACAGAGATACGTAATACAGCTGTTCTAACCCTACTACTGTGGATATCTTTGTACATGTGTTATGTACTGATGAATTAGGTTCCTCCACCGTCGAAAACGTGTAAAATGTACCTATGGCTGAGGGCAACTTTAAGCAAAACTACAAACAGAAAAATGACAGACATACTGTAACAACTAAAACAGGTGATGCTTTTAACTTGAAGTTACCACCTTACAGTATTGAGGCTGAGCAGGCCGTACTTGGATCGATCATGATTCGACCAGATGCATATGCAGAAGTAACTGACATCTTGGACGCGGAGTGTTTTTACAGTGAAAAACACAAGTCAATCTTTAAAGGAATCACAGAGCTGCTCAGCAACGGTAACCCTGTCGACTACCTATCTCTTAAAAACACTTTGGATGAGATGGGTGCATTGGAGCAAATTGGTGGCGCTCACTATCTAGCCGAACTTGTAAATGTAGTCCCATCAGCAAGTAACATCGAGTACTATGCTCGTATTCTTGAAAAGAAATTGATGATGCGACGACTTATTCATGCATCTGAAAACATCGGACAGATGGGATACAGCGAAGCTGGTGACCTGGATAACATCCTCGATTCTGCCGAAAAAGAGATCTTCGGTATCACACAGAAGAAAACTAAAAATACCATCACAAACATGAAGGACGGCTTGATACAAGCCTGGGATCAGATCGATAAACTCCACAACAGTGGCGAAGACATGCGAGGTGTTCCAACAGGATTCAAAGATCTAGACGCCAAACTCTCTGGCCTACAAAAGTCTGATCTTATCATCCTTGCTGCCCGACCATCTGTTGGTAAGACTTCCCTTGCCCTCGACATCGCACGAAACGCTGCCGTACATCACAATGTGCCCGTACTTATTTTCTCATTGGAAATGAGCGCCCAACAACTACTGTATCGTATGATATCTTCTCACTCACGAGTTGATGCATGGAAGTTGCGTACTGGTAAATTGAACCTGAACAACTCTGAAGAATACGACCGACTACAACATGGTATCGGTGAACTTTCCCGAGCACCCATCTTCATTGATGATCAAGCAGGTACGAACATCATCAAGATGCGAAGTACGGCACGAAAGATCAAGTCTGAAAAAGGCAATCTTGGACTTATCGTCGTAGACTACCTACAGCTTATGAGTCCTACCGCTACTGCTAAGTCTGATAACACGGTACAGCAGATGACTGAGATCTCACGATCGCTGAAACACCTAGCCCGAGAACTTGATGTTCCTGTGCTTGCCCTGTCACAGCTCTCTCGAAACGTTGAACAACGACAAGGTAAGCCTCGTCTATCCGATCTGCGAGACTCTGGATCTATCGAGCAGGATGCCGACGTTGTTATCTTTATCCACCGAGAAGCCCAATACAAAGACGCTAACGAACGAGATGGTCTGATGGAGATCTTGATTGAAAAACACCGAAACGGCCCAACAGGAAGTATTAGATTGAAATTTGACGATAAGCACTCATCCTTCATCACACTGGATAAGGGAGAATACGGTGACTTTGAGGAACATATGCAATAAACCGTATATAATATACTGCAATGGATAATCTTTCTGATCTATTTAAAAAATTCCCAGGTATCGGCGGACGACAAGCGAAGCGTTTTGTTTCTTTTATAATGCACGCTTCTCCAAGTTATAGAAAAGAGCTTATCGCAGCACTGAACAATACACATGCAAATGTGCGAGTGTGTATGATGTGCAATAAGCGATACATTCAGACAAGTAGTAGTGACAACAGTTCAACCTGTTCAACTTGTAGAAGACAAGGTCGAGATAGTAACACCTTATTGATTGTGGCCAACGATTCAGATGTTGATGTGTTTGAAAAAACTATTTCATTTAATGGTCAATACTATGTTCTAGGACGGTACATCCCTTTGTTTGCTGAACACATAGAAGAGTATGTAAATGTGAACAATCTAACTAACCGTATCGAGGCGCTTGTAGCCAAAGGTTTAACTGAGATTATTCTCGCAACAAATGCCACTTCTGATGGTGACTATACAGCCAAGATTCTCCGTGAGTACATACAAAAGAAATATGAGGGCAAGATCAAAGTAAGTACACTAGGGCGAGGACTGTCGACTGGAGGTGAGTTGGAGTATGCAGATCAGGAGACGTTACGGGAGGCGATGATGTTTCGTCGCTGAAAAAACTCAAACAAAAAAGTATTTGCAGTCCATCACTAATGCAAATACTTTTTTGTTTTCGATTTAGTAGCGTAGAGCCAAGTGACTATCTAGGCAATACTCTCAATCTTTACAGCGAAGAAAGGTTGTCGGTGACCATTTTTAACAAAGTATTTACTCTTTTGTTTGAACTTACCTACGACAACTTTTGGTGCTCGTCCGATCTCTGTAATAGATGCAGTAACTTTTGCTCCAGCAAGCATAGGTGCTCCTACAGCAATAGTGGCTCCGTCATCTGTCATAAGAACACTGTCAAAAGTAACAGTATCTCCTACGTTAAATTCGCCTAATAGTTTTTCGATCTTTAGGATTTCCCCAGTTCGAACACGGTATTGCTTACCTCCAGTCTTGATAACTGCTTGTACGCCCGCTGGTGTTGTTTTCTTAGTTGTAGCCATGATTCTTAGGATTATATAGTATTTAAAAGGTTTTTGCAACCAAAATAAAGCCCCGGGAGCCAAAGCGCTTTCGCTTCGACTCCCAGGGTTCGGGGGGGGTTCTTGTTGTGGTGGGGGTTAGGGTGCCAGTTCGGCAGGAGTCATGCGGAAGTCGTCGAGACGTTCGTCGAGCCGATCACGGCTGTCTTCCCGAAGACGAGACGTTCTAGGTTTTCGAATTCCATTAATGCCATAGCCTCTCGACGTTTGGCTTTGGACAGATTCTTCAACCGGTCCTGTTCCATACGTTCAGGGTCGGTAGAGAGCTTGCGCTGACCACCAGCAGGAGGGGTAAAGTAGGCAAAGAAACGCTTGCCTGCCAACAACCTTCCGAGACGCAAAAGAGGACGAACCTCTTCAACGCCCCAAACTGGAACCTGTCCACCTTCGACATCAACCATGGCACGAACCTCTCCGTCCTTCACAGGAGCGGAAGAAGTATCGAACCCGTTGACTGCCTTGAGGGCTTCCAGGTTCCACATAGCCAACGAATTGTCCATGACTTCACCTGGAACCTCTTCAAGTGACAGGCCGACGACGAGAGCACCTTTAGCGCATGCGTTGAGCATTGCCTGGAAGTTTTCCAGTTTCAGATACTCCGCCGCAGACGGCGAAATGAACAGAATATGACTGTAACCAGCCTGCTCTGCATCTCGCGAAGCCTCATTGAGACAGCCGCTGACAGGATCCATTTGAGTCTGACGGATCTGGACTCCAGGAGTGTCGCTGTAGGCGTCACTCAAGAACTGGAATGTATCCCCTTTGTCGTGATTTTTGTAAGCAGTCGAGCTGGGGATCACGAGCCTCAGGTCTACTTTCACGCCGCTTTCAGCGTTGAGGAGTCGGCAAGCTTCGGTGAGAGGCCTGCAATCTTCAACTTTCTGTGCGCCATCGCCAGATTTATTGGCGAAAGTGCGGCCGACGATGAGAACTTTTCTAACGGTAGGATTGATCATAGGATGAGTCAGGTAGTGGGGTTGGTATGATTTCGTTTTCCATACAACAAGATAGGCTTAGTTGCAGGACATAAAACACAACGTTTTACGTCTTATATCCTGCACATAAGCATTTCAAAGAACTTGGACTGATAATAGCATATATAGTGTATATTGTCAATTAATAAAACCCTTGTGTATCAAGGGTTTTCTAAGTTTTTAGACTCCCATTTATTGACTTTTACCCTTAATATGCTATAATATATCTGTACTAAGCACCTTCACAAATCGACTACGTCTACAGCTGCAGATCCCCTTCTGCCCCTCTAGACGCAGTCGAATCAAACCCTCGACTGGTCAAAACACTGACAAGCTATGAACTACAAATTAACCTTCCGTATCTTCGTGATCACCTTCTGCTTCGCCTGCCTGATCCCCTACATGCTTATGGTCTTCCCTGAACACGGAGTCTTATCCCTCCATTTTCTCGGCGCCCTGACAGCAGGCGGACTCACCGCACTGTTTGGATGGTGCATGATGGTGAGCGCAATCCGCACCAACGAATTCATGACCTCCGTTGATCGCGAAGACTTCATCGGCCATCTGGTCAATGATGGAAAATCCGGTTTCGAAATCACCGGCTGCGAAGCGGTATCCTGTGTCAGGTACCCGCTCGGTCTGACTCGTATTTTTGAGGGCAAAAAGAACCTCGACTATACCCATGCAGTCTTCTGCAGAGCTTCAGACGGCAGCACTCATTCGGCACGAATTCGTATTTACACCACAACATTCGGAGATGAGTTCAACTGCCCCATCGGCGAGTGGCTGATGAAAGCCGTCACAGCAACCACCGCCTAACCCACGCAAAAACCGCGGATCCCAACTTCAAGTTGGGGCAACCCGCGGTGTTTTTTTATTTGACCATATCTGTTACAACATCTTCTTCAAATACTGTCCTGTATAACTCTTAGTATTCTCCGCCACTTGCTCCGGAGTTCCTTTAGCAATAAGTTGCCCTCCCTTATCCCCTCCTTCCGGACCGATATCGATGATGAAGTCTGAACATTTTACCAGATCCAAGTTGTGCTCGATAACCACCACTGTATTTCCATGAGTCACCAACGCCTGCAAGATCTCAATCAACTTTCGTACATCATGATAATGCAATCCAACTGTAGGCTCATCAAGAATATAAATAGTCTTTTGGATATGTGGCTTATACAACTCTGATGCG
>CAYRJE010000008.1:0-1233 GCA_964424465.1 uncultured Candidatus Saccharibacteria bacterium
TGACGACATGCGGAAGAAGTGGTACTTTAACCGAGTAGCACTTTTTTCACATTTTCATCTTGAAGTGCTGGAACCCAAACCATTAAGGATAATATGACTGCCGAATATGCAACCACTCCCCTGACGGATATACTGCCCACAAAGAAACATGCACTGAAACGACTTGCAGCCGGCGGATTCAGGACTCTCGAGAGTTGTGCAAGTGGAGGTACACAAGCACTACTGAAAATTAAAGACGTAGGCGTTGGAACAATTCGTACCTTACGCAAAGAATGCAACAAACGCCGTATTCAATGGATAAAAAGCCGTGAAGAATGGGTGCATCATGAACAATTGAAACATCAACTCATGGAAGAGTACGAACTGTCAGGATCAGACGCCGACAAGGTCTGTGAAATACGCTTCATCGAGATGTGGACATAGCCACAACCCACTCATCAAAAAACCGTCAGGCTTCGGTCCGGCGGTTTTCTTTTATGCTACAATCAACAACATGAAAATAATAAACCCTTTCTTTAAAATTATATTATGCCTTCTTATTGCCACACCTATACTTGGAGTGACTGGCATTTTTCCTGCACCAACTGCAGATATGTATACGAGCCGAGAAGCATTTGTGTTTATCGATACTCTATTTGCCGCAAAATACATCATGTATATAATAGCTTTAGTATTCTTAACAGCTATTATTCTTACAATCATGAATCGTATGGCAATAGTAGCACTCTTACTACTACCCATAACAATCAATATTATCGCTTTCCATGCATTCCTAGATGGTGGACTTATCACTCCAGGAGCAATCATGGCAGATATACTCTTTGCACTCAATATATATTTCTTATGGACAAACCGTGGAGTGTACAAACAGTTATGGACACCTTCAAACATAGTCAAATAATCGCAAAGATGCTATAGTTTTTTAAGAATAAGAACCACACAACACCCAACCCCTCCGGATCCCATGAAGAGACCACCTATGACTATGATGACCTTGGATTCACAACTCCTGACCCTGAAACTCAGCCAGGCCGCAACTGCGTACGATCACGCTATTCAAGAAGGTTGCCAGGCCCAATCCAGCGCATTCGAAGTTACCCAAGAAGTTGCAGCTGCACTGGCACATTTTTCCCAAACACCTACTGATCGCGTCTTTGCAGCAACGTATTTCAATGCTGCACTGAAGTCAGTATCTTCTCCGCCTGCAACCACCCTTGAAGAGATGGCTCAATG
>CAYRJE010000008.1:1247-1525 GCA_964424465.1 uncultured Candidatus Saccharibacteria bacterium
CGGTCTGAGAGACTTTTGTATCTCACTCAGAACCGCACTGTGCGAATGGCGAGCACACATGCTTACCATCTACACCGCAAGACCTCACGTCGCATAATAAACTGCGTTGCTGACACATACGGACCTCATCTAGTAGCGAAAGCAAACGATGAGGTCTCCTTTTATATTACAAACCTTTCACCAAGCAATATCGATGTGATCTTTTATCTTCTTGAATTACAGTAAATTGTTTAAAATATTTTTCTAATACTTTTTCACCATCTGTATTTTTTCGCACA
>CAYRJE010000008.1:1657-18447 GCA_964424465.1 uncultured Candidatus Saccharibacteria bacterium
GTGAATTATAGAATGCGGCTTTGTCATTGAAATAAAAATATGTCTTACGATCTATTTGCGTTTTATCGAGCAAAGATATGTGTACTGCATTTTTATACAATGCTGACACATACACGTTGTACGCTGATAATCCGGAACCAATATCTAGCATAGAGGCACATGTTTTAGGTAGAAAAGGTTTTATCATCAAAAATTCACAAAACATATCATAGTTAAAATCGTTGCGTATTGCCCGTGGCAAGAACCATGATTTTAATGTATACGAGATTTTATACAATCCTCGAGTTTCGATCTTGTGCAGTATTTTTGATAGCAATGTCCAACTGGCATATTGAGTTCGTTGAGGGAGCAGGTATTTAAAGAGTTTTGATTTGATTTTCAGATGTTGCATGAAGACATAATATCACGGAACCTTGACATCGGAAAACAAACGGAGCTATCATATACATACACGTTAGGCTGTTTCCTGCGTGTTGTTGAGGGGATCCCAGGGGGTGCACAGAAAGTTCATTCTGCGGTTTTGCCGGCTGCGACGCAAGAGAGAGCAATCTCGTGTGCCCTCTGGGCCCAATATTTCAAATCCTGACAGATGCACTCTGCCAGGTTTTTATTTTATTCTATGCACACATCCAGCCCAACAACACGGCCTACGTTTTCCCTTCTTCAACTGATCTACCATTCGTCGAATATGTTCTTGTCGAGTCTCTTCTTTTTTGACTGAAATAGTCCAGCAAATCCATTCGTTGCGTGCAAGCGTAGTTAAACTTTGCCATATTAAAAATAGCGCAGGATTATTTAACAATATTGTTTTCATATCAGATGGAATCTTATGTACCACACCTTGCAATATATTATATGAATTATTCATAGACTTTATACATACAAGTATACAATAAAAAATCCGCATACTCTCGAAAGAGCTGCGGACGGTCCCATATTGTTTGTGCCTGGGATGGCAGAGCGTCGCGATATTATCGCGACGCCGTTTTGGGCGGTTCCATAACCGCACCGGACTGGTGCAGGGCGGCCGATTGTTGGGCCATCACTTGCTGGAGCGATCCCCAGTTCATCCATACCCGGCTGCCGGGATATGTCTCCTCGTACTGAGGAGGTGGAACGTAGTCGCGGCGAGCATTCTCTTTCGCGATCAGGTCCAAAGCTCTCGCCTGGACATGAACGGGCACCTTGTTATCGGAGATGCTGACGAAGCGACGATTGCCCCAGGTGAGACCACGGTCCGTCTCGACGTAACACCTATAGACCTTGCCATCACTCGCATCAACGATGTTGGTGTGGAAAGGCTTCCGGTCCCGCATGGTCATGCGGGAGGTCAACTGCTGATAGTCGCTGGCGCCGCCGATCTTGCCGACGACCGGCACGGACAGGATGGACGCCGACGGAGTCGTCGAGCAGGAGGTCAGGCCGTAAGCTGCGATGATGGAGAACAAGGAGGCGATGCGAATGTGGTTTTTCATGTTTTCTTAGTCTGCTCAGTGTGGTTGTAAAGGTTAGATACACGAGCAGTAGAAACGCAGATTCAATCTGCCCTTGTACTGTCCGTGTATATAATTCACACACTACCGACTTGATCATATGTAAAGGTGCATCTTTTTATTTATATAATATATAACAAGGATTGTCAAATAATGCAATATGTAGCACATAACAAAAAACCTCTCAGATGACTGAGAGGTTTTTAGTACTACATTCTACCCTTTTTCAACACCGCCAACCGTTCGGTATACTCCGCTTCATCTATCTCTCCTCGGGCAAATCTATTTGCCAATATGGCTTCCGGACCATCCCCTGTCGATGTGTGAATGTGTGTACCGCGACTCATGTGGGATTTTGACCTGAAAAACCAAAACAATAAGAAAACAATAAGGACTAGCCACAATAGTCCAAAACCTGAGTGGCAAAATGTGTGATATATCATGCTTGCATACTATCACTTCGAATATGAAGATTTGATGTAGCTGTGTATACTTCACATATATCAAGTTATACTTATACATATGAATCAAACATACTCATGGTATAGTCAATTACTTAAACCAACCTGGTCCCCTCCCTCATGGATATTTGGACCAGTGTGGAGTGTGTTGTACATACTTATTGCAATTTCTTTTGGACGAGTCTTTTGGCTCGTGTTGAATAAACAAATACCATTTATAGTGGCCTTACCTTTTATACTCAATATAATTTTTAACCTGTCATTCAGCCCTCTACAATTTGGTCTGAAGAATAACATACTAGCAGCTGTTGATATAGTACTCGTGCTTATAACATTGATATGGGCAATGATTGCCATATTCCCTTACGCACGATGGATCACCTACATACAGATACCTTATGTACTTTGGGTATCATTTGCGACTGTATTACAATTGACTATTACATATATCAATCGCTAGTGTTCCAATCCGAGCCATCGTAGTACAATTGCCGCAAATGGATCAGCGCTCAATCCATATACCAATACTCCGCCAAGTAAACCAGTAATTGTTATAGCTGCGAAACCAGCGATCGCCAATACCCTGCCAAAAACTCTATGTGTCAGTATATTAGCCACCACAACTAAGAACGAAAACTTTGCACTGAGAGTTTTCCACATAGACAGTATTTCTCCTAGCAGTAATGCTCCATATATCCAAGTTGTAGCGACAGCAAAGCCTGCATGCATTTCCACAATGTCACGCGGTGGTTTTACCAAATGCTCAGCAATCTCTCCTGTGTACAATGAAGCTCCTGCACCTAAGACTCCAAAAAACAGTAAGGCTCGCTCTATATGTTTCCAGGAAACAGAAGGAAACCATCGATGAAAAGGCACTACCCTGATAAGTGAATACACACATAGTAAGGCAATAGGAAAATGTACAAATATAGGATGAATATTATATGTCATATACTTAAAGTATATCACTCACTATATATGACGGCTATCATAAGCCCAGTGTAATACCGCCTGACGTTGACGAGGTCTGCATATTGCACCAGTCTTCTTTGAAGATGTAGTGCAGTTGCGCTGTATTTGAGTAATGTGCCGTTTAATAGCCTTCCACCTCTTAATCTGTCGTTCATCCTCTTTAGGAATCCTTCGTCCCATATAATATCGACAATACCACTGAAACCACCCTCGTGGATCTTCGTGATATATCCACCCTTTTTGTTTCCAGATACCTAGTGATTGACTAGCATTTTTCTTAAAATAATTGAGAGATGCAACATGTGTCTGAATTTCTTTTGGGGCAAATATAGCATTCGCAAACCATTCTGCAGGAAATTCTTTTACACAATCTCGCATATATACACCACCAAACACACCCAACTCCAACATCTCTTGTGGTGTAAGATCTGGCTTAAATTCGGGATCAAAATTCTTCCCTGCTGGTTCAGTTAATTCATACACATATCCCTTTTGCATCACATCATGCACTGTTATTGTCTTTGGTCTCTGTATGTCCATATATACTGACATAGTAACATACTTGTCATACCATACTAATAGGCATATGATACATACATATGACACATACACCCACCTGCGTAGATATAGAGAAATCAATAGTAATTAAAGCTGCTCCTGAGCACATTTGGCGAGTTCTGACTGACAAAGCGATGACTGCATTATGGGCTGCTCCTTTCAAGGCTGGTACCTATGCAGAATCTGACTGGAATATAGGGAGTTCAGTTGTATGGAATTCACCTGATGAAGAATCTTGCCACATGAAGGGAGAAGTAACCATGTTGGTCCCAAACCAACTCCTTGTCGTAGATTTCGGAGAGAATCAAACACACACAGAGGGACAGCCAGAATGTACATACGCTGAAACATATTCAATAATCCAAAAAGAAATGGGTAGCGTATTGTCAATACGAGCTGGTGGTATGAGTCAAGAACATGCAGATATAGCATCTCCGCAATGGGATACAGCATTGGACATCATAAAGACTGAAGCGGAAAAATAATTTCTACACAATAAAAATCACTGCCACACGGCAGTGATTTTTTATTATCCAATCATCCTATACTTTTTACATATAGACTAATTAGCAGTAACAAATCGTCCGAACAGAACACTTGATTTTCCGGTTGCATTCACGATATGTACGATATAGTAATATGAAGTATTTGGTTGCAACGAACTAGCAGTGACATAATGTGTAGTCTGCATTATTTCACTTGAAGGCGCCAGAGTTCCACCTACAGTCACAGTTCCCTGTGATTCAATCTCACTTGCAGGAATTGGCATTGTACTATAGTGAACCATAGCTTTCACAGGCATATCAGAATATATAGTGAACAAAGCCGAATTATTAGTTGTGTTAACACTTAGACCTGTAAACCCAGCGAAGATCATTGTGCCTACACTCATACCGCCCATCTGAGAATTAATTACACCTAGTGTTTGAGGTCCGACTCGTCCTACAGTGCTGATACCATTTTGAGCTTGAAATCTTATCACACCACCTTTTGTTAATGTTCCAAAATATCCTGTCACTAGACCTGAAGGATACACAGATGCATCTTCAGCTAGAAATGTCTGCAGCTCTCCAACATCTGCACCTCTCATACCAAGTTGTAATTGTCTATACAATGCAGCTGAAGCAGTCATAGGAGTAATGAGTGCTAAAGTAAAGATAGATATAGCTGCTAATCCGAAAGTTGTTTTATTGTTTTTCATACGTGTATTATTTGTATTAGTTTGTAAGGGAGTGAATAATAAGTACGAGTAACTAATGAATGAATTAGCAGTTCGGGCCTATAGCCGAAATAATTTGTTAAGGACTTGAGCGTAACTCAAGAGGGTGATTAGGACTATGTCTTAAGTGTGCGCTTACTTCATGAAATAAGCAAGGGTCCTCAAATACTTCATCTTATCTTAATGTCCTTATGATATAATGGTTTTTAAGAAATTTGTGCACTTGTCTATCACTCGCCTGTTGCCGGTATCTGGTCTGATTGGACACGTCCGGCGATGCGCTTGACATGTAGATAGTAGTATGCTAATATACACATATCGTCGTTGATACTTGGCCCTGCTAGATAGAAAACTGATCTGCAGGACAATAGATATACGCGATGGCCCTGCGGCCTGGTCAATGTCGCAAAAAAGCCGTAAATAGACCTACGCCTGACAACTCTAAGTACTACAGGATGCCGATTGGCAAATATGTGTACATAGAAATTCCATTGCTATACCCAAGGCTACAATGATGAACCCCAGGTTACCTTCAACAAGTAATGGTTCGTATCAAGGGAATTATATAGCAATCGGATTGGTCCATACACACTGATGGCAGTGTACGGACGACAGCGAGGAACCAACAACAGTGTTGACGAACTCGTAGAATCAACCATTGAGGAAAGAGTGCGCTTAGGAGACAGTCTATAACACTCAACTTGCCTCGGCGTGTAGCAGAAAACTAGTCTATACGTCGCAAAAAAGTCGAAAGGACAAAAAAATAAAAGCTCCTACCCCCAGATAGGAGCAGGCCTGTACACCGTTACATCTCAACGTGTGTCAGGCTCTTTTTTTTACCTATTTTATTTGGTTATTTTTTCAAAATCTTCTCAGTCTTCTGCTCGGCACATTTTAAACAACGACAACCTAATGGTTTAATGTGTTCATCCCAATATTCTTTGCCATAGTCATATGTTAACTCCTCCCCTGCTTTTATTAGACGCTTAGCAAATATATATACACGAGCTTTGTATGTTTCCGGTTCACAGTTAGCCCGACATGAATGATTGATGTATCGAGCGGTATTTGAACGATCACGCCCATCTATAGTCATACGAGAATGTACACCAAACAAATATTTACTTGTACTAGTGTATTCTTCTTGTCCTTTTATGTGTCGGCCTTTGTATTCAATAATACAAGTCCCTTTAGGAATATCCTCTCCGGCAAAAAGTCCTAATCCGGCACTTGATTTTTTGACGACAACAGTAAATCTGTCTGGTGTGTATGATCTCCGCATATATGTTAATTATGTATATATAGTACCGCATCATCTGGTAAATTGATACACTACATATATGCTTGGCCTATCAAAATCAGAATTGTCTATATTTAAAAAATTAAAAACCCCGATCAAGATCCAAGATTATCTAGATACCTTGGCAATAAACTGGGAAAAAGACGGTGATTGGAATATGTCACCACGTGAAGTTATACGAACACAAAAAGCGCATTGTTTTGAAGCGGCTGTATTTGCCGCGGTGGCATTATGGGTCAATGGTGAAAAACCACTTGTATTGGAACTCAAAGTACCAGGAGATATAAATCATATGGTCACACTCTATAGACGTAATGGATACTGGGGAGCCATCAGCAAAACCAATCATCTCGCCTTACGCTTCCGTGATCCGGTATATAAAACCATACGCGAGTTAGTGTTGTCATATTTTCATGAATGTTTTAACGATACAAACGGTAAAAAAGTTCTTCGTGGATATGTTGGACCAATAAGTATGAAAAAGTTTGGGACAGCTTGGATTACTTCAACAGAAGATTTATATCCTATAGCAGAAGCAATATATGATATGCCGATGATTCGACTATTTCCAAAGACACAAGATCCATATCTTCGTAAGGTAGATACTATGGAAATGAAACTGGGCACGATTATAGAATGGGACAAATCAGACCCTAGAACGTAGATTGTGGATTATCGACATTCACCAACAGGGGTCAATACAATGACTTCAGAAAATCCACCTGTAGCAAACATAGTCTGCAATTGTTTGCGTCCATTTTCAGCTGCTGCAGCCAAGATACCTCCTTCACACGCAGCTTGGCGAATCGATTGTTCTGCTGCTGTACGAGCTTTTGATTCTAGACCAGCATCACCCTTAGTGAGTAGGCCTAGCTTTCTGTCATATACCCGTGTTTGATCATTATCGAGTTTACTATATAAAATCTCTGGTGCAGGCAATGTAATCTCGAGTTTTTCTCCCTGTATCTTTACAAGAGTCATATCTATCTTGCTCAAATCAAAACCAGCAACAACTGTTGCATGTGCTATGAGCAGTATCTTATCTCCATATAAAATATTTTGAAATGTATTCCCTTGTACACCAGCTTCGATAATCTTTTCAATAGTAAAAGACGATGTCTCAAGCTTTGACAATGCCTGAACTTTAGTAATCACGGCAGCCTGGTCTAGTCGTATACGTGTTTCAGGTTTTGATATTGATGATACCGCATAGAGTATTACGTATACAATTACAAACAATGCAACCATATAGATCAGAGCTTTAAGAGTTTTGAGAACTGGGGTCATATGTATAGCATATCACAGATGGGTGGGGTTATTTGAGCTATTTGACATATATTCATACATATATTATGATGTCCCCATTGCACCTTTACACGGATATGGTTCCAGTTTGTTACAGCAGATAGGGGTTTATATAACCCTTGCCTGCTGTGACAAACGATTTTGCCTCTCATGACGAGAGAGCGACACAGCGAATACAACCTACATGCCCATGAAAACAAATCCATTCTCGCTCGCAGACATCTTCAAGCAAGCACTGGCCGTCCCGGCCGCTCAAACCATCGAAGGCCTCCCCCCGCTGCTTGAGGGTGCGACAGTTCTCGGACAGATTCCGGAGTCGGCAAGACCTCTGCTCCATATGATCACCATCAGCAGGAAGTCAATACAGGAAAACAATGCCAGGCAAGGTGAGCTGCGTAATCAAGCGCGGCAACTCGGCGATACGGACAGCAGGATTCGGCTGGAAGTGGCCCAGCTATCAAGCACTGCGTCATTGCTGGAAGCAGCTTGCGATGCTGTTGGGCAAGTGATCGGGATGGTGGCCTACCAAACCTCTCAACAGGCATTTACCCTGCCCAGTAGCGGGCATCTCATGATCGTTGGCGACGGTACGATCGTCCATATGAAAGCTTCCAACTCGGGCAGATGCCCTGGATGCGGCGGATGTCACGACAGTCACCCGTTCAGCAGCGACGACGATCTCGACCCCGATGACTCTGAAGAAGTCGGCAGCAACACCGCCTCGAATGACATGCCTCTCAACGGCCACCCGTTCCAGGCCGCAGGTTCCGGCCCAGCCGAACCAATCACGGTGCCGGCCAACGGTGACATTACCAGCCCGGCCGATGCCGATGGTGGTGAAAAAAAACCTGAGGCAGGAAACTAGAAAAATACCTGTCTCGATCAGCCCATGCGCATCCGTGCGCATGGGCCTTTTATTATTCCATCATATTACGTATTGCATCCAAATCATCTTTTAATTTCTTTAAGCCTTTCTTAAAGAAATCTGGTTTCGTAGTATCAATACCAATACTTTTAAATATATCAGCCGGTGACATACTTCCACCTGCCCGCAAAAATTGTTTTACTTTATGTATAAACGCTTTATCTTTTTTGTATTCCGCATAGAGAGCATCTGCAATCAATTGACCGTATGCGTATGAATACACATAGAAAAAGTTTCTAAAGTGTGAAATATACACATATGCATATCCATCATTCTCAACAACTTCTACCGCATCTCCAAGATACGACTTGCGACACTCTACAAACATTTCTGCCATTTCTTCTTTAGATACATATCCTTTTGCACGCACCGCAGCATGCAATTTCTTCTCAAATTGGAAATAGGCAATCTGACCAAAAATAGTCATAACTCTACTCTGTACGTCTTGTATCAACAAATCCTTCTTCTCTTCTGGAGTGGCTTTTTCAAGTAATGTATCGAAAAGTACATTTTCAAAAAATGTACTTGCAACCTCTGCAACCGAAATAGTGAAATTACGATATATCGGAGTTTGAGTTCTACTTAAATCATAATGAAATCCATGACCCATTTCATGAGCGATAGTAGACATATCTTCGACTTTTCCAGTGTAATTCAATAAGATATATGTTCGATCAGCACCTACCTGACTCCAACAAAAAGCACCTGAGCGCTTACCAGTGGCGGGAAATGCATCTATTTGTCCTCGCTCGACATAGGTTTGAAATATGTGACCAAACTCTGGATCGACACTCGTAAAGACGTTTCCAATCAATGTCACAGCTTCATCAAATGGAATATTGCTCCGTGTGGTTTTTGCTGTGGCAATACCTGTTACCACATCAGCCATTGTTATCTTTTCATCTGTACTTCCCTCTATAGCGTTGAGCATGTTAGCTTTCAATCTGAAAAAGTCGTGAGAAATATTATTTGATTTAGTTACAACATCAACAAGATTCTCTACAGTCTTTAGATCATTTTGATATTCTAACACTGTCGCCTCATACGGTTTAGTATACCCACGCAGGTCATTATCAATGATACTATTACGAATAACCGCATTGAGCTCTGCTTCAGACACAAAACTACTCTTTTTACACTGCTCCATCACTGCAGCATGCAGTATTCTACGTTGTCCTCTAGGCAAATCAGTCTTTATACTCAATGCCTGAGATAAGGGTATAGTCTTATTACCGTACTTAACTGTCTGCTCGCTGGTATGTCGACTCCTAAAATGAGTCCAAGCCTCGTGTGCCACTGCCTCTTTTTCTGACAGTATCTTTTCTTCACCATATGATAGTTTATGTACACCTTGTGTGAATAGCACTCGCAAGAAATACGTGTATGGTGCCAGACGTTTATCTTTAAGCAGTGCTGATTGTTTCTTTGTATCTATTTTACTTAAGGCAGTAGTAAAAAATATTACCTCCTGTGAACCCTTAGTGTATAGATCTGTCAAACGTGTCAACTCTGCTGTCAAGACCGTATCAGTTTGATTACGAGTTTGCTCTAAAGATACATACCACAATGCGAGCGGACTCACCTTTTCCTGTAGAGTATTCCAATCAGCCAACGCTTTAGCTATTCCTGATGTGCTTTTTAAGAATTTTTTATCCTTATACATCTTGGCAAATGCTTTAAATGCCTTAACGTATCCGAGCACACTTTTTTCCACCCTAGGATCGGTAATACCTGTGTACATATGGGAAAAATCCCACTGCGTTTTATATGATGTCATGAGGTCGAGTATAACACACTAAATCTTGTTCAAAAAACCTTGTACATCTGCCTCAGTTTTGAGTGGTATGGTTATAAAGAATGTAGTACCAACACCTTCTTTGGATTCAAATCGTATATTACCTCGATGGGCAGTGACGTATTTAGCTGATGTGTACAGACCAATACCACTTCCCGTACTCAATTTCTTGCGAGCATTACTTGCTCTGTAGAACTCACCGAATATCTTATGATGCTCAGCTTCAGGAATACCAATGCCGTTATCACCCACCTCTATATGTAATTGCTTCTCGTCAGTGAATATCTTAAACGTAATCTTTTTATCGTCAGTTCCTTCTTTGCCCACATATTGTATGGCATTTTCTAGTAGGTTTTCCAAAATAATACGCAATCTCAGCAAATCAAGCTCTGCCATACGTGCATCATCTATCTCGATACCAGTCTGCAATGATATACCGTGATTCTGTGCACCCATTGTATATTTTTCCAACATCTCCTTAACCATCTCTGTTACTTTGGCCAATTTTGTCCATTCTAGTGAAATGGTAAGCTTTCCGATATCAAGCAAACTTACATCCAAAAGGTTTACAGAGTGCATCACTGTAGTGTGTATAGAGTCAACAACCCCTGTGAGCAGTTTTTTATCAGTAGCTTCAAGATGCTGGTCATATTTTTTTAATACCAAACCAATAGCCCAACCCGTTGAAGTTAGACTAGTTCTCATCTCGTGAGTAATGAGTGCTACAGTCTCATCGCGTATAGCCTGACTCTTTTTCATGAATCTCTCATGTTGATACTCGACGATAATCATTGTAACCAATAGGCCGATGAGAGGCATTGCTTTAGAGACAAGATCTTGACACATCGGATCTACGACAGGCATATATACAGCGACCAAAAGCGAGCCTGCGCCCGCTCCTATAAGTGCTCCTATACTATATAACAGTATCCTGTGAATAGGGTTATTCATCATATCTATGCTTACATGCTAGTTGTTGCATTTGGTGTCGACGCAGTCACTGTTGCAGATGCTGCAGGTGCAGAAGCACTAGATGAACCTCCTGTACTGCCTAATGCTTTCTGTCTAAGAGTACTCAATATAATAATTGGGGCAAGGAATGAGAATATTGTACCAAACAACATAGCGCCACCAATCATAGAACCTGTTGCTACAACACAACAACTAACCACACCAGCACCACCGCCAATAGCCTTAATCTTAAACAATCGCTCTGTAGCTTTGATACCAAATACGATAATAGTTCCTCCGATAACAATACCGTTTACAACTAGATCATACCACAATACGAATTTCATCAGTGCCATATCTTGACCTGTCTGTACAAACCAAATGAATACAGCCAGCAAGACAATCAAAGTTAATAAGAATAATGTGTCTCGAGTTTTTTGAGCAAATCGACTAAATGGAAACTTGAGCATGTATGCAGAACCAACAAATATTGCCAATGCTGCTATATTACTATACATCATATTCATTGTATGCATTTCCACACCCATGAAGAACATACTTACAGCCTGATAGCACAGGAAGGCAAATAAGGCTCCCACTAACTCATTTTTCTCCTTTCTCCAGGCTTTAAATATAGAAAGTGCACATAACAAGTAAAACACTCCTGATATCATCAGTAGAAAATTTACCAAATGCATATTGCCAAATATTATCGGCCCCATATCCATCATTATGCCACCCATATCATGATTCATCATTGTGTCCATTTCATTCATAAAAGTATTGTCTTTTGTGTAATTAGCTGATATGTCATAAGTATACCAACTAAAGGCTATAGCCTACAAGCGCTTACTGGGGTATACTGTGGATATGACTGAAATAAATACAAATACAAAGAAGGTATTCATCGTAGAAGATGACACTTTTTTAGGCACTATACTGACAGATAAAATGAATGAGGCTCAGATACACACTTCCTTGTTTGGGAATGGTGAAGCACTCATAGAAGCACTGAAAACCACCACGCCTGATCTGATTTTATTGGATATTTTTCTGCCTGGCATGAACGGATTAGATGCTTTGGAGTATATACGGAAAGATGACGCAACCAAACATATCAATGTTATAGTAGTCAGTAATACAGATGAGCAAAAAGATAGAGAACGTGCGACTGCATTACACGCAGATTTCCTTATCAAAGCTATGACAGATCCTGAAGATATAGTAAGGGCTGTCAAAGAAAAACTAGAGAAAAACTCTTAATCGTATCAATAAAAACTCCCGAGTGATCGGGAGTTTTTATACTTTATACTTAGAATTCTTTTTTCCTTGTAGGCAATAATCCTCGTAATAAATCTTTAATCTTTTGACCTCCCCTTCTAAATAGATGATCTTTTTTTCGTTTTGCACGAGTAATCTCCAGCAACATAACATCTTTCATTTTATCAATAGCCACATACAGATCAGATTCGATTAGAACTGCTCTAAATCGATCTTTCCCTACAGATAAATTCATTTCGGCTTTAAACACATCACCTTTATGATGATGCTGTGTTGTTTTACCTATCTCTATCTCTGCCAACGCTTGCACATTAGGATCAATAAACCGCTCCAACGCATCAACCCGACTATGCACATAGGCGGATATTGCTTCTGTCATTTCCATATTGGTGGTTTTTACTTTCTTATTGAGCATATATATTGTTTTTGCGTGAATTAATTGATAAACGCCTACATATATATTATACAGTATTAGTCAAGAGACGATACTGTCAAAAAGTCTTAGATTATTCTGTAACCACTTCACTTGTAGGCGCAGGTGTGTCAACCGGAGTTGGTACATCTATCGTTGGAGTAGGGTCAGGTGCTTGTACAGTAGGTTCATCAACTACAGGTACAGGATCTGTTATCACCTCAGGTTCAGTCTCTGTACTATCAACAGTATCGACTGTATCGATTATTTCAGAAGAAGTTGTACTGTTATCAGTCGTAGGAGTATTTACCTGGTCGCCGAATTGAGCACCTTGTGATGGTGATGTTATGTTCGTTGGCGCTATAGTTGGGGTTGGAATAGTTTTTTTCTGTAGAAGGCTTTCCAACTGATCACCGTCTACGCAAACTTTGGTACCATTAGTCTTGGTCACACACAACTTATCTGTTGTTATTTCATCGGCAAATATCTGAGAGAAGTAACCTCTAATAGCTGTCACCTTAAGTGCAACAACATCTGTAAGTGTTTTTACACCTTTTACAGCCTTATCCCCTATCACAAGTACAGGATTTTGCTCCATCTCATTCTTAACTTGATCAATCACTGCTTGCATAGCTTGAGGAGACATATCTGTAGTATATGCACCCATCAAAGCTTGTTGTTCCTGCAAACCTCTGAGCAACAACACAGATAGACGAGAGTAGTTTACACCTTTAAATCCATCAGTCTTATTGGTGAATACCAGTTCTGGGAATACCACCTCTACATCCTGCGCAATGAGACCAACATCAAGACGATGATCTGCATCATTTTTCCATGTAAAATTATAAGCTCTAATCTGCTGTAGCTTGTCTAATGTAGATGACGCTAACTCTATTATATTCTCTTTCAAACGAATATCTGAAGCCGATGTTGTAAGAACTCCACCTGCGGTAATATTTAAATCACTTGAATACGTGCCAGATGTGACAGCTGTAAACTGAGCATTACCAACAACAACAAGTTTTTCTGCTGGCGTTGTAGTGCCGATACCGATGTTACCTGAAGAACTAATACGTAGTTGTGTAGTACCTCCAACACCCAGAGAAAGTACACCTGGAGTACCATTGGCTGTGGCACCAGTACCGCCGGCACCTGTGATGATAGATATGTTTCCTCCGTTACCTCCAGTACGTGTCCCTGATGCGCCTGTTGCGTTTCCTCCAGCACCTGAAGTAAGAGTTAGTGTTGAACCAGTACCACCTAACTGAGTACCTCCTGATCCAGTAGCGTTACCACCAACTGCTCCTGAAACTGTCCATGAACCACCATTACCACCTGTGGCCGAAGTAGCACCAGACGCATTTCCACCGGCACCTAGTGTAAGTAGCTGTGATCCGCCGGCAGTACCACTACCAGAGCTACTGTTAGTAGACCCTCCTTGCTGAGTGACTATCTGTACAAGCCCACTTGCAACAGGGTTACTTGCTGTATAGTTTGATCTACCTCCTCTGATGGTTAGAGTTCCTGGACTTTCTGTATTTGCAGTCGTATCTCCAACAGCCAACAAAACATCTCCCGTTGAAGCTGCTGTCGTATCGGCAGATTTTATAGTGATAGCACCTGTTTGAATATTTCCTGCACCACCATCAGCAGAGTTACCAGATGTAAGTGTAATAGATACTCCTTGTCCACCAAAACCAGCTATACTAGAGCCGGCTGTGATTGTTACAGAACCTACTGCACCATAGTTTGCTGCAGCACTAGTACCAGCAGTAAGTGTTATGTTTCCACCTGATCCAAAAGCATTCGCGTCTGATGAAGCTTGATTTCCAGCAGTAAGAGATATCGATCCACCACTTCCACTTCCACTTGTAAACGAAGTAGCATTTCCTGCAGATAGAAGTAGAGAACCTCCGTTTGCACCACCACTACTAGATCCTGCAGTTGCATGTGCAGCTCTAATAATTACGGAATTACCACCTTGTGTTGATGCAGACTGTACCGGAGAGCTGGCGACAATAGAAAATGCAGATGTCCGAGGTCCTGCAAGAACAGTACCTGGTGTAGTTGAGCCAAATCCAACATTTCCATTATCAAGTATCGTAAACCTTTCTGTATTACTTGAATCAGTGACTACAAAAGCTTTACCTGTTCCGGTTCCTAATCCTTTGACTGTTAGTCTTGCAGCTGGTGTTGTTGAACCGATACCGATGTTTTCATTCAAAAATGATATCGTCGAAGTTCCACTCAGCGTAGTACCGTCAGTGTTATAGAACGCTACCTGTCCTGCTGTACCTGAGTTTATAGATCCACTACCACCACCTGTAAATCCAAGTGTTGAAGTTGCAACCCACTCTACTCCTGTACCTGTTGATTGAAGAATATATCCATCTGTACCTAGCGAGCTATTGGTATCAAAAATTCCACCGGTTAGAGCGATGTCGCCTGCGACTGAAAGTTTTGCGAATGGAGAAGTGGTACCGATACCGACGTTGCCCGATGAATCAATTCTTAAACGTTCAGACCCATTTGTCCCCAATGCAAGATGGGTCGCTTGTGTTGTACCAATAACCAAGCTGCGGGCAGTACCTCCTGCATTAATAATAAAGTCTGAAGTCGCACGCGCATTTCCTAAAAGTGCTGTATCTGTATTGTTAACACCTGGCTGCATGAATGCAAAATAATGACTTGTAGTATCTTTTATGAGAAACCGAAAATCAGCATTAACTCCCGTACTGGTATTTCCCATCTGTACACCAGATACTCCATTTAGGTTATCAGAAATATTTGCAGCAAAGGTACTATTTCCACCAATGGTTACTGGTGTAAACGCCGAACTATTAGCATTCACTGAAAACTTTGCAAGAGGAGTAGTCGTCCCAACCCCCACATTCCCATTTTGAAGCACATACAAACTAGATGCAGCAGACAACCCTCCAGCAAATGTAGAAGTTGCAGTTGTCGAAGTTGCGGTGAAATATTCTCCGACAACCTGTCCAACAACCGAAAGTTTCGCGTAAGGAGAAGTGGTGCCGATACCCACGTTACCCGCTGGAGTAATTCTCATCTTTTCAGCTAAAGTCGTCGTCAAAGCAGTGTTGAAAATAATTGAACCATTACCAGTACCGGCGGCTGGGGCGTAAGTGTTATATCCTGCATATAAATTTAGATTACCCGCATTTTGCCCTCCGCCTGTAAAAGAGTTGCCCGCATAAAGGTTTATGCTACCGCCACCTTGTCCTCCAGCAATAACTCCTGAACCCGCTCGCAAAGTTAAAGAATTACCTGAGGTCGCAGGGTTATCCGTAACATACAGTGATGAGTCCTGAGCAGAGAAAGATTGGTTTCCATTAACCGTCAGCTTTTCATTAGGAGTCGTAGTGCCGATACCCACATTTCCAGACGACAATATCCGCATAGCCTCTTGTTCAACTCCTGGACGAAATATAATGTTTGACCCAGATCTGTTAGTAGATACGTACATATTGTTATCTGAATACAATTGCATCAGTGTCGCCAATGTACCATCTGTATGTCTAGAAGAAATACCGTATGGGTTCGCCAAGAGGATTCCACCCCCAGCAATTGATAGCTTAGATCCTGAAAAAGATGTTGTACCAATACCCACGCCTCCATTTGTTGTATCTGCAAACAAGGTAGGAGTTGAAGATGTTCCAACTTTTAGACTTCCCCATACATCGAGTTTTGCCGAAGGTGTTGTGGTGCCAATGCCGAGGTTTCCATTCAGATCAATTCTCATTTTCTCAGACAGTGAACTGCCTGAATTTGTATAAAAGACCAGATCAGACGGTAACAAACTAGTTGTAACAGAACCAGATACTATTGCGCGAATCGCTCCCCCAAGTTCCCATGAGTTACCATCCCAACCATGCATCTCAAGTCCTCCCAACTGGTCACCTAATTGCACTGCTAATTTCGAAGCTTCTGTACCTCTTGATTTTCTGGCCACAAATTCATTCGCAGCCACACCATCAACATATCTCTCGATTATGATTGCATCAGAATCCATTCCTGAAACATGTATAGAGCTTTCTGGGATTAATGTCCCCACCCCCACATTCCCACTCGCACTAATAAACAACGTCGATGTTGCAGAA
>CAYRJE010000009.1:0-11889 GCA_964424465.1 uncultured Candidatus Saccharibacteria bacterium
ATTAGAGAGAAATACACCTTGAGCCTTATCTCTAATCTCTCAAAAATACCCATACTTATTTTCTCTGTTATGTATTGGGGATTGATTGGACTTATTTTAGGTAAACTACTCGCTAAAGCCATCGGCTTTATAACATGCCATTACCTTGCATACACACATGCACGAAAAGTTCACAATCACAGTCTGCACAACACTACCGTTTAATTATTTCTTAATCTCCACAACCATTGCGGCCGCAAAAATATTTGGCAGTATCTTATTCAAGAATGGAGTTCCCTTATACGTATGAATAGTGTATTTACCTGCAAAACCTAAACTGTTCAACCAAAAACGTATATCCGTTATAGTCCAGAATCGTACATGTTCAGCTGGATGCAATCTCCACTGCATTGGAGTTTTGCCAAAAAGTAGTCGTAGACGATAAATAATAAACCCTGTATTTGGTATAGAGAAAAATACGCCTTTGCGTACTCGCTTGTATATTTCCAACAGAAACTCCTCTGAATTTGGTATATGCTCCAGTATCTCAAGCATAAATGCATAATCTGTCTGAGGAAAAGATTGTACATTTTTCATGTCAACAATATCACATTGAATACTTTCAATACCAAACTTCTCTGATTGATCGAGAGCGAATCTGGATGTGTCAGCATTGTACATCTTTGTGATAGGTAATTTCTTCTGCTCTTTTAGGAAATTCAAAATATTACCATCACCCCCACCAATATCAAGAATACTGAAACCTTCCTTTCGAGCCGCTAGACTGTTTGCAATAATATTCGCCCTATCTATTTGCCAATCCGATAATGCACCGATGTTTTTTCCTCGCTTATCCGCCCAATATACATCGTAATCAACTTTCTCAAGACTCATCTTGGGATACATATAAATAAATGTAATCCACCGCTTACAGCTATACAGACTTCTCTTCAGTTTCGTAAACATGGCTCCTAGTATATCATTTAAGCAAATTTTTTCATACAGGTATCGACATAGGTAATAGTACCGTACAAACCTTTAACTACATGACTTACCTCTGTATATTTTTGCAACACTTGTTCATCAGTCATATCTTTTGTATACAAAACAGCCAAACCGCCCGCTATCATTCCTAAGCCATAATCCATACTTGTATCAAGAATCAGTACTGGTACACCCAAATACAACATGTCGTACAAATACGTCGAATATACACCCGCAACCGCATCAATCTTATGCAACACCTCACTCTCATCAACTATTGCAATACAATTGCTTGGAATATTCTCGATGGTAAATCCATACTGATTGAGCTGTATCTCTTTTGGTATATCTTTTCTCAACTTAAAATACACCGTCTTACCTTGTGCAATAAAATTATCTATATATTGTCGCACCTCTAACTTCGGCGCATCTGTTTCGTATGGTATCAGCACAGTTGATATAGTAATCCGATTATCTTTCTGGCTTCACACTTTTCTTTTCACCACCTATCAAGATTTGATCTTCTTTGAAATATGATTTTAGACGAATCAATTCATTCTTAAAATACGTATTCCAAACCACGATATATGTAGGAGCAACTATTTCACTTGGTGCAAATGACCCAGATAGAAATCCAACATGATACTTTGTATAATGACCGTGCTGGAACATGTAGGAAACTGTTTTTGTTTGGCTGAGCGCCTGCGACAATTCTGCTGTATATCGTGTATCATCAATAGTCCAGAAGCGTCTCATATTAAAGCAGCGCAATATATAGGTATATATTCTCTGTGAAGCAATGTACTCCTCCTTCTTTTGGCTGTATTTTATAAATAACGCACACAAGAACGCCGCATCAGTCTCTGTACAATCAGATGTGACAAACGATGCTGGTGTTACAGCATAAGAGGTTTTAGACCTTGTAAAATGTCGAACAATAAAGTGGACACTCTCTATATACATAACAGGACTACGTCTTATGATGTAGTTTTTTATAGTCTGAAAACTTGGCACAGAATGCATGAATTCCACAGTTGGTTCTTTGTGTTCTTGTATATAGGCATACACATGACTCACTCGAGCATCCCGCTTCAAATCCTTGTCACTCAGCACATCTATACTGTACAAACCAACCACCTCCCTGCCAAAAATACCATACCGTATCCACAAATACGCAAAAGACAGCACACTCAATATCATAATCAGTAACTGTACGATATATGTCTGCATACGAGCATATACAGAGCGCTTTCGCACGACAGCACGTCCAGGATTGGAAGTATATGCTTTCAGATCTGAAAATAAAGACATCTGAAATGAGGCTAACAGATTTTTACCCTCATAATAGAAATCGCGCTCTGCCCCACTTTGGCGTAAGACAGCGTTGAACACCTCTAACAAATGCAATGTTTTTTTATAATCTATGGTCATATATATTTCTTATCGAGAATATCATGAATATGAATAATGCCAACAACCAATTTATCTTTTGATAAGACAACTAAGTTAGTAATCTTGTATTCTTCCATACACAGTAAGGCTTCCTGCAGACTAGCATCTTCCACAATAGTTTTTGGATTTTTTGTCATTTCTTTAAATAAATCAACTTCAGACACTCGTTCTTTTGATTGAACAATACGCCGAATATCTCCATCAGTTAGTATACCTTTGAGTTTGTTGTTTTGCTCTAGGACAACCACCACGCCTTTCTTTTTGTGTGACACCTCTTGTATTGCAGCACGAAAATTATTTTCAAAAATCTTTGGCATGTTCTTACCCGTAACCATTCTTTCTCGTACTGATATATACCTAAGACCCAGTAATCCACCAGGATGCAAATCAGCAAAATGTTTTTCTGTAAATTCTGCTGAGACTAATTCTGCGGCAATCATATCTGCCATAACAAGCGAAGCTGTTACCGATGCCATAGGGGCAGCAATATTGAGTGGAGACCCTTCGTTGTCTATCATTACATTGAACACACTTGTAGACATCTTTCCCATAGTTGAATCAATACTCTTTGTAACTGAAAAGATTGGAACTTTTTTGGTCTGTTTCTCATGATGTATAAAACGTATAACCTCACTACTCTCTCCAGAATATGAAAATGCAATGACTACATCACCTTTTGAGACAAACCCCGAATCGCCGTGCATAGCCTCTGCAGGATGGACAAACATGGCCGAGATACCGAGCGAGGACAGTGTTGCAGCCATTTTCATGGCTACATATGAGGACTTACCGATACCGGTCGTAACTATTTTACCCCTCCTTTTACGAATCTGTTTGAGATTATTGTTGAATACCGACCAATCCATATGCTGTATCTTTTGTATGGCGTCTAGGTTTGCCTTCAGGGTATGTTGCGCATTCTGTCCAGTATCAGTCATATACCGTATTGTAATACTATAAATAGTAAAAATCTACGGGCTACAAGCACGCAAACATGGTATTATCATGGTATATATGTGTGGTATAAACGGCTTCAACTTTAGAGACCCTAACATGCTTAAACGCATGAATGCTGCAACAGTTCACCGCGGACCTGATTTTTCAGGAGAATACTATAGTGAGCATATTTCCTTGGGTCACAATCTGCTCGCAATTCGAGCGGTCGATGATATATCAAAACAGCCATACACTCTGAGTCCGGACGGCATACTAGCCTTCAACGGACAGATTTACAATACACAAAAACTGGTCGAAAAATTACAGAGTGCAAATATAGCTCTAGATGCGGATAAACTACATTTGGATACATATGTACTCTATCAATGTCTGCTCCATTTTGGACCGGAAGTTATAGATGAAATATTCGGCATGTTTGCTATAGCATATCTCGATGTCAAGAAAGAACAGCTGCACATATATCGAGATTCCAGTGGTCAGAAAAATCTATACTATTATCATAAAGATAATACATTCATTTTTTCATCTGAAATAAAAGGCATACTTGAACACCAATCCATCAATAGATCGGTTGATGAGTTCGCTGTATTTCTGGCAACATCACTCGGGTATATTCCAGGAGAAAAGACATTATTCTCACATATACGCAAGGTGGAGTTGGGTCAACATATCATGTATGACCTGAAGAGCAATGTACTACGGAAGACTTTCTTTAAACCAAAAACTGAAGGCTATTTCTCGGGAGATTTCGCAGAAAATATCAAGAAGCTTGTACAAGAGCATTTACAATCTAAAGATAAAATATCCATAAACCTCTCCGGCGGATTAGATTCATCAATACTTTTACATGAGGCACATCGAAATGGCTATGATATTGATAGTTACACGACATCATTTGTCATAGAGGGGGATGAAAAAACATACAACGAAGATGCGATGCTGGCTCGAAAATTAGCAACAGATTACAAAACAAATCATACGGAAATACGAATAACCAAAACCGATTATCTCAATAATTTTATAGAAAGCTATGCCTCTATAGAGGAGCCAAACTATAACATCTCACTGCCGATATACTTGATCACCGCTAAGACCGAGGGCATACACGGCCACGCTAAAAGGGTTACCCTTTCAGGAGATGGTGGCGATGAGATATTTGGCGGATACAGCTACTACTTACAACACAATATTATAGACAGTAAAATAGCAGCCTATACCCCCTTTTTCTATGTAGTATTCTCGTACATTAGAGCCAAGATAAAACGTGTGCCTTTTATAAATAATTTACACATCGAAGAACGTTGGACACGAATGAAGACATTGGCGAAAAATTTTGCCCGACACAAATATGCACCTACAGTACTAAGTACATATATTAAAACAACTGTTGCACAGTACCTACATTTTTTCTACCGAAAACCAGGACCGCACAAAAACTCTGTATATACATCGATGCTCATAGACCGTTATTGCTGGCTTGCAGCTGAGAACTTTATTCGCAGTGATAAATTATATGGCAGTCAGTCAATGGAGCTACGTTCTCCATTCGCATATGAACCTTTTAGACATTATGTAGACACATTAATTCCTGATACTGAGTATATAAACGACGTAAATAATAAGCTTTTTTTGAGGAAATATACCGACGCTGTACTACCTGCTTATATAACAAAAAAACCTCATAAGACAGGTTGGAGAGCTCCAATCGACATTTGGTATGATCAAGATTTTAAGAATCTCTTTCTACGCATAATAGAAGATGCACGAAAACAAGGAGGATTATATATTGATTGGGACAAAGTCTATACCCGTATCGAAGAACGAGATACTTGGCCCGGCAAATGGGTACATATATATTTGTCGTTAGCTATACTTTCTACTCAATATAAATTAAAATTATAATATGAAAAAAATCGTCTACATCCACACAAACAACAAGCAAAAGCTTGGAGCTAAGATTGCAAAATACGCAATAGAAAAATATCTTACAGATACAGAGATTGAAGTAAAACAACTCAATGTGGACGAATTAGATTTATTCAAATCATTTGCAGGAACTGAATATATGCGGGCCGGAAAAACAATCACCTATGATCCTAAAGACCTACAATCTTTTACCCTCTCTCGATTTATGCCGCCTGAACTAAATGAATACGAAGGACGCGCGCTGGTTATAGATCCAGACATATTTGCACTACGCGACATATCTCCATTGTTCAATATGGACATGGAAGGTAAAGACATTATGTGTTGCAGCAAGAAAGATGCTTTTGATACATCAATGATGGTTATGAACTGTACTGGTCTTACACACTGGTCAATGGCAAATATTCTCAATGACCTTAAATCTAAAAAAGTTGATTATATCAACATTATGAATTTAAAATGGCACAATCAAGTTAAACCAAACTCAATTAAAACAGTGCCACGTATTTATAATAATCTGGATACTGTAACCGATGATACTGTATTTCTACACACAACCGAAAGAATAACCCAACCTTGGTCTACAGGTTTACCAATAGATTTCAAGCGAAATGATCCAGGAAAATATTTTGGTATTATACCTAAGATTTGGCTTCTAAAACTGCGCGGCAAATGGCCAAGCACCTATCAACCACATCCTAAAAAAGAAATAGAGACACTATTCTTGACCTTGTTCAAAGAGACTATGGATAAAGGAGTTATCACAAAAGAAGAGGCTGAGGCTGAGATTGCAATCAACAGACTACGAAAAGATATATTCGAGAAAATCAAATCTCTTTAGAGATTACATCTTGTCTGCACTAGTATGTTTGTATATGGGATAGTATTTTTCGCACACGCTCTTTGTAGGTATATTCATCAACTACCACCGCAGCAACCTTAGCCTTTCCCAGTGCAACATCGTATGAAGTAAGGACGTCCTTGATCTTTACTGCCAAATCAGCAGCATCATTTGGTTTAAAAAATGTTGCCAGTGATTCATCTAAAACCTCTCTCATACTTGGCAGATCTGAAGAAATAATAGGTACCGAACTTGCCATATATTCGAATAATTTCATAGGACTGGTATACAATTCGCTTTCAGCAAATCCTGACTTATTAGGTATTACCAATATGTCACTCATCTTTTGATAATACGGAATATGCTCTGGCGATCGATGACCGGCAAAAATGATATTAATATTTGAATATTTTTGTTTTAGATTTTGAATATCAACCTCTTTCCCACCAACAACCAGAAAAGTATACTCTGGGAGCATTACACTACTGTCAAGGAAGGTGTCAACACCTTTCCATCCGTATAGCCCAACACTACCTATATATGTCACTACACGCCGATCGAGCGGTAGATTATGTTTAGATCGCTCTGCAATAGCATCTACATTCACCTTATATTTTGTGATATCCACCGCATCGTGCGCAACGTGTATATGTGATTCAGGGATATATGCTTTATATACATCTTTTAAACCTTGAGATATAGTAATCATCCCTTTCATTTTTTTAGCAATATACCTGAAGAAAAAGTTGGTCTTAACCGCATGGGCCTCAAACACCAATTTTTTAAATTTGAAACTATATATAAACAGCAGGAATTCATCCCTACTATAGATGTACGTATCCTTGTCGTACCGCTTCATGACATACCACAAAGACTTAAGTGCAAAATGCATACGTTGCAAGAAGAAGAACAATTTCTGAGGATTGCGCAGGTGCACAGTTTTAATCTCTGTTGTCTTAAAACGATGGGATATGTTGTAGTAGGTAAATAAATCCCGAGCAATAGTATGTCCTCTATCCGCATACAACAACTCAAAAGATCCTCCTTGGGTTTCAAGTTGTTTTGAAAATTCCTCACTCGTATGTGTGATCTGTACCCCATGAGCTTTTTCGCTTGGAAGTCTAACATTGGCGAGGTATACGATTTTAGTCATGGTGTATTCTATTTATGTATTATGAAAAAATGATGATAGGTATTCTCAGTTGGTACAAAATCACGTTCTAGTACACCACCAGCATCAAGAATAGCTTGCTTAATTCTGTGCACAGGATACATATCCTTACCTATTTCCCAATAATGTTCACCATTAAACACGTGTTTAATTTTAAACAACAAATACGGCAATTTGAAATTGAATTTTTTAATTCCAAAGAAAGGAATTTGGATACTGAATGCAAATGAGGCATTGATATGAGCACACGATGCTTACTTACACGTAACAATTCTTTGACAGCAAGCTCAAAATCTTGAAATGGTATATGTTCCAACACTTCAAAGGCGCACACGACGTCGAATGAATTATCAGCACATGGCAAATGTCGTACATCAGCAACAATATCTGGGCCAAGCTTATCTGAGTAGTCGGCCGATGTATAAGTGATATCAGTATTATTTTTCAAATATGATCCTATAACCTTATCACCTACACCTATTTCCAAAACACTTTTAGGCTTTGCCTCAAAAATCTCTCGCAACTGGTAGTGATAACTACTAAACCTATCTAGCCCTGAGTTTTTGCCGAATACATAATACATATAGAAAATTATACCATAATCACACCCTACCTGAATGTATTGACTATCTTGCCAGCTAGTGTGCCTAGATTATGGTCTCGTACAACCAAATCTCGAGAAATATGCTTGAAACGCTCGATTGTTTCCTTATCCCACCCCAATACTGTGACAATACGTTCAGCCAACTGCTCGTACTCACCACCAGGAAAATACATATCCTTATACAAATCGCCAAAATAACTTTCGTATACATTCGTAGACAATATAGTAGGTACAGCTACTGCCAAAGCCTCCAGATCAACTTTTCCATACCCACCTTTAGGCATAGATCGTATAAATAAATCTGCTTTTTGATATACTGTGGCAGCTGCATTATTTTTTAATTCACCGTGCCATACTATATATTTCTGAATATCCAAATCTCGAACCAATTTCTTTAACTCTTCTACATACACATAATCTTCTGGTCTAGCCGGACCTCCATATATGTTAAGTATAAAGTCTGTGTATTTCATGGTATACACAAGATACCCTACGGCTTTGATAATAACTTCAACCTCTTTAATCTTGGACAATCGACCTACATGTATAATATTTTTTGAGACTCCACTTACAAATGATGCATCGGGCTTAAACACATCCGTATCAATACCATGTCCGGTACTAATGAAATTGCTACCTCCTGATAAAAAACTATCTGCCGATGGGCTAAGCACAGTGTCAACATGAGCTCCTGCCCACACCGCAAGAGGACTTGTTTTCACATGAGCATACCACAATGTCGACTTTCTTTTTACGAACAACTGCAAAGGGTATATAGCTTTTACATACTCAGGACACATATGTAGAAATACTCCATTAACAGATGTATATAAAATAGTACATATCGTAACCATCGAGACCGACCTTTTTCTTTACCTAAAGAGAAAACCTCCACATTATCCGGCAAATCCATAACTCCTTTATGGAGGGTAATCACATACAACTGCTCAACATTACTAGCAATTTTCTTTATCCATCCATGAGCAAAACCCAACACCGGGTCTGTCATGTCTATTTTTTGCGTTATCATTAATAATTTCATAGGAGAGCTTTGTTGAAAGATTGTATTAATATCTTAATATATTCTTCTTGAGTTTGAAGATTATTTAAAGATTTCTTTAGATTTTCTTTAGTATACATTAAAGAATTTTTCAACACAGCTTCGAGACCTTCTACTATCTCCTGTACAGTGTGTGTACGCGCAACGTATCCATTCACACCGGTACGAACACATTCACCAGCACAGCCCACATTGGTCATTACTACAGGAACACCAAGTGATATCGCTTCAATAGGTGTCATGCCCCACCCCTCATACCAAGAAGTCAACAAAAAGACTTTTGCCCTCAGATACTCCGTAGCAGGATTGGATGCCCAAGGTTTCCAGATGATATTCGTATGCATCTTATATTTCTCTTGCAGATATGCTTTTTGAGTTCCCTCGCCGACAATCTCTAATACATAATCTTTATATTGTTCTTTCTTTATCAACTCAAGAAATGCCTCTACACCAAGAGAAATATTCTTTACCTTTTCAATACGAGACATCATAAGTATACTATTCTCCTTTTGTGAACCAGAACTGCTCACATTAACAACCTCCAAATCTCCTGCGTAAATCGGTGCCACATCTATTTTATGTTCAGGTATAGACAAGGACTGTATAAGAAATGTTTTAATTCTATTTGAAACAACTCGAATAGCACGAGCTCGCTTAAGCACAAAACAACTGATGTAATACTGAACTCTGTTCCGAATACTTTCACCTCTAAAATATGGAGACTCTATTGAAGTATGTACTTGTATGTGTAGTGGTCTATGTAGAAACTTAGCATACATATATGCCAAGAAACCTATCTCAAAAGGATCCTGGGATGAAATCACAGTATCGGTATGCACGTTGGTTTTAAGTGTATTATAGACAGTGTGTAAATTGCGTATGACTGTTCTACGAGGTACATGCACCAGCCTCAACGGACCGCAATCCTCTATTTTGAATTGCCGAACCTTACGTGAAAAAACAACAGCAGTATATCCATCTACATTCTTTGCATAAGATAAAATACGATCGAATTGTCGACTGTTTTTATCTAGAATATGCTCATCCGTACCAAATGTAATAAGGTGCATGTGGCTCTTTTTATTGCTTAGCTTTTTTCAACTTCAATAACCAGTCTTTGTGTTCCAGGAACCATTCACAGAACGCCTTTACGCCGACATCGAAAGAAATTTTAGGGTTAAATTTGAGCTTCTTTCGAGCATGGTCTTGTACAGCCACGGTATCTTTAGCATCTCCTTTTTGCATTTCCCCAAGTTCTACAATCGCCTTTTTACCGAGATGTTTTTCCAATGTTGAAACCAATTTGTTAAGGGCGATAATCTCATTACCACCCAAATTCACCACATGATATCCAGCAGTCACATGCTCTGCAGCCAGGACACCATCAACAATATCCTCAACATATGTAAATCCCCTCTTCATTTTTCCTTGATTATATAGAACAATCTTTTCATCACTAATAATCTTCTGGGCAAATTTCAACATGGCCATATCAGGACGTGACCATGGTCCATATACTGTAAAGAATCGTAAGTTTACAATAGTCATCGGGTATAGATGTGTATATGTATGAGCCAAAGCCTCAACACCTTTTTTAGTAGCAGCATACACAGATATAGGTGTATCTGTTACTGATTTTTGTTCATGAAACGGTGGTTTACTGTTCCCATACACAGACGATGAGGATGCAGATATAACATGTGATATACCTTTATTTTTTGCAGCTTCGAAAATATTAAGAGAACCTATGTAGTTTGAATTTGCATATTGCCAAGGATTCTCCATCGAATACCGGACACCTGCTTGCGCACCTAAATGTATAACAATATGTACTTCATGTGCATCAAAAACGGACGCGATTTTTTTAGCATCTTCCAGATGCACTTTATAAAAATGATAATTTGGAAATTTCTGTAAAATAGCGTTTCGCTTTTTCTTCAGTATAACATCATAGTAATCATTCATATTGTCTATACCTACTACAGTATGACCATTCTCAAGCAATCGTTTTGAAACAAAAAAACCAATAAACCCAGCACTGCCTGTCACTACATAGGTTTTTTTTACATCCTGTTTTACAGGCTGTTTCGCACCTTTTACATTCTGTTTTTTTACTGTTTTTTTAGGGGTAGTTTTCTTCATAATAATTTCTTAAATAATGTATCAAATGATTGACCTATATCTTTCCACTGATATTTTCCAACAGCTGTTGCGTAGCCTGCCTCCACCATCTGAGACGAATCCGTCTCTACAGCTCGAACTATTGCATCCTGCGCCTCCTGTGAGTGCTCAGGAGACACAAGGAGGCCATTTTCTTTATCTTGTATAAAATCTACAATACCACCCACGTGAGTGGCAACCACCGGTATCCGAGCAGCCATGGCCTCTATGAACGAGTTCCCGAACCCTTCAGACCGTGACAACCTCACAAAAACCTGAGATGATTTTAAATACATATACAAGTCTTCAAAAAGCTTTTTACCAGCAAATACTACCCTATTATCAAGCCCGAGTCGAGCGACCTGATCCTTTAACATCTGCTCGTCTGGACCCGCTCCGATGAGTAGTAGTTTATACTTCTCTGGAAGTAATCTCATGGTATCAATCAAAGTATCGATACCGTTCTTATGTGTCAGACGTGATGTGGTAACTATAACTTTATCATCTTCAGTAAACCCATACCCTTTTCTGATCTGTGCAACAGTCTCTGTTGGTACCACACGATCGAACAAGGCAATATCAACCCCATTTGGTATAACTAATACTTTATCAGATCTATCACCCAACACATTCCAAGCAAATTCTTTTAAAAAATGAGAAATACATTGAATACTATCCGCCTTAACGAATAATTTCTTAAAAAATGGACCAGCCAATCGTGCACTTCTTCGCATATGCGCTATTGTATCGCCCTC
>CAYRJE010000009.1:11930-17639 GCA_964424465.1 uncultured Candidatus Saccharibacteria bacterium
AAAAATACTTTTATAAAGAACAAAAAATATGCTAATTTAACCAAACAAACCATTATAATCAACCGTCACAGCACCAACAGAACGCGACGGTATACCGGATTTTCCCAATGTAATCATATGAAAATCATAGCCCTGTAGAGCAGTTTGATTGGTTATTTGATTTATAGCAACCTCTGCCCCACCAACATACTCTGGTATGTACACAAGAGAAAATATAATTATTTTTTTCTTAGGGTATGCATTCATATTTTTATATACCCAATATGTCTTTCAAGGTATTTTCTTCGACCTCTTTCTTTTTCTGCAGTGTCTCCACCGCAGTACGTAAACTGTCAGCCTTAACCTGTTCAGGTGACGGTTGCTCAAGTTCTTTAATGGATTAGGATGAGAAGAGACTTCGCCTATTGTAGTATGTGTTTGTACAGTCTTAGTCCTATGAGCTCCTGCGTCCGGTCTCCGATCGATATTTCTATCCTGAGACCTATCTTGGGCTTTATGGTGAGAGTCTCTGTCTCTGTGAGGAGCATGTTCATTTCGAGGAGATTCATGTCGAACACCCTCAGATCTGCGAGGTTGATCTGGAACAGAGTGATGAGGCTTCGGTGCTGCATGTTGTCCAATAGCCACCCCTGCATTATTCGTTGAGTTATTGCCACCTAAAGTCCAATCTAGTATATGTTTCTCGACAATATCTCGAGGGCGTGCATAATTTTTACGTGATGATTCTATGATTTCTGATACATACTGTTTTTCCGCTTCAGGCCAAGGACCAAGCCCTACAGCTGAGAATGCCGACGATGTTACTCCATCAATCATCAGCGTCAAATACATCTGAAAACGCCCCAAATTCACAAAATCTTGCGCTACGAATGCAGGTTGAAATTCTTTCTCTAATGCTTCACCATCATCAGCGCCAACACGAAATGCAACCATGGTTCCAACGTTGCCAAATACTGCATCACGCACAACTTCAGTCATTTGTTTTACATACTGGTGAGCAACTATAAGACCAAGCTTATATTTTCGAGCCTGTGCCAAGATCTGGGCAAATGAATCGTTGGTAAAATTCTGAAACTCATCTACATACAAATAAAACGGTGGGATATCTTTCATCTGTCTATCCGTTCTATCAGCTCGAGACATGGCAGCTAAATATATCTTGGTCACAAATAATGATCCAAGCAAATTTACAGCATCTTCTCCTATTCTACCGATTGAAAGATTGAAGAGAATAATTTTCTTTTCATCCATCGCTCGACGAAGATCAAAAGAAGAAAATTTTTGACCGATAATGTTTCGAATCAAACTATTTGAGATAAATTGACCAACCTTGTTTTGAATAGCTGGCACCGCTTCAGCTACAGTTTTTTCTGTGTATCCAGCAAATTCTTTTTCCCAATACATCTTTACCGTCGGTTCTTTCAGTTTACTGATTACATCATTTCGAAATTTCTTATCAGACAACATACGGTTTACATCAAGTAGTGTAGCTTCTGGAATTTCAAGTAAGGCCAGTAGAGTATAGTTCAATATGTACTCCATACGAGCACTCCATTGATCTTCCCAAATCTTTTTGAATGTCGACATGAGCCCTGACACAATCAACTGTGCACGAACGGGATCAAGTACTAGGTCTCCTGAAGTATCCTCAAGCACATTGAACGCTATAGGGTGCTCCAAGTCGAATGGTGCCACATATATTACATCCTTAATACGATGCTCAGGTACATATTCCATCAACAACTCAACTGTCTTACCGTGGGGATCGAGAAAGGCTAAACCTTCACCGTTTTGAATATCCTGTATGGCCATATTTTCCAACAATGTTGACTTACCCATACCTGTCTTACCTATCACATACATATGTTTTAACCTATCTTCTTTGCGAATACCGAACTTAACCCTCTGGTTGCGGGCATCTGTATAACCGAAATATGTTACTCGTTTTGCATCATCCATATGAGACTATATTAGCATATTGGTATATAATAATCACATGCAAAAAACGCTACCATCCATAGCAAAACTACTATCAATATTGACAATAGTATCTGTGCCAACATGGTACACATATGCACAATCTGCATCATCCACAACCCCAAAAATAACAACTGAAACAGTGAACTTCAAGTCGAATTCAGCTGCTTCAGCTGGTGCACAACAAGGTTCAGGAGTACCAGATTTATATGTAAACATTGGAGATGCAGTAAGCCTACTCATACGATCATATGCACCAGCATCGACACCTATAGAGTTATATGTCTTAGTCTTTGATACCGACGGATTACCGATCAAAAAAGTTGTTGTTGGCACAGTACGAAACCCACAAACAGGAGTCTATAAAAAGTATCGTGTAACAATCAATCAAGAGTTACTCGATGCAATCGTACAGGATAATACAGAATATATGAAAATTGGATACTGTATAGGAGGTTGTACAAAATCTCAAGCAAATAAACTACTGAAAGGTAAAATTATCTTACCTCAAAAACAGCCGCTTTCTTCAGATAGTTTAGTAATTTAGACACGTCACCATTTTTATTTTCACTTCTTAATACGACCACAACAATAGTTCGACTACCACCCTTTGCCATATCTACATCAAAAATAGAAACTGTTGTCTGGCGGGATTGATCAATGTAACCATTCTTACCCCCAGCAAACCCTGGGGTAAGCAATAAAGCATTCGCATTTTTCCATGCATGACCCTTTATTGAGAATTGTTTAACACGAGTCATGTCATATACCTGCGGATCTGTTTGATGAATATATCGTGCCAATTTTAACAAATCTCTAGGAGATGCTGTATTCCTCGGATCTAAACCGCTTGGATCTCCGTAATATGTATCAACCATCCCAATCTCAGCCGCTTTCTTGTTCATCTCCTCTATAAAACGAGCATGTCCGTATTGATCTGCAAACACCTCAGCAGCATCATTACTTGATTCCATCAATAGCGGGAACAACAAATCTGCCAATCGTATCTTCTCTCCTAAACCAAGATTACCTTGTCCTCCATAGGCACTCGAAGCGTCACGAGAAACTATAGCAATGCTTTGTAAATCCATTTGTTCTCGAACTATCAAGGCTGTCATAAGTTTACTCACAGAAGCCAACGGATGCACAGCATCAGCATTTTTTTCTAAAATAACTTCACCGGTTTGAAGATCGGCAACAAGATATGCTTTAGAGCTAAGCATAGGGACCGCCGGCTTATCCAGTAGAGAATATTGTGGATCAACAATACTGTCACCACCTCCAATTATCCCATCACCACCTTTCTCACCTTGCCGTCCACCCAATACAAAAGTGGTCTCTGCATATTTATTAATATTGTCAGTCAGAGCCTTATTCGAAGTATTTGCATCAAAACCAATTTTAGCCACTCCAGGTATACCAAGATCAACACGTGACATATCCAAACCCTCATCAGGGTCAGTATTAAATATGGTAGATGCAGCATCTGCCCTTACATACATATTGCTTGTGGTGCTGTTTTCTGCGCCGTTCTCCAACACAAGAGGAGTTTTACCTTCCTTAATATTATCAATAGCCAGCAACACCACCTGTGTTGCAAATGCCATGACCGATATACCTATAATACAAACACCTATAGTCCATAATATATTTTTTACTGTAAATACAGATCGCTTAGGCGATGGATATTCAATAGAGCTAAATGGAGTTTGTGCAACTACAGTATGCTCAGTAGAATTTTCAACAGCTTCTCTTAGAGAATCTACATAGGGATTAAAGTTTGACATATCTTATAACAAATATACTATACTCTGCAGAAATTACTAAATCACTAGATATACGAGAATTCATTAAACACTCTTCTATACCCCTCTATCGCCTCCTCAACAATACGACGACTTAGCTCGAAATTGAGACCTTGATGAGCTAGCTCATTTCGAATCTTGTGAGATCTCCAAGCAAAATCAAGTGTAGCCATCTGAGCCTTATTTACATTCTTTAACTTCTCTCCAATAGATATACCTTCAACATTCATAGTATCCAGTAAATCATACAACATGATATCAGCTTCAATAATCGCTGTTCGCCAATCTGACTGATTTGCTGAGTTATAGTATTTTTCTACAGCTTCCCAACGCGGATTACGCATACCGTTCGTATCAGGTGTTGATAATTCTTGAGCCTTAGCAATCGCAGCGTCAGCTTCAAGTTTTTGATCTTCTGGACTTTTCACCAACCCCAGCTTCTTCAAATATTCTTCTTTAATAAAAGCTAGGCGCACTTTATTGTGATACCGCACAAGACCAAATAGTAAACTCAAAAATATCGACATGAAAAATATGAAGTAGAATGTATTTTTGAAAAAGTCAGTTACACGGAATTTGGTTTCTTCTACCAGACTTACTTCTTGTGTAGTCGATATAACTTGCCCATTTGAATCTTTCAGCACTTCAGTTCTAGGACTAAACACGCGCTTGTACCAACCACGAACATCAAAACCACCATCAGTATCTGATGTGTATATAGCAGCAGGTTCATTGGCGGTCTCAGGATTAAATCTTGGAATAACTACAAAGAAAATAGTTATAAGACCCAATATCAATAATAAAACCTCTTCCCATGAAAAACCATTCGAAGCTGCCGGTGCTGCTGGTTTTTTATCATCTTTTTTAACATCTGCCATGTTCTCTAGTATATCATTTTTCCGAGTGCAAATAGAATATCTTCCTTATCAACACTAGACATGAATTGTATACCTAATGGTAAACCTGAAGCAGTCTTAGTTTTTGCTGGTACTGAGATAGCAGGAACACCAGCCAGATTGGCTGTTACTGTAAATATATCAGCCAAATACAGAGAAACTGGATCATTTACTTTTTCTCCTATTCTAAAAGCGGTATCTGGTGCGGTCGGAGTAAGTATTGCATCAACTTGAGACAATGTGTTCCGAACGTCAGCTGACAATTGATCTCGTAGCAAACTCGCCTTACGATAATAGGCATCATGATATCCCGCAGAAAGAATATATGTTCCAAGCATGATTCGTTTTCGCACCTCCTTTCCCAACAACGATCCACGAGTAGACATATAATCACCAAGAAGATCAGCTCTATCAACCTTTGCACCATAACGAACACCATCAAAACGCGCCATATTTGATGATACTTCTGCTGGAACCAATATATAATACAAGGCCAAAGCTTTTTGTAGTAACGGTATAGAAATATCTACAATCTCCACACCCTTACCTTTCAACAATTCAATAACATCTTCTACACTTTTTTTAACCTCAGCTGAAACACCGTCAGTAAAAATAAACTCTCGCGGTATTCCAACTTTTAGACCAGCTCGAGACACTGTATCTGCCGCTGTAAAACCTTTAGTGGTATGTGATGTACTATCAAGTATATCTACCCCACGAATAACATCAAACACTAATTCTGCATCTTCGATATTCTTTGTAATAGGACCAATAACATCAAACGATGAAGCCATAGCCATAAGACCATGACGAGACACACTTCCATATGTAGGCTTCAATCCAACCACGCCACAATACGCTGAAGGCTGACGAATAGAACCTCCTGTATCAGATCCTAATGCAAATAGACAGCCATTCATAGCCACAGCAGCTGTTGATCCTCCCGAAGAACCTCCTGCGACATACTCAAGATTTAGAGGGTTGTGTGTTACTCAGTATGCTGAATTTTCAGTTGAACCTCCCATAGCAAA
>CAYRJE010000010.1:0-397 GCA_964424465.1 uncultured Candidatus Saccharibacteria bacterium
ATATACTATAGGATCTACTAAGGAGCCAAGTGCAGTCGAAAGCGGTGCTGCTTGCCATCCATTTTATACTGGACATGAAAAAGTGGTAGATACTGCTGGACGAGTGGAGAAGTTCAAGGCGCGACAAGCTGCAACAACTAAAAAGGTTACAAAAAAGGCTGCTAAATAGCCAATAAAGAAGAGGGCGCATCTAAACAATGGGCTCTTTTCTATTGCCTGCATGATATACTTAGAAAAACTATATGGAAGATTTAAACCTCGACGAATTAAAAAAAGATTTTAAAACCAGTTTCTTTGCTGGTGAAATTGAGCGACTCCAAAAAGAGAAAGAGTCTCTTTTGGATATGATGAATGATCCAGAATTGAAAGAGATGGCAGAGGGTGATTTGAAAGGTAT
>CAYRJE010000010.1:552-9122 GCA_964424465.1 uncultured Candidatus Saccharibacteria bacterium
CCGAGCAAAAAGGATGGAATTTTTCAACGGTTGATATTTCTGAGAACGGTATTGGAGGCTACAAAGAAGCTGCTTTTGAAGTTCGAGGATTGGAAGTGTATCGATATTTTAAATATGAAATTGGAGTACATCGAATACAGCGTATTCCAGCGACTGAAAAATCAGGGCGTGTACACACATCTACCGCAGTTGTAGCCGTTCTGCCTATTCGTAAAAAAGTTAAATTTGAAATAAATCCAGCCGACATAGAAATGGAATTCTCACGATCAGGTGGAGCAGGAGGTCAAAACGTGAACAAGGTTGAAACAGCTGTACGCTTGATTCACAAGCCGACAGGTATTGATGTACGGTGTACATCAGAACGAAGTCAGCTAAGATCATCGTCTGAAGGAGTCGTGGCATGGTATACAAAACATGTTTGCAGGCCAGATTGATAAAATGATTACTGAGGTGGTGACGTATTTCGAGAATGGTGGTGAGGCACAGACTGATGATGAGGAATAGTATAAGAAAGGTTTAATTTTTCTAAAAGTCTTATAGATAATGATCCGTCAATATTGACCACTTTGGTATAATAGAGGAGTGGATAAAGTAATTGTGCAAATTCAAAACAAGTTAGAATCGATTAAAAGAGACTCGAAAGGGGGTGAGTTTTGGTCTGCACGAGATCTTATGAGTGTATTAGGGTATTCTGAGTGGAGGAAGTTTTGCGGGGTAATTGAGAGGGCAAAAGAAGCCTGTAAAACAAGTGGTCAGTCGTCCCAATACCATTTTGTCGGCGCCGACAAAATGGTATTGACGGGGTCAGGTGCAAATCGTGAAATAGAAGATTTCCTACTTACTCGATATGCTTGTTATCTAATTGCTCAAAATGGTGATCCTCGCAAACCTCAGATTGCTTTGGCTCAGACATATTTTGCTACTCAAACTCGGAAACAGGAATTGTTGGAAGCTAGAGAATATGAAAATAAGCGCTTAGAATCTCGGCAGAAATTAAGAGATACTGAAAGCAAGATTGAGTCTACTGTTTATAAACGAGGTATTAAGCTTCCTGCCGAATTCGGTACATTTAAAAATAAACACATAGAAGTATTGTATGGAGGGTTATCAGTTGCCGATTTAAAAAAGAAGAAGGGTATTCCGCCGCAGAGGGCTTTGGCTGATTTCGACACGGAAGTGGAATTGAAAGCTAAAGATTTTTCTTTGGCTATGACTGACCACAATATTAAAGCAAATGATATACAAGGACGGGAAAATATGACATATGAGGTTACGAAAATAGTAAGATTACAAGACAGGCTTTGCTTTCTCGGGGTATAAAACCTGAGACATTAAAGGCTGAGGAAGATCTGAAGAAGGTTGAAACTAGGCGTAAAAAAGAATTAGGTGAGGGTGACACTGTTATATTGGAAAAATAAAAACCCGCTGCCGTTGCCAACAGCGGGTTTCGCGTTGGGAACGGAGCGGGGGGGGGGTTAGGCCAGGGTCGTCTCGATGATCGCTAGTGGCGAGTCGAGCCGAGCCCAGGTGATAATGAACAAGCTGTGCGTGATGTGTTCAAGTACTGGTACACGGAGGTGTCCACCTTTAGTGACAGACAAACTTCCCCAAGCAACGATGCACATGTCATGCTGCAGCATAGCCTTCCGCACTCCGAGTGGGATGGCGGTAGGACGGCTTGCCAATGCTGTGAGTTCTGCCAGAGTTGGCCACTTATGCTCCCAGGTGTATCCGTCTCCTTTGTGATAGGGGTAAGTGAACCCCCGCGTGTGATACGACAGGTAATCTCGTCCGGTTATTTTGGCAGCCGAGGCTCCTGGCGAGGTGCACTTGATCTCCTTGATTTGGTCCAAAGACGTTTGCTCAACTATGCAGTTGTAGCCTGTGGGAAATGAGACGTGACTAACGGTAAGAGGTTTCGGTAGCTTCATTGTTGTTGTTCAGTGAATTGTTTGGGAATGCATAGCACAGACTTCTGTGGTACGGCTACATCATACAATAATAGATGAAAATGTCAACAACCCCTCAACCCCTAAAACCCACCCCAACCATACTCTAAGCAACCCCTCAAAAACCCTTGATTTATTGCCTTAAATTTGGTATACATAAAGCCTATATGACACAACAAAAAACAGCAGATACACAATCTATGTTCGAGGCTGGAGTTCACTACGGAACACTACGTTCTCTACGAAACCCTTCAGTTGCGAAGCATGTATACGGTACAAAGGGTAATATGGATATTATTGATATTGAAGTTACAGCAAAACAAATCGCTGCAGCTAAAGAATTCCTTGCTCCATTGATTGCAGAGAATAAACCAATTGTATTCGTTGCAAGTAAAAATGAGATCAAAGATTTAGCAAAAACATATGCCGAGAAACTCGGACAAATGTATGTTTCAGGCCGATGGGTAGGAGGTCTACTTACAAACTTCGAAATCATTCGAAAGCGAATTGATAGAATGCTTGAACTTATTGATATGAAAGCAAAAGGAGAACTTAAAAAATACACAAAGAAAGAACAATCTTTGATGGATAAAGAAGTAGAGCGACTTGCTGCATTGTTTACAGGAGTAAAAGATCTAAAAGGTATGCCAGCTGCTATTGTTGTGTTGGATCCTAAGAAAGAATTTATTGCAGTTGATGAAGCTATATCAATGAAAGTGCCTGTTGTTGCTATTGCAAATACAGATTGTAAGATATCAAATATTACATATCCTATCCTAGCAAACGATTCATCACCGTCATCTGTTGACTACATACTACACCAGTTGTTAGCCTAATTAATCATTTAACATATTAAATCTACGTATGAGTACAATCACACCTGATCAAATCAAAGCATTGCGGGAAGAAACTGGAATCTCAGTTATGCAATGCAAGAAGGCTCTAGAGGAGGCTGGGGGAGATCGAGAGAAAGCTTTGGCTATTTTAAAAGAAAAAAGTGCTGAGCAGGCAGCTAAGAAAGCTGATCGAGAGCTTGGTGCAGGTGTAATACAGTCATACATACATTCAAATGGACTTATGGGTGCATTGGTACAACTAGCTTCAGAAACTGATTTCGTATCAAATAATCCAGAATTCCGAGCATTGGCAAATGATATTGCAATGCAAGTTGTGGCTACTTCTCCAGCATATCTAAAGGCTGATGAAGCTGTTGCTGCGGGTGCAAGCGCTGAGGAGGCTCTGTTGACACAACCTTTTATTAAAAATGGAGACATTACTGTACAAGGTTTGATTGATGGTGCTATTCAGAAGTTCGGTGAGAAAGTAGAGTTGGTTCGATTTGCACGATTTGAAATTGGAAAATAAATAGTGTATATTGTATGAGTCGTGGGGGCTGGGCGTTAAGACTCGGTTGCTTAAAAGAACATGGCCCGGTTCCCACGACACATTATGCCGCTTTAGCTCAGTTGGTAGAGCAACTGTTTTGTAAACAGTAGGTCCCCGGTTCGAATCTGGGAAGCGGCTCCAAAAGGAATTCATGGCTATAAATTGACGAAGATGGAAGGAAGACTTGACTACGAATCCACGTGGAGATAAAAAGACGTTCTATCGTGAACGTTCTTTTTTATTGAACATGGATTTGTGATAGAATATCTTCATGTTTGGAATTACAACTCCTCCTTCGAGATCGAATACAAATACGCACTCTCAACATACGCATGAAGAGGTTCGTACTGCTACGCATAGTAGTACATATGATGCCGGTGGTGCTGAGCGAATGAAGATGGAATATTTAAAGAAAGAGAAAGAGCGAAGAGATAGAGAGCGAGCGAAACTAGAATACGATGGAAAGAAAAGAGAATACGACAGTCTGATGGCATCACAAGAACGTTTCAAAAGTGAAGAGAGGAGGTTGATGCAAGAACTTACTCGATATGAATCAGAGGCTACACATGCAGAAGCGGAAGAAAAGCGTGCGCTACAAGATCTACCGATGCATAAAAAAGAGATTGATGATTTGGAAAAGAAAATACATCAAATGGAGGCGGACTTGCAAGCGTATAAGAATCGTCACCAAAGGTTGACTCAAGATGTGGGCAGGCTCGAACAGCAAGGTAAACTACTATAACGTAAATACATATATGTCTACACAGAATTCAGTACATAAGAAAGTCGCTCTGGTTATCATGGATGGATGGGGTCATAGAGAGGAGTCAAAGAATAACGCTATCAAACAGGCTAATACACCATTCTTTGATCATTTGACTAACGAGTGCCCTCATACACTGTTGGAGGCAAGTGGTTTAGCTGTAGGTTTACCTGATGGCCAAATGGGTAATAGTGAAATAGGTCACACCACTATAGGTGCAGGTAGTGCTATAGATACTGATTTGGTAACTATTGAGAAATCAATTCGTGATGGATCCTTTTTTACCAATCAAGCATTCGCCAAGCTTTTTGCACATGTGCAGGAGCATAAGAGTAAAATACATATGATCGGATTGTTGAGTGATGGAGGGGTGCATAGTCACAACTCTCATATCTATGCCTTTTTAAAACTTGCAAAAGAAAAAGGGTTGGGTCGTGATCAGGTGGTTTTGCATGTGTTTACAGATGGTCGTGATAGTGCCCCTAAAACAGCAGGTATGTATTTGCAACAGCTTATGGATGAAATGGAGAAATTAGGTGTTGGAGTTATCGGTAGTTTTGGTGGTCGGTATTTTGGTATGGATAGGGCTGGTAATGCTGATAGAATCAATCAAGTGATGGATGTCCTTTTCTCATGTAGAGGTAATGTGTGTCATTCAACAGAATATACGCCAGCTGAGTTTATGGAGCGTCAGTATATTGATACTGATCCATCTGGTAAAATAGATGAATATTTAGAACATCATCTATATACTCATGAAGAGGGTAAGAACTATTTTATTGAAGATCATGATGGTATTTTCTTCTTTAACTTCAGGGCTGATCGTGCTCGTCAGTTGACCGAAGCGATTCTAAAAAAGAAGGAAGAGATGGATTTGTGTTTTGTGAGTATGACACAGTATGGCGATGAAATTGATACTGTTATCGCGTTTCCTCCTGCTGATATTAAAACTAGTTTAGCTAAAGAATTGGCAGAAGCTCATATCAGACAATTACATGTATCCGAATCAGAAAAATTCCCACATGTAACTTTTTTCCTTAATGGTCAAAGTGATGTTGTGCAAGAAGGTGAGGTGCATGTAAAGATAGATAGTCGAACCGACATCTCTACACACGATCAAGCGCCAGAGATGAAAGCTAAGGAGATTGTTGATGCTGCTTTAGATGGTTTGAGAGAAAGTGATTTTGTAGTGATAAACTTTCCAAATGCTGACGTGGTTGGTCATACTGGTAATATTCCGGCACTGATACAGGCGGTTGAAACTGTTGATAGGGAGTGTAAACGTCTGGTTGAAGGAGTCTTGGCTCTTGGTGGTGTGGCATTAGTTACCGCAGATCATGGTAATGCAGAAGTGACTATTGATGAAGTTACAGGTGCAAAGCATACAGCGCATACAACTAACCCTGTACCGTGTATTGTAGCTGGTCTAGACGGTATAACACTGCATCCGAGGGGTACTTTGGCTGATATTGCGCCTACAATACTCGATATATTCGACCTACCACCATCAGATAAGATGGAGGGAACAAGCTTGATTGTGTAATGGAATACTGATACAGTCAATACTATGAATATCCTGCATGAAGAGAAAGATTTTATAATTGTCGATAAACCGGCAGGTGTTGTTGTACATCCTGATGGTAAGCCAGGATCGGCAGATAAAGAGAGTCTGTGTGATCAGTTGGTCCGCCTGTACCCAGAAATGGCTGATATTGGAGAGCCGATGAAACTGACAGAAAAAGGTGGTGGTCTCATCACTGTACCCCGTCCTGGAGTGGTGCACAGACTTGATGTGGAGACATCGGGAGTGATTATTTTCGCACGGACACAGAAGTTTTTTGAACACATCAAAACACAGTTTCAAGAGCATTTGGTACAAAAAGAATACCGTGCGTTTGTCTGGGGTTGGTTTAAAGATGAAATAAAGAGAGGTATTGTCAACGCACCTATCGGTCGCAGTCGTACGGATTTTAGACAATATTCAGCTGGTCGTTTTGCTCGTGGTGATATGCGAGATGCTGTGACTGAATATGAAGTGTTAGCTGATTTTGAAATTCAACCCATACCTCGAGTGTCTATCACTCCCAGATTCTCATATATGTCACTGCGACCGCAAACAGGCAGAACACATCAGTTGCGTGTACATATGAAATTTTTAAACCATGTCATTGTTGCAGATTCTCTCTATGCGCCATCTCATCCAAAAGTACTGGGTTTTGAGCGACAAGCTCTACATGCGCATCGTGTGAGTTTTGTTGATCTCAAGGGGAATATGCGTCAATTTGAATCTCTACTTCCAAAAGATTTTCAAGAGGCTGTCGAGCTATACGTAGGCAAGGATATAGTATAATATCAGTACCTACTGTATGAAAATTCTGCATATTGTTACTCAAGGAGAAAGGGGTGGTGCTCAAGCGCATGTGCGTGATGTTGTTCGTAGTCTCGAGCAGAAAGGTCATCAAACATATGTAGCAACAGGCGCTCAATACGATCATGAAGACAAATGGTTATTTCATGAATTGCAGTCTAGTGGCTTTAAATCACATCAACTTCGCATTATCCCTAGTCTAGGGCGAGATGTGAGTATTTGGAAAGATTGTAAGGCGGCACTCGAGACTATTAAACTTGTAAGAGCTATTAAGCCGGATATTGTGCATGTACACAGCTCTAAGGCTGGATCTGTCTGTGCTGTCGCAGCGCGTCTTGCTGGTGCAAAAGTTGTATACACTGTGCATGGTTTTGTGTTCACCGAGCCGATGGGTAAGATGAAAAAATATTTCTATATTATCTCTGAGATTATCTCAAGGTTTCTTAGGAATTATACTATTACTGTCTCAAAATTTGACTATGAGGTCGGTAGATATATGCACATTATTCCAAAGAGAAAAGGTTCTGTTATATATAATGGTATAGATGAAAAAAAAGCTGAGCATCTATTGGGTAAGCATGACGCTCGGGAAGTTATATATCGCAATATGGGTATTGCGTTCCCACAAAATGTTCGCATTGTCGGGCTGATCGCGAACCTATATTCTGCTAAAGGGGTTACGCATTTGATACACGCTGCATACTTGGCAAAACGATATAAAAATCTAGACAATACTATCTTTGTTGTCATTGGAGAAGGTCTACTCCGTAATGAGTTAGAAGATCAGATTAAGGAGTTGGAACTCGAGTCAATATTCTTCTTGGTTGGTTCCATACCAGATGCATACAAATACATGAAAGCGTTTGATGTGTTTGTTATGCCATCTATTAAGGAAGGATTTCCGTACGCATTACTTGAAGCAATGTTGGCTAAAGTTCCGTTTATCGCTACGCGTGTCGGTGGTATACCAGAGATCGAACAATACGCTGTAGCTCCGCTTGTTGTGCCTGGTTCAGCGAAATATTTGACGGAGAAGATTGTTGATTTTTTGAATGCTAAGAAGGTGAGGAAGATGACACTTGGTAAGAGTGTATTTCCGGAAAAATTTACGATTACGTATATGGTGAATAAGGTAGAGGAGGTGTATAAACAATTAATGTAATATACATATATGCAAATCTACAACTTTGAGGTAACAGATTCTTCATTTGAATCAAAAATACTTGATACAGGATTTGATCCTGAGCTGGTATTGCCAGAAATATGCGAAAAGAATTTTTCTCAACATGTCGTAGGTTATAGAAATGGATATATATGGAGACCTGGAGAATCTTTGAGCTCTGATGTTGCACTACAGAAAATAAAAGAATTGACGTGTGATGGTTTGACACCACGACCCGCTACGGCGGAAGAATTGCTCAGTTTTGAAATAGGTCATAAGGAATTATGTGATGGTACAGTGTTGGTTGCTTTGGGAGAAAAAGCACATGTCGATCAGGTGAGTGGGACAATGGTATTGGTTCGCCTTGGTTCAAATACTGGTAAAGAATTATCTTTGTATCCTTGGGATGTTGTATGGAATGAACAAACTGTATTCTTGGTGATTTTTGAATAAAAAATACCCCCATCGCAGAGGCAACTTGCGTTGCGTACGATGAGGGGGGGGTGGTTGGGACTGCTCTATGGGCCCCAGGATGTTGTCTTAATCGGAGCAGGCCACTCGGTGACCCAGGCACGGATTGAGCTTTCTCCACTGCGGACGTTGAGAAGGAAGTAACCGTTTTGCGGGTTGCGTTCCATCTCAACATCGCGGGTGATGTTGCCGTTCATGTCGCGAGCCCGAACACGGAGCGTCTGAGCCTTTACCTCACCGTAGATTGGGGACGTTGCCACGATGTTCATCGGAATGTATTGGACGACGCCGTCCGGCAGGTTGTACACGAAAACGTCGTATACTGGATTCTCGATGTACTCGTCATTGTCCCCAAAACGGGAGACATACAGTTCTTGCCGGGCAATTGGATTGCCGTTGATAAACCGGAGTACTTGCGTCCGACTCACTTGAATCGTTTGTGGGGCAATGCTCAGCGGATACGAGCCTCGT
>CAYRJE010000010.1:9185-11248 GCA_964424465.1 uncultured Candidatus Saccharibacteria bacterium
CCGGCGCCAAGGTCGTAGTGCATCACGTAGCCGTTGGTGTTGGAGAGGACCACGATGGCGTTTTTGATGTTGTCGTGGCTCCAGTACCAGTTGCCGAAGAGAGCCAATTCCTGCCCGCCACGGTTAATGATCGGCAACGTAACAACCTCCGGGATTTTTGAGTTCGGGTCATAGAAATCGATCCGAGCCTCTGCTCCTTCCGGCACCGGAATCGGTGTGAATGACCCCAGGCGATAATTTACATGCACCGCATGCTGTGGGAGGCGATGCGTAGTGTGTCCGATCGGCGTCTGAAGCCGTTCTAGCAGGAAAGTGTTATCAGCCACAAAAGTGTCGAGATCCCACTTGTCCTTGATTTCCCGGAGGACGCGGACATAGGTCCGATCGTCGGCGACCGAGAAATATGGCTGGTCGACAGCTGTGACGTTCACGATTGTGTCGTGAGTCACCGGTGTTGGCATGAGCCTACTGATTTTGTCCGGTCCACCGTACACAGTCACATCGCCAAAATTGTCTTGGATGGACGTGATATTCCGGTTGTAGAATAGCGAACGGGTGTAGGCTTCCTCCTCGGCCTCCTCGAACGAGGAAGGGATCTTGAGGGGAAAGCCTTCCTGGACGACCGGCACCGGCTGCTGAGCAGTGGCGCGGAGTGAGAAAAGCAGGAAAAAGAAAAGAAGGAATTTGTTCATCGGATTATTGTTGGGTTTCGGTCTGCAGGATTTTGTTGAGCTCTGTGTCAGTCGGTCGGGGCGGTGGCACTTTGCTGAATGAGGCATTGCCTTCCAGCTGTGCTACGGCACCTGCCGCAGTTCCCGGGTTGCTCTGGGGTTTATGTTTAGGTGTCTCGCGAACCGTCGTTTCCGACGGTCCTGAGGGTGATGCTGCTGGGTCGTGTGAGGGCCAGAAGTGGCAAATGCCACCGATGACCGCAACAAGCAATAACAGCCTGACTGGTGTGATGTTTTTATTCATCTTTCAAGGTGAACTAGGACTTCCCGAGTTCAAGGAATACAGTATCATTGTTTATATGTAATGTCAATGGTGAGGGCGGGACTCGGTCACAGGTTCTTTTTGCTACGCAAAAATCCCCGCGACCCCGCCTCATTCGCTTTGGTCCTGATAGGACATCAAAGCTTAATTCCGGCTTTCTCGTCCCGTTCACTTGGCAATAAAACAAAAAACACCACAAGGGTGTCTTTCGTCTTATTGTGCCTCGGGCGGGACTCGAACCCGCACGGTATTGCTACCAAGAGATTTTAAGTCTCTCGTGTCTACCATTCCACCACCAAGGCATTGGGAGGCGCAGGCCGGAGTCGAACCGGCGAATATCAGTTTTGCAAACTGCCGCGTTGGGCCACTTCGCCACTGCGCCATTAGGCCTAGGGCCACAGAGCCAATATAGCATGGATGCTATATAATCTCAAAAATACTCTGTCGATGTTTCTCACCTCGATCTATTTCAAAAGACAAGAAAGGTAAAATCCCCAAAGATGAGTTCTCTTTGATATAATCACGAATCTCTGAAGCGTTTCGTTGTAGAAAATCAATCACTGCATTTTCTTGTCTTTCAGGTAGTACAGAAACCCGGACCATTACATTGTTACTGCGCTCTGCTTGTTCTATGGATGTAATAGTAATCAATGATTGGCCACCTGAATTTCTTGAAATATATTGATCAATCAATTGACGTACAATTGATGTGCCACGACCCCGAGTTACTTCTTTACTTCGTACGTTGTTATTTCTTTTCATATAATTATCGTTCTACAAATGATACAGCTGATAAGATATCTCCAGCAACAATTTCTATTTTTGATTCAACCATCAATCCACATTCTGAACCTGCCTCTACGTTTTTTGTTGCAACACGCATTTGTTGTAGTTCTACAACCTCACCTCGACCTATTTCATTATCACGTCGTAGGATTTTTACTGTGTTACCAAGAGATAATATTCCAGTTTCAACTCGACCTCCGAGCACTTGCTTGTGTTTGTTCGAACTAAACACTTTAAGTACTTTGAGTGTTGCATGAGATTCTTCATTTCGCACTTTCGGTGCT
>CAYRJE010000010.1:11294-13218 GCA_964424465.1 uncultured Candidatus Saccharibacteria bacterium
GTTTCAATTGTTGTCTTGTTCGTATCAGCTAGTCGGCGTGCTCCGGCATCTACTTTAGTGTTGTATCCGAGTACTACAGAATCAGAACTTCCTTGTGCAAGTTTAATATCATTTTCATTTACATCTCCAGTTTCGGCACGTATAACTCGTATGTGTATTCTATCGAGTTTAATTTTTCCTATTTCTTGTTTAAGTGCATCAAGTGTTCCAACACTGTCAGCTTTCAACACAACAGGGAGTGTCCAAGTGTCATCTTTCTCAAGACCATACAGCACTCGAATGTTCACAGGTATAGAACTCTTTTGTGTTGCAACGTTTGTTGTAGGTTCAACTTCTTTTTCGAGTGCAACAAGAGCTTTTTGTTCTACAGCGATAAGTTCTGCGACATCTTTATCGTTGGCCATAACACACATATCTCCAACTCGTGGCTCAGCTATCCAACCCATTACACGCACTGGTTGTCCAGGAAGGGCTTCTTTTATCGACTTACCTTCATAATTTTCAATATTTCGCACTGGAGATATCTCACCACCAGATACGAGAAATGACCCCGTCTTCAATGTTCCATTTTTTACAATGAGTGTAGCTTGAATACCTCGTACTTTATCTCGACTTGCCTCTATGACAAGACATTCTGCAGGTATATCAAATGATGCCCTGATATCAGCAATATCAGCCATCAATATAATCATGTCGAGTAAATCATCAACACCTTGTCCTGTTTTTCCAGAGAAGGGGATAATAGAAATATCACCACCGTATCCTTCAACAAAAATACTATGTTCTGCTAGAGATTGTTTTGTTTTCTCTAGATCGGCACCTGGTCTATCTATTTTACTTGCACCGATAAAATACGGAGTGCCTGCATCTGTAATAGCTTTGAGAGCATCGAGAGTTTGTGGTTTTACTCCGTCTTCTGCTGAAACTATGAGTATAGCTATATCAGCTGCACTAGCACCACGTGCACGCATGGTAGTAAAAGCTTCGTGTCCAGGCGTGTCTAGGAATGTAATTTTTTGATCGTTGTGTTCAACCTCGTAAGCTGACATTTTTTGTGTTATTCCTCCAACTTCTCGTTCAGCAACATTTGATTTTCGGATATAGTCCAACAGTGTTGATTTACCATGATCAACATGACCCATGATGGCAATAACAGGCGCTCGTCTGTCAGTGTTGGCGTCTGTATTTTTTATAAGCTCCAACTTATTTTGATGTGATTTACCACTTACACGAGTTTTCAATGTTGGAGCATTTTTAACTTTTACTCGAGGTGTTCGTTTGAAGTATCCACCGCCACTTTGAGGTCCGCGGTTGTCTGGTCGTTGAAATGGTCGTGAAAATGGACTAAGTGGTTTTCTAAATGCACTTACTTCTCCTGGTTTCTTAAGAAATGTTTTAGCAAAAGCTGTGCCTCTATCGGTGTCTGTGGTAGATGCTGTTACTGGAGGTGTGTTTTTACTTGCGTCCTCTTTTGCTTTCAGCGCAGCTTTCTTTTCTTCGGCAGTTAGAATTTTAGATCGAAATGGAGTTGGTGCAGTAAACACGCTAGGCTTCTTTTCTTCCTCAACCGGATGTGTAACGGGGTTGGGTATTTGTGGTGCTGTTGCAGGTGTTGATTCTGCTACTTTTGTCTTTCGCTCATAATTACGAGCTATCTCATCAACCCAAGAATCATGGGCAGGCTCTGATTTCTTGGTATTTGCTACAGGTGTCTTAGCTGATTCTTGTACAGTAAATGTTCGAGAGGATGAGCGTAAAGGGGTAGTTTCCTTCTTAGTTGCAGGTGTGGCTTCTTTCTTTTTTACTTTAGATGTTGAGCCGTCGCTGTTGAATTTAACCTCGAAAGCCCCACCGAAAGCCCCACCGAAAGCACCTCCAAAGGCTCCACCAAAAACATCACCAAAACTGTCCTCAGATTCGTCCT
>CAYRJE010000010.1:13259-16125 GCA_964424465.1 uncultured Candidatus Saccharibacteria bacterium
GATTTATCTCGATTATGCCGCCATTACACCGGTTGATTTGAAAGTGGTCAAGATTATGAACAAGATGGCTCGGCAGAATTGGTTTAACCCTTCAGCTCTATATGGACGTGGAGTAGAGGCTCATAAATTGCTCGAACAGGCCAGGAAAGATGCGGCTCGGGTTCTGTGTGGAAAATCAGCCCATAGTGTGCATGCTGATGAAATCATATTTACTGGTGGGGGTACTGAGTCAAATAACCTTGCTATTCAAGGAGTTTTGAAGTGTTGGACTAAGACGCATGGTCAATTCGACTACCTTCCACATGTGATTATTTCTGCTATTGAGCATCCTGCCGTTAAGAAGCTAGTACAACATCTGGTAACTGAAAATAAGATTACCGCTAGTGTTATAGACGTGACAGAAGATGGTCTGATTGACTTGGCCCAGTTGAAAGAGGTATTGCGACTGGAAGAGCATGTTGTGCTGGTGTCGGTCATGATGGTTAATAATGAGCTGGGAACCATTCAGCCAATATCTGAAGTTGCTGGTTTGATACGTAAATACCGTAAGGAGCATGGGTTACAATATCCAGTATTTCATACAGACGCCTGCCAAGCGGCAAATTATCTTGACATGCAGGTTGACAAGCTGGGTGTAGATCTATTGACTCTTGATGGTGGTAAAATATATGGCCCTCGAGGTGTCGGATGTCTATACAAAAAGAGAAATGTTCAGTTGGATAAAATATTCTATGGTGGTGCTCAGGAAATGGATATACGTCCAGGCACTGAAAATCTACCAGGTATAGTTGGCTTTGCAGCTGCTTTGTCTATGGTTCACACTGATAAAGAAAAAGAAAATAAACGCCTAAGAACATTGCAGGAATATGTTGTGCGGAATATTCCAGAGCATATTTTCATAAATGGAAGTATGGATTCTGATAAGCGTATTTCAAATAATATAAATATCTGCATACCGGGGATGGATTCCGAGTTCGCTTTATTTAAATTCGATGTGGCCGGCATAGAGCTCTCAACAGGTACAACCTGTCAGAACAAGCAAGAGGATTCGAGGTCCTATGTTGTCGATGCTTTGGGAAAAGGGTGTGGTGCATCGTCACTGCGCATCAGTATGGGTAGATACACTCGGATGAAGGATATGCGCCGGTTTATTGCTGTACTGAAAAGAGTGCTTGCCAAATAGTCTAGTGTGGGGTCTAGGGTCGAATATGTGTCAAAATAGCTAGTATTACCAAGGGTTGACAGCTATGTTATACTCGATACATGTTACCTTTAAACCATTTCACTACGAGGGCTAAAGAGGCCATTCGTAGGGCTCATGAGTTGGCTATAGAACGAGGACAGACAAACGTTCAGCCAATGCACTTACTGGCGTCACTTTTGACTCAGGAAGATACTTTGGTTACCACTATGCTCGAGAAGATGGAGGTTGATTTCATCTTGATGGCCGACAATGCCTTTGAGGCTATAGACTCTGGGGAAGCGTCTAACACGCTGAGTCCTGCATATCAACTATTTTTAACACCGGAACTTGCTGCTATTATCGAAGCATCTGGTGCGGTTTCAGCGTTGGTAAAAGACAACTTTGTTTCAGTTGAACATCTCTTTATTGCATTCTTTGATTCACTTAATCCTGGACGTGAATTAATTGAGAAATTTAAAATAGATAAAGAAAAGTGTATTGAGACACTAGAAGTATTAAAATCACAAAAAGGTAATGGTCCAACAGGTGCACAAGCTGCTGATGCAAAAAAGACTAAGGTCTTAACAAAGTATACTCGCAATCTAACTGCACTTGCTCGAGAACATAAACTTGATCCAGTGATCGGCCGAGATGACGAAATATCTCGTGTGATTCAGATTTTGTCACGACGAACAAAAAATAATCCAATATTGCTCGGTGAAGCAGGAGTTGGAAAGACTGCTATCGTTGAAGGATTGGCCAACAGAATTGCTATGGGCGATGTGCCTGAGTCATTGAAAGATAAAGAATTGCTTTCATTGGATATGGGATCATTAGTGGCTGGAACAAAATACAGAGGGGAATTTGAAGATCGCTTGAAAAATATTTTAAAAGAAGTTGAGAAAGCAGATGGTAAAATTATTGTGTTCATCGATGAGACTCATACTATTATGGGTGCAGGAGGAACAGAAGGGTCTCTTGACGCTTCAAACATGTTGAAGCCTGCACTTGCTCGAGGAGAATTGCGAGCTATCGGTGCTACAACACTTCGAGAATATCAAAAACATATTGAGAAAGATCCTGCACTACAGCGACGTTTTCAACCTGTATATGTACAAGAACCAACAGTTGAAGATGCGACAGCGATATTACGAGGTTTGAAAGATAAGTATGAACTATTCCACGGTGTGCGTATTTTGGATGAGGCTATTGTCGCTGCGGTTTCACTTTCGTCACGATATATCACAGATAGACAGTTACCAGATAAGGCCATAGACCTTATTGATGAGGCTGCTTCATCATTGAAAATCTCTCTTGAAAATAAACCACATGCAGTTGAAGAGGCGCATCGCAAGATTATGCGTCTTGAGATTGAGCGAGAAGCTCTGCTTAAAGATCCTGAAAATAAAGCAACTAAAGGGCGTATCAAAGAAATAGAGGCCAATATCGCTGACGTGAAGGATGGCATAAAAGATACTGAAGCTAAATGGCAGTCAGAACGAGATTCTCTAAATGGTATTAAAGAAATAAAAAAGAATTTGGAAACATTGCGACAAGATGCAGAGCGAGCAGAGGCTCGTGCGGATCTTGGAAAGGCAGCGGAGATTCGATACGGCAAATTGCCAATGCTAGAAAAAGATCTAGAAGCAAAATTGAAGAAACTTCGAAAAATGGATAGCAATA
>CAYRJE010000010.1:16135-17057 GCA_964424465.1 uncultured Candidatus Saccharibacteria bacterium
CTGACATCGCTCAAGTTGTAGCGCGTTGGACAGGTGTGCCTGTAACTCGTATGTTGGAGGAAGAGGTTAAGAAGTTGGCGCGTATGGAAGAGGTTTTGAAGAGTCAGGTGATAGGTCAAGATGAAGCGGTTAAGAAAGTGGTTGATACTATTAAGCGATCACGTGTTGGCATCCACGATCCACTTCGACCGATCGGATCTTTCATCTTCCTTGGTCCAACTGGAGTAGGAAAAACCGAGCTGACAAAAGCTCTGGCCGAATTCATGTTCGACAATGATAAGTCGTTGATTCGTGTTGATATGTCAGAATTCTCAGAGCGACATACTGTCTCTAAAATCATCGGAGCGCCACCAGGTTATGTTGGACATGATGATACTGGAACATTGGTTGATAAAGTAAAACATCGACCGTATTCAGTCATATTGTTTGATGAAATTGAAAAAGCGCATCCAGATATTTTCAATATCTTGTTGCAAGTTCTTGATAACGGTCGTCTTACTGATTCAAAAGGACGGACAGTCAATTTCAAAAACACTATCATTATCATGACCTCAAACATCGGTGCACAATACATTGATAAAATGAAGAGTATTGGATTCTCAACACATGATGATGCACAGTCATATGATGACGTGAAAGAAAAAGTGATGGAGAGTTTGAAAGATTATTTCAGACCAGAATTCCTTAACCGTTTGGATGAGATCATACTCTTCGACGTATTGAAGCCTGAAGCTATTCGAAAGATTGTTGATATTGAAGTTAAAAAAGTTCAAGACCGATTGAGCGAGAAGGAGATTGCTCTTGAGCTTAAAGAGTCTGTCTATGACTATTTGGCCAAGGAAGGATATAACCCACAATACGGTGCTCGACCGCTACGAAGATTGATTCAATCGAAAGTCTTAACCCCACTAGCATCTATGAT
>CAYRJE010000011.1:0-1489 GCA_964424465.1 uncultured Candidatus Saccharibacteria bacterium
ATCTGGAGTTACTTCAACTTTACGTGCCAATGTCTCATTTTCAAGAGCAGTATGCATTCGAAGCAATACCTCTTTCAGAGCAATCGCTTTCATATCACCTTTTTTGATCTCACTTACAATAGAGCCAAGTCGCTTTTGCACAACCTGAAGATCAGCTAAAATAAGTTCAAGATTAATTACTCCAATATCATTCAAAGGATCAACTTTTCCGTGTACGTGAATAAGATTTGTATCCTCATACAATCGTACGACATGAGCAATCGCAGACACTTCTCGAATATGTTGTAAGAATTGATTGCCAAGCCCTTCACCTTCTGAAGCACCCTTTACAAGACCTGCAATATCAACAAACTCAACGATGGCAGGAACAGTTTTCTTTGTTTGAGAAAATTCAGCCAGTTTGTGGAGTCTTTCATCGGGCACGGCAACAACTCCCACAGATGGGTCTATAGTACAGAATGGGTAGTTTTCTGCAGGGACTGATTTTTTGGTTATGGCGTTAAATAGGGTCGATTTTCCTACGTTGGGTAGGCCTACGATGCCGCAAGAGAGGTTCATAATAGTGAGTGTAGCATATGTGTATAAAAAATTCCCCTCGCGCCATTGCTGACGGAGGGGTTGTTGAGAAGTTTTGAAAAACTTTGCGTAAGCTATAAAACCGTGGAGGTACCACGATGTGGTTTTTAAAACCTATCTTAATCACCGAAGCTGAAGTGATTTGTTATATTTTTTCTTTTCGGAATGCGGGCCAACCTGGGAAGTCTGCATACTGGTAATGCAGAGCGCTGGGCAACTTAGGGTCACCTTTACGTTTATCTTCGTATTCACTACTAGAGGTTATACCGAGCCGCCGGATAGCTTTAGCAGCCTCATTCCAAGTCTTGTACAGGTTTTTCTTCTCTTTACCAAGAAACTCGTCCCACCCAGGAAAGTCCTTCTTATAAAAACTTGAAGGGTCACCAGGCAATCGAGGATCTTCACTGTGTCTTTTTTTGTACTCTAGCTTACCAGTAATGCCTAGTCTTTGAGCGGCCAAACGAGCCTGTTTCCATGTTGCATATTTCCCCAGAAAGATTGGCCAGCCAGGGAAATCTCCGTAGTACTTATCAGGAGAAGAGTGCAACTTAGGATCTGCTTTGTATGCTTCACGGTAATCATCTCCACTTTTTATTCCCAACTTTTGAGAAGTCTCAGAGGCCTCTTTCCAAGTTGGATAAAAAACTTTTCTGCCATTACCGAGAAATTCAAACCAATTTGGGAAGTCTGCATACACATCATCAGGATCGTGAGGTAATTTACTATCACCACGGTATTTGACCCAATACTCACGACAAGTCCTTATCCCCAATTTTTGCGCAGCTTGACTTGCTTCCTGCCAAGTTGGATAGATTTGTCTTTCACAATGCTCCAGTACCGCCATCAAGTCCACAATCTGGTCAGAGAATGTAAACTTAAATCCAGCCCCAGATACCATGAACTTTTGTCGTGT
>CAYRJE010000011.1:1499-6964 GCA_964424465.1 uncultured Candidatus Saccharibacteria bacterium
CGTTCACGATCTCGTTTACTGATGAACTTTTCATGCAGATCCGCAATACGGTTCATACTCTCCAGAACCAGCTGAACACGTTCCAGATTGCCGACAAAGTCATACACGGTAACCTTATGCTTTCCTGGGCGCATACCGCGGCCGAGTTGTTGACGCCAGATCCGAATAGAACCAGTGACACGGCAGAAGACAATAAGTTCAATATCAGGCACATCGACCCCTTCATTAAAAGCATTCACCGTTGTAACACGAGTAATGTTGCCTTCTTTTAGGTCGACAAGCGTCTGCCGATTACGGTCCTGTACTCGCTGAGCGGTTTTATGTATTTTATCTTTACCAGAGTGGAACGCTTTAGCATCTGGGAGAAACTCCGCCATGTTCACAGCATGAGGAATGGACGAACAGAACACAGCTGCTTTTTCAGGACGTCTGGCGATGATCTTAGATATATCTTTGTCACGTTTCCTGATGAAGACCCGACGATTAACTTCCGCTATTGTAAACCGACGCTTACTTTGTCTAATCTCAGCTGTAATCTCTTGGAGGGCATTTTCATCCATGCTTTCATCCATCATCAAATGGTACTCCACTTCAGGCAGCCACCCACGAGCGACAGCTTCCTCAAACGGAATATTCACGACCTCTTCACCGAAGATACGACGGATGTCTGTATTGTCCATACGATCCGGTGTTGCGGTGATACCAAGCTTCATGCCTTGGAAGTGTGAAATACACGGCACATACGTTTCTGCTTCGGTGTGGTGAGCTTCATCCACAATGATTAGCTTGAAGTAGCGGCGACCCCACGACTTCAGGTTCACACCCATAGTCTGCCAGGTAGCAAAGACAATTTGGGCATCTTCAGCACCTTCTTTGGTCAAGCCGTTGTAGGTAGCCATAGTGACCGTATCACCGAATACAAGCTTAAACTCTTCTATAGCGTGCTCAAGAATGAAATTATTGTGCACAAGAAAGAGAATAGGACCCACATTAAGCTTCTTAGCAATCATTGCGGCAGTAATGGTTTTACCCAGTCCTGTAGCCATGACCACCAAAGCCTTTCTGAATTTCTTCAGGGCCATATAGGCCATCCGAACAGCACCTTGTTGGTACGGCCGCGGCGTTATAGTTTTCTTTTTCATGAGTTTTTGGGAATTGATTGTTGATTCTGTAACATGAAAAACAACCTAGTTTTCAAGGTTCGTTTCAGAATAGACCTTATCATGAGTTGTTGACAAAGTCAATGATAGATGTTTCAATTTTAACCTTATTTATCAAGAGATACTGATAACTCAAACCTCACCTCCCCACCATATCCCCTGTGTTCAGCTCCTTCGTCTGAATAAATAACCTCAACCTTGCCGGTGCGCCGAGCTACCAAGCTCCGATGTGCCGGTAGGTTCTTTTTTATCTATAATTCCCGCCTCCGCTCCTCCTTTTTTATATACACCTCTTGCACCTCATGTTTAAATCCCGTTTTTAAATCAGCAATAATCAAATCTCTGACTTCAAGTGGAAAAATTAATAGTTCAGATAAGCAAGATATATCTACCCACTGAGGATCATACACCTGCAAACCTTTTTTCATTTCTTCATATTCCTCAGAACTCTCATTCAAACGCGGTACACCGGATATGTATTCGCATAAATAAAAATAATTTTCATCTCCTGTATCCCAAGTCACTTTGTATATTAATCTATTGGGTTTAATTTTTACAGTTGTTTCTTCTTCTATCTCACGAACAACAGTCTCTTCAAGCGATTCACCTTCTTCTCTGCCACCTCCTGCATATGAATAATATTCATGACCCTTATTGACTCGATGCATTAAAAGAATTTTATTCTCTGTAACTACTATTCCAATAGCGCTTTGTTTAGACATGTTACATACAGTATAACCACACTACTAATACAGGATTAATTGACAAAATACAAAAGAAGTATTAGAGTACTCCAGTAGCACTTTTTCGATTCACCCGAGTGCGCACAACCCAAACCTATTATCGACATGCCTAAAAAACCAGAAAGTTTGGCCCCTGTTGGAGAAACCATGCCAGGAGCACTTAGTCGTCTGCACGAAATACCTGAGGGTGACCCCCGCAGGCTCACAGATGCAGAATGGATTATGGCGAGGCTTTGGGAACGGGCAAACATTCCAGATCCAAGCCTTAATTTTGGCGTAGTACCACTTGATGCAATTTCGCACATTTGTTCTGAAGAATGCGGTAAACAACCCGCCTTATCTGGAGGGAAAGGCCACCATTATACCCGTCCACCGAAACCGGAATATGTGAAGGTGGCTGCGGCAGTTGTACAGTGGCTTGCCACAAATGTTGGCAGGTCTTTCTACGAAGAATTTACTCGAGCATTTAAACAAGCGAATTCATCTCCAACAGCCTAATATAAAGCCTCCACCCCACCAGACACCGAACGAAAGTTCGGCTAGGGTTTTTTTATTTACGCAACAATCACATCACTCTTTCTGTCATGCTCTCGCCTATGCCCTCTCACATCAAACACTATTTTCAAAATAGCCAACATTACAACCGCAATACCTTTTTGTCCTATAAACGAAATCAGCGCTGCACCAATAAATACTACAATATGCATACCAACCACTCTTCCAAATGCAGCCTGTACCGGATCATTACTTTCATCTCGTTTGATTTTATACTCTTTATTACCGATATAGTTAACTACAAAAGAATATATATGACTTAGGACAAGTGCTATGATAGATACTTGCAAAATATGGATATAGTGCATTAGCCCTGAAACAACTATTCCGAGATCTTCCAATTTTCCATAATACATTTGCCCCGAACTTAATCTCATTGGAAACAAAGAAAGTATAGCTATCAAATGCCCAAACATAAACGAAGTAAACAAGAATAAGAAAACCGACAAATGGAATACTACCTGCCCTCGATAGTACATAATTACTTTAGGGATATATAGGATTCCAATGATTGCGGTTTCAAGCCAAAACAAAAATATAAGCGGAAATGTATCCAGATTAAAATACACAATCTGTATTATAGGAACCACATTGGCAAGAATAAGAACTATTGTAGAAGGATTTTCTTTGATTGTACGAAGAAGATTCATAGAATGTAGTATATCATCCCTCACCTACTACGCACTTATTGCGTCACCTGTACTGTTTGACTTGCTATACCAAACACTGTCTTTAAGACCACTTTATATGTTCCCGGTTTGAGAATCTCTGTGCCAGTTTTTTGTAATTTACCTGATTTATTTTTATACACATCAAGCTCTGTAGGTATGTTGAAACTGAATGTATTATCTGACTTTAACTCAAACATATCTATAGATCGATACACTGTATTATTCTTCTGTATATACAATTCAGTTTCCGGTGATGTGCGGAGTGAGGCAAATAGGTGCATAATAGGCATAAAGCTTTGTATTTGTGCTGAGACATTATCACCTGCTTTATATGGACCATTTGTAGCAATCTTCATGGCAAATGGTGTTTGGGGAACCAACACATCAACAGTCTTTGCATATGCAGGGGCCACCAGACCATTTTTACCTTTCGGTGCAAAAGTGATTTGAATAGTTTGAGGTTTTGTAGATGTATTGATCAACTGAGCATCCGAATATCCTGAAACAGCCAAGCCTTCACCAGAGATACTGAAAAATGGAGATACAGCTTTCTGGCCTGAATCTTCTATTGGGAATGTATTCTGATATACCAGTTGCTTCACAAATGGAGCTCCTGCACCTCCTATCTTCGTCACAATAACACCTCGACCTGCACCACTCCATGTTATACGAGTCAGGCCTGGATTCTTTGCATCGGGCTGTGTTGCAGAGATACTGAATGCAGTTATTTCTGATTCATTTTCAGTGTCTGTAAGCACAGGTAATACTAGAGAGGTTGATGACGCTATCACAGAGAGGGATTCATTGAAAAACCAGTTTAATTCACCCTTACCTGGCAAAGTAGAGAGTATAACGTCGTAATTGTTTTTTATAGGAATATTATCAGGGATACGAGCATCAAATATTGTTGCATTTCCTGTAGTTGTAATTTTACTAGGATACAATGGAATGTTTGTACCTAAGAGCTCCACATATATATTGGCAATATCAGCGTTCGATAGTATATCTGAAGTAGTAAGGGAAAACTTCAACAATCCACCTGTTTGTACTGAGGTTGTGAGCAACGATCCACTGATCACACTTTTGCTGCTAGAAACTTGGGCACGCTGATTCTTTCCATTGCGTATATATACCTTATTGCCAACATACCCGAGTACACTACATAAAATAATAATGAGTATGATCTTTTTCATACTCATTATTATAATATTTTTTTATATATTAACCAACCTGTTTCTCTTCAGAATCTCGAATATATTGATACTTCTTTGCCAAATACATATATGTCAATGCAGATGTGACAAAGACAGATACAGCGGCAATTATTAACATTGAACCAGCGGCGACAGGTGTAGAGAGAACATAGTCTGGATTATTCATTTGCACTATGAACTCACGTGGACTAAGCAAGAACAACAACAATGTCTCTATACCTATGCCCAAGAGTCCAATCAATATAACAGTCGCAATAGACTCCCACACAAGACCTCGATGTGTTTTACCAAGACGAATTGATTCTTTCACTGCCTGCCACGGAGTATAGCCTTTAGATGAGACATATATATTAAACATATACAGTATTTTAGGCATATGTATCATAAATAGATACACTGTAAGCGCCAAAGTCACTACTAACAGGACGATTGTGGGTATTTTATACAAATCCAGTAAATCAAAAGATGACACTGCAGCGGCCACGAGGAGACTTGGCAAAGCAGAAATCAAAAAGTAGAATAGCGCTACCGCAGCTGAAGCGATATATAATTTTATAAACGACCAAATCTCTGGCCATGACTTATGCATCTGTATAGCTGAGGATATGGACATATCAGTACCCTCTGCCCTTCTCTGAAAGACTTTCAATGCTGCTGGTATGTACACCAACCCCATCATACATGACACTACAATACCGATAACTCCAAGTCCTACAGCTATAAACAATGCGACATCGGTCTCAAATACATCAGCGACTAAGACACCTGCTTGAACCAGTATACCTATGATCAACTGTATAATGAAAATAGGGGCCATGATAGCGAATACAACTTTAAAATTGTCCAAATATTCTCTAAATGACTTATATATAATATTCATATATGTTATGTAAAAAATGTAATTAAATTATTATTTCTTATGTCCTCCACCTTCAATACCAGCCATGATTTGTTGCATAATATCATGCGTTTTGGCTACACTAGAATCCAAGAATACAACTTTTGAGTTCTCTCCTGTGCCAATACTTTTCATTGTATCGAGATATTGTGTCAATGTGAGAGTGGCAATAATCTCAGATGTATTCTGCTTTGTAACATCTTGAACTGCCTCTATGGACTGAC
>CAYRJE010000011.1:6974-9459 GCA_964424465.1 uncultured Candidatus Saccharibacteria bacterium
CGTAAACCATTGGCAATAGCCATACGTTCCAACGCAATACCTTCTCCTTGCAATCGCTTACGCTCTCTCTCACCTTCAGCCTCTTTAACAGCTTGTATTTTTGCCGCTTCGCCTTTGTTTTCAGCTGCTCGCCTCAACTGTTCAGATGCCACCACTTCAGACATGGCATTGGTGATAGTTACTGGGAATGTCACATTTGTGATCTGAAAGCTATGAATTTTCATACCCCAATCTCGAAACTGTAGCTCCAAATCTCCTTTTATATGTTCTGCCAGCTCCTCTTTCTTCTCAAGTAAACTCTCATGTGTCTCTCGAGCCACATATGTTCGAAGTGAATTCTCAATACTTGCTTCAATAGAACGAGCTCTATCATCCAATTCGTACACATACCTTTTGATACCATCAGCAGCTTGCTCAACAGAAAATATCAAGTTAGTGCCGATAGTTGTGATTACTTTATCTTTTGATGGATAGTTTCCTTGCAATGCAAAGTTCTGTTGTCTTAGACTCACTCGCTCTTTGATAGATTCAAAAATAGGTATGAGTATATTGAAACCTGCACTCATACTTCTACGATATCGTCCCAAGAATTGGACTACAGCTACAGTATTTTGATCAATAATACGAATACTAATGAGGATAAAAAACGCAATTATAGAAATAATGATATATGTCATACTGTGATCATACCATGGATAGCTGATATTGTCATTTACTGATATACTTATTTATATGATTTCCAAATATACAAACTCAGCCAATACAAGTTGGCATATTGCAGTATCTCCATCTAAAGATGACATACGCACTATCATGCATCAACTATCCATTACTGATGAATACTTTGAAGAACTCAGCACTCCCACTCCTCAACCTGTCTGTTTAGATCTACACGGTATAACATATGCAGTATTTCACATACCCGTGCGCGTAGTGGACCCTAAAAATGCACAGTCACTCCATTATACAGAGACAGAAATCGATGTACTTATAGATAAAACCAGTGTTACCACTCTCATATACAAACCCACAACCGAACTGCACCTCGATGTCGACACACTGATCAAAAATAACACACTGGATCACCCTGCGGAGTTGTGGTGGCATATATTGACCAGTATATACACAAAGATTCATCGCGATATAGACGCTATGGTAGTTGAACTCAAAGATCTTCGTGAAAATATTTTCACCAAAGCAGAACATATTGAGCGTATGTCAGAGATGCACAGAGCATATTTGGCAATAGATCTTGCCATAAGCACACACGACGAGATTATAGAGTCTATACACGATGCAGAGCATCCCGACCAAGATATTGCCACACCTCGGACATGGTCAAAACTACACGGTGAATATCATCGTCTTGTGCAAAAACTCGATAAATGGGGAGCTTACATACACGAACTTCGACACACACAAAACAGTTTGATCTCTGCTCGACAAAACACCCTCACCCAAACATTTACAGTACTAGCATTTGTATTCCTACCTATCAACTTCTTGGCAGCACTCTTCGGAATGAACGTCCTTAAGATGCCGATAGTGAGCCACCCACAAGCCTTTTGGATACTACTTGGTTTATTTGCCGGATTATCACTACTTATGCTACTGTTCTTTAAGCTTCGCAAATGGCTCTAATATCAAAAAACCCTTATAATATATGCTGAAATTACACCTGTACGACACCCTACACAAGGAGCTGGTCGAATTGAAACCAATACATACCGGAGAGGTTCGTATGTATCATTGTGGTCCTACCGTATATGACTACTTACATATTGGAAACATGAGGACATATGTCTTCGCCGATACCCTTAGACGTGCCTGTGAATTTGCAGGATACAGCGTACAACAAGTGATAAATATTACAGATGTCGGACATCTTGTCGGCGATGGCGATGAAGGTGATGACAAAATGGAAAAAGGTTCAACCAAATTTGGTAAAACCGCCCAAGAATTGGCAGAATATTTTACTCACATATTTCACCAGGATTTAGCAGCTCTCAATATACGGACTGAACACACCATATTTCCAAAAGCGAGCGAACATATCAAAGAACAAATCGCACTTATTCAAGAATTGGAAAAACGAGGACATACATACACCACCTCCGACGGAGTGTATTTTGACGTTGCAACATGGAAAGAATACGGTAAACTCGGCAACATAGATCTCTCTGGCCTAGAAGCTGGCAAACGTGTTGCTCATAGTCTAGAAAAACATACTGATTATGATTTTGCGTTGTGGAAATTCTCACCAACAGATACTAAACGACAACAAGAATGGCCATCACCATGGGGTATCGGTTTTCCAGGATGGCATATTGAATGTTCAGCTATGTCTATGAAATATCTTGGTAACACCTTTGATATTCACACTGGTGGAATAGATCACATACCTGTACATCATAACAACGAGATAGCACAGAGTGAAAGTGTGACTGATGTACCATTAGCTCATATCTGGATGCACGGCGCCTTT
>CAYRJE010000011.1:9534-10426 GCA_964424465.1 uncultured Candidatus Saccharibacteria bacterium
GGGAAAATGAGTAAATCAGACGGTACATTCATTCGACTATCTGACCTGCAAGAAACACATGATATATCCCCTCTTGCATATAGATATTTCTTGCTCCAGTCAAAATATCGTCAACCTACATCGTTTGACATCGATAGCATCAAAGCTGCCAAGACGGCGTATGGACGATTGCTCGAAAAGGTAGAACGACTGTGGTCAATATCAAAGACAGTAACAGTTGACGCAGGAGCTACAGCAAAAAACCTTGACGAAGTAATTGACAGTATCAAGGCTGCTATTAGTAACGATTTGAATACACCAGAAATACTCGCTTCAGTTTGGGATACATGTAAAGAACTTGAACAAAACCCTGTAACAGAAGCTGTATTCTCGGAGTATATAGATATCTTAGACAGGGTACTAGGCTTAGATCTAAAAAAAGTTTGTCATGACATAGATGTGCCGGCACATATTCAAAAATTGATCAAAGAACGAAATAAAGCCAAATCAGAAAAGAATTGGTCTCAGGCTGATGCAATCAGAGATACTATAACCTCTCACGGCTTTGAGGTTTTGGATACTAGAGATGGTGTACGAGTGGTGCGAAAATAGTGTACAAGGTCGGACAATCGGGCGGTATACAAATTCACCACAATGCAAAACACCTTCCACATGGAAGGTGTTTTGTTGTGTTCTGAGGTAAAAGATATCAGATACTCTGTGCTGGATTATCCACAAACAGCGTCTGTTGTTGAAACTGTTGAAGCGGCAGTTGTAGTTGAGTTTCCTGCTGAGTCAACACATTGGTACAAAGTACTACTCTTTAGAAGAGCTTGAACAGCCCATACAGATGCTCCTGGAGAAGCTACAGTAGCAGCTCCTATAGAACAAGTTGTTGAAGCACTTCGTGCTG
>CAYRJE010000011.1:10436-11168 GCA_964424465.1 uncultured Candidatus Saccharibacteria bacterium
TGAAGATAGATCCTGCTGACTTACAGTCTGCAGAGTATGATCCTGTAGCAGTTCCTTGTGTAGCTACGATACCGTAGTTATTAGGTGTCTGGTTTGAGTAATACAACTCAGCCTGTGCTCTCATGTTTGATAGGTTAGCTTGAATAGCAGAGTCTTCTCCTTTTGTTCGAGCAGTTCCTAGACTTGCCAAAACAATAGTAGATAGAATACCGATAATCGCGATAACCACCAAGAGTTCAATCAAAGTAAATCCTCTGTTAAATTTTTTCATATAGTAAGGTTCTTTATTAGTAAATAAATTAATTAATTTATCCCAGAGCACTAATACACTCTCGAGATGTTATTAATTATACTCTGATATTTTTTTTATACAATCAAATGTGGATAAGTTGACATAGAGGAAAATAAAAACAATCGCATTTCCTGCGACTGTTTTTATGTTTAGAGAATATTTTGTACTACTTAGTTTCCTTCACACAATGTCTGTGTAGATGTTGCTGCGAGTGTTCTTAGTCTTGATGTACCTACACTATCTACACACCAAAACTTTGTTGAATCATTTTTAAGTCGAGCTGACACCACCCATAGATTGCTAGGAGAAGTGTTTGAGAAACAAGCTACAGCAGTTGATCGAGTCTGCAATGTTCCGATAAGCTTAGACAAACCTTGTGCAGAAGTGTTAGCAAACATACCAGTTGCGCATGTACTTGCAACAGCACCATAGTTTCCGTT
>CAYRJE010000011.1:11186-11915 GCA_964424465.1 uncultured Candidatus Saccharibacteria bacterium
AGTCTGTAAACTCTTGAGGTTGCCCTGTATGTTTTCATCTTCACCTCTACTCTTTGCAGAACCTAGAGCAGCCAACACTACAGCAGCCATAATACCCAACAAAGCTATCACAACTAGTAGCTCTATTAATGTAAATCCTCTTTTTGTAGACATAAAGTTCATATATATATTATTGATATGTTTATAGTATACACCTATATACCTACCGCTGACAATAGTGTTTGCACAGTTCGGAGTGCAATAAGCATATCAAGAAAGATTGATCGATGTTTTAGATAGTACAAATCATAAGATAATTTCTCTTTTGTACCTTCAATAGAATGCGGAGGAACTTCGTGATGTATTTGTGCCCAACCAGACAATCCTGGACGAATAGTATGACGAGCGGCATAAAACGGAATCTCTTTTTCATACACCTCAACCATCTTGGGCATCTCTGGGCGCGGACCGATCAGAGACAAATCTCCTTTCACAACATTCCACAATTGTGGCAGTTCATCAATTCGTGTCTTACGAATAATTTTACCGACTCGTGTCACGCGCATTTGTCGACTCTCATTATGCTGACCCTCTGCAGCTCTACCCTCTTTCAATACCCATGTACCATCATCAACACCTCGCATTGATCGGAATTTTATAATACGAATAATCTTATTATTCTGACCAATTCTATCCATATGTGCAAATATAGAACCACCATCCTCTAGTTTTATAGCAATCCACACAAAC
>CAYRJE010000011.1:12074-16325 GCA_964424465.1 uncultured Candidatus Saccharibacteria bacterium
AAACGGATACACACACAACGATACAATTAAAAGCGGTATTGATATAAGCAAATCCATGATTCTCTTTAGAATCATATACACATAATCATTTTTTGCCGTAATGTTGTTTATAAACCACTCTTCATTTACATATGCCAAATGCTCTCTATCATGCACACGTTCATACATGTCTTGAAATGTTATAAACTTTATTCCATCGAACACAAGCGCATACATGGTACGGCCTATGTGTATTGCCTGCTCATCTCCAGTATCAAGTACAACGTATTGTATTTTTGCCTCAATTAATTGTTTTTTCAAAGCAGCAATCTCCCCTTCAGTTGTATATGACTTCGGATCAATAATCATTGTGGGTTTATACCCTATATAGTTAACACGTACAAGTTGATCATAGAACTCTCTCATATCATTGCCGTTACCAATACAAGCCATGTTAAATGAAGAAGAACTTGGCTGACCTGATTTTCCATATGAGATATATCTATATCTACATAGCATTGCCCCGATAGAGCCAAATATAACATAGAGCAGAAGTATTAATTTTGGTCTCAAACCTAAATCTAATGGGAACAAATAGAACCAAATAACACCACCAATAAAGGTACCCACAGCGGCCATCAAAATATGTTGCACCAGCTTCCTTCTCTTATACAATACATGCCTATCATAGAGACCATACATAAGGAAGAAGAGAATGGAGATACAGATCACCGGTACAAACAGTATAAAATGTCTAAATATAGAGTATAGGTCAAGATCTATTTGCCCTTGCCTAATAAAGGATCTCACAAATAGAGCCAGTGCCAGAGCAGCAAGCAGTGCAATCACATCTTTACAGAGTGATAAAAAGGTTTTAAGCATGTGGCTTATTGTAGCCTATTTTTGGACAGTTTTCACCCATACACACAATCACCTCCCTCACCCCTCAACCGACTCCTAAAAGCCCACAAACTCATTGCGAGCTTTGCCCAATTCCATACTTTTTCGCTGTCCAAGCATAGCTGAGGCAATACCTATGGCGATAAACTCTATTAATATATGCGAACCTCCATAACTCATGAATGGTAATGGTATACCCGTAACCGGCATAACACCTAGATTCATACCTATATTTATGACCATATGAGTACCCAAGAAAAAGACTATACCCACCACGCACAGCACATCGAAGTTTGAACTTAATCGCGGCGCAAGATACAGCATGCGACCCAACATTAATCCAGACATCATAATAACCAGGATAAGCCCAACAAAACCCCACTCTTCGGCAAACGCTGCAATAATAAAGTCTGTCTGATATTCTGGCAAAAAGCGTAGCTTTGATTGAGTGCCGTATCCTATACCTTTACCTAACAACTGCCCCGAACCTACAGCAATCAAGGCTTGATACTGATTATATCCAGAACCTCTCGTATCATGCATGGGATGAATAAAGTTTATTACTCGCTTTTTTTGATACTCCTTGAATCCAAACTTCCAAGCGGCACCAAATGTGAGCAACGCACACAAAAAGAGTACTGTTAAATGCTTCTTTGAAATTCCTGAAACAAATATCATACCAAGCCATATGGCAAACAGTGTTATAGCTGAACCAAAATCCGGTTGGAATAATACCAATATTCCCAATATTCCCGTATACACCGCAGATACTATTACATGCCTAAAGGCAGAGATCTCTACATGTCTTTTAGAAAAATATTTTGCCAATAGTATAATCAAGGCTATCTTAGCTGGATCTGTTGGTTGAATAGATAAGAAACCTAGTCGAATCCAACTCTGTGCCCCTTTTGCAACATGCCCTGAGATAAATAAAAGCAACAATGCACAGATAGACACGCCGTACAGCACAAGTACCGTCTTTCTATTTCTCAAAAAAGACAGATCTATCTTGTGTAGAAATACACACATAGATATACCAAGCACTATCCACAACAACTGCTTTACAAAACGGATAGAGACCTCACCAAAAGATGCAAGTGTAAAAAGCGAAAATACACAGAGTATAAGGGCAGGTAAACAAATGTACCAATCTATTTTTTTAAACACGCTCTTCATGTACTTCCTTTTTTACTTATATGCACTGATGGCCAATTTTGGTATTATCTCAATCTTTGATGAAGATGCTGTCATAGGTTCCGGCCAAGTGAATACAACATCTGCTACTCCTCTATCACCCAACTTATCAATATATGTCCGTGAAGCCATAAACCCATTACCTTCATTGTCATATACGATAGCAACAACTTCTACATTTTTATATGTGTTAAGTGTTTTGTTGGTAATCTTAGCTGTCAACTTTGGCGATTCATTCTCACGAGTGAGCAATTGATCACTCACCATTAATTCCGGTCTATCTCCTGCATATTCAAGCCAAACCAAAGGCTCTGTGAATTCAAAAGTAACTCTTGCAGGCACCTGCTCCCCCACATCGACAGTAGGTTCAAATATAGGAAATAATTTTGCTGTTGGTAATGCTACAACACCCTCACGACTAGTCAATAAAACATTTTTTGAATCATACACACGGAATATATATCGAGCTGGTTTTGAAATATAATTCACGTTTGGATTTTGTACATATGCCACAAGATTATACATTCCCTTAGTTACATAATACCCACGAGACCATTGCACCACAGGTTTTGCCTCTACCTCAAAGAAACATGCCAGTTGGCAAATACCTCCACAATCTACACCATGCTCATCTTGATTCTGAAGTCCATCCACACATGATGGAGGTCTTTGTTGTGATTTCCAAATATAATATCCGATCGGAGGTACTGTTACAAAAAAAATAATGAGTATGTATAAAAATCTACGACGAAATGACCATGAAAACATAATACACGTATTGTAACACACTTTGTCGTGTGATTATGAAAAATAAAAACCCCGCGCCGTCACAACCTTGCGACGACACGGGGGCTGATACCAAATCAGCACCAACAAAGTACACATCCTCTTCCGGAATCGAACCGGAGCATACGGTGGAAAGACCGCTGTTCTACCAACTAAACTAAGAGGATAAAGCCTGGATGAGTCCCTGAAAAATATCTCAAAAGATAAGCGAAGGAAAGCCTAGAAGGCCGAATTCATTCTTCGCTGTACATTCAAATGTCTTTAACTACGCAACACAGGGGTCGGTCGCGAAAAAGTAAGACACTTGTGAGATATGACATGACAAGGACCTCATCCACAGATAATATAGCACGTACACATTAATATGCAAATAAAAATACCGACCATCTCTGGCCAGTATTTTCATTAAATTCTTAGTCCTGGCGACAAGCTACTCTCCTTGCCTAAGCTTGTACCATCGCTTCAAGAGGGCTTAACTTCTGAGTGCGGAATGAGATCAGGTGTGGCCCCTCCGATAAGTCACCAAGACTAAAAATTCAATTGCGTAGCGCTCAGCTACAGATACGTTCAAGAAAGAACTCTCTGTCGCCTCGCTTACGCATTATTACCTATTATATAGTATCCCACAAGGGAATACTCTGCAAATTACACAACACACACTTTCACGATTGGATATACATATTTCCTAATAGTATGGACGCATTAGTACACCTCGACTAAACACATTGCTATGCTTACATCTGGTGCCTATCAACGTGATCATCTCTCACGGGTCTCATAACGATATCTTATCTTGGGGCTGGCTTCGTTCTTAGATGCTTTCAGAGCTTATCCATTCCCGACTTAGCTACCCAGCGGTGCCGCTGACGCGACAACTGGTAGACCAGAGGTCAGTTCATCTCGGTCCTCTCGTACTAGAGACAAATCCCCTCAAATATCAACGCCTGCAGTAGATAGGAGACCAACCTGTCTTGCGCATGTTTTTCATATATTACTATATGCATGGACTATATCTTCATCTTTCTTATATGCTTTCGCATGTGAGTTAAGATGGTTAACGTGTAGTCTCTACGGGCCCTCTTTCGAAGTTCCCTCGGAATTGTCCTCTGACATTTCATCAGTAGGATTTTCCCGAAATTAGTTAACATTGTCTATATATGTTTCCATATATGACCGCCGCAGTAATGTGGTCCTACTCCTCGTAGAACCAAATACGATTAATCTAAACAGTTTTTGATTAGTATTTATGTACACTCGAGGATTCAGACTGTGTAAGTGCCAAATCTTGTATTGCTACAGTCATTGGAACCTACACGGTCTGAACCCAGCTCGCGTGACTTTTTAATTGGCGAACAGCCAAACCCTTGGGACCTTCTCCAGCCCCAGGATAAG
>CAYRJE010000012.1:0-5546 GCA_964424465.1 uncultured Candidatus Saccharibacteria bacterium
AGCCACCCTTAGCGACGAACATTACATTTAAAAAATAAATATACATATATGAATTCAGAAAAAGACAATAAGTCTTCTACTAGACCACTACGGGTATACAACAGTGATAAACCGATTCCTAAACATCGACCTACTTCTGCACCTAAAGTTAAACACCCAGATCCAATGAGACCTGCTGGAGCACCTCTCACACGAAGAGGATTCAGCACCTCACTCGCAATGGTTTTGTACAAGCAAAAAAACCGGCAACATTACCTCCAATGCCAGATATTTGGAATAAAAAACCAAATGCAAAAAAAGAGGATATTTCAAATGCTGCAGAACCTGCATTACCTAAAAACCGAAAGCCTAGTAAGCGATACAGTATGCCTCGATCACGACCAGTGATTGGATCTGCATCTCAGACAAAACCAGGAACGCAACAAGCTATTCCAGAAGTAGCTCCAGGAAACTGGCGTGTTATCCCTCTTGGTGGAGTTGAAGAGATCGGAATGAACATGACTGTGATTGAAAACGAGCACGATATTATTGTTATCGATGCAGGATTTCGTTTCAAAGAAGAAGCAACACCTGGTATCGACTATATTTTGCCAAACACAAAATACCTAGAAGAGCGAAAACACAAAGTTCGAGCCCTTGTTGTTACTCACGGTCACTTGGACCACATCGGTGCCCTTCCCTACATTATTGAGAAAATCGGTATGCCACCAGTGTATACTCGAAACTTAACATCACTGATGTTGAAGAAGAGACAGTCAGAATTTCCAAATGTTCCACCATTAGTCTTCAATATTATTGAAGGCAATGAACGATTGAAAATTGGACAAACATCTGTACAGTTCTACGGAGTAACTCACTCTATTCCAGACTCAATGGGTATCATCATAGATACACCACAAGGTTGGATTACAACTCCAGGAGACTTTAAGCTCGACCATGTTGATGGCGTGCCTACAGCTGATGAAGAAGCAAACTATAGCCTATTTGATGGCAAAAATGTATTGCTTTTACTTGGTGAATCAACAAACATCGAAAACCCTGGTTTCTCAACTCCAGAAAGTATTGTGCATGCAAACCTAGATGAAATCGTTCGAACCATGAAAGGTCGTATGATTATGGGAATGTTTGCCTCTCACGCATTTCGTATTGCTAAAGTAATAGAAGCTTGTGAAAAATATGGCAAGAAAGTTGTGATAGAAGGACGAAGTATGAAAAACAACGTCGATATCATGATTCAAGCTGGCGTTATGACAGTTGCTAAAAACACAATCATTAGCGCTCAAGAAATGTCTCATCATGCTCCAGACAAGATTGTTATATTGGCAACAGGAGCACAAGGAGACGAATTCGCAGCTTTGATGCGAATGGCTACAAAGCAGCACAAATATGTCACTCTAACAGAAAGAGATACCGTTCTACTATCATCATCTATCATTCCTGGAAATGAAAAGGTTGTTCAGAAGATGAAGGACAACATTGCACGACTTGGTGCACATATTATGCACTATCGAACATCTGATGTGTATATCCACGCTACAGGTCACGCCAATCGAGGTGAAATCGAGTGGCTACACCGAAAACTCCGACCAAAATTCTTCATGCCAATGCACGGTAATCACTATCACTTGAAGTTGCATGCGGAGCTAGCTCAACAACTTGGAATTCCAAAAGAAAATATTATCGTCCCTGACGATTGTAGTATTCTCGAAATTCAAGACGAAGGTTCACGATTCGTACGACTTGGAGCTAAAGCTCCCGATAATGTTGTGATGGTGGACGGATTCACAGTTGGAGACATTCAAGATGTAGTCCTTCGAGATCGACAAATCTTAGCTGAAGATGGTATCTTCGTGGTGGTTGCTATGATGAATCCGTCTACAGGACGACTGATTAAGAGTCCTGATATTATCTCTCGAGGTTCTGTGTATTTGAGAGAATCACAAGATCTTCTACGAGAAATTCGAACTCTTGTACGCACAACCATAGAACGAGCAGCATTCAATATGCGACCGCCAAATATTGATTACATTAAAGACTTAACCGCGGACACGCTTGGTAAATTCATTTTCCAAGAAACTGCCAAAAGACCTATCATTATCCCAGTGGTACTCATGGTCTAAGACATATACTATAAAAACCACACGGACTTGTGTGGTTTTTATATTTACTACCTTGGCACAATCTATACAGCCGGATCAGGATTGAAGACGAGGCTATTTAACATCTGATACACCTCCTCATCAAAACGCTCTTGTGATTCTCTTTGTATTACAGAGAATGCGAATATATATATTGAGCTGTTGTGATATGTCATATAGACACTATCGTAACCAGGATGATTATTATTCTTTAGAAAAACAATATCATTAGCAATTATTTTCTCTAACGCACCTGTGTTTTGCCCAACTTGGCTTTGTGCGATTACTTCGTCCAAAAACTCTTCGTTTGAAATATTTTGATACCTGTCATCAAGCACACTTCTTATTACGATTATACCTCTATCATGTTCTATACCCATACCCATAACTGTATCACCAGATATGTTGTATCCTTGTCTGACATAGTCTGCATCATCAAAATTTTTATATTCACCTGGTACATGCATAGTAAAACTCTTGTCGGCTGCAACTTGCATCTCATACGGTGCATATGTTTTAACATGCACCACACTTACAAATGCCAGCGCAGCAGCCAATAACACAAATATAAATATTTTTCTTTTAACGTATCGCATACTACTTTAATCATTATATACAAATATTGTAATTATTAATATAGTTTTGCTATACTATATACAGAATGATCTATAAGAAAAAACCGCAACTAAGCATCGCTTAGAAGCGGTTTTTTTGTTTGGGTTTATTCGTATATCTATTTACATGTAAGTTGATAGGTTGGAATAGTTGCAGACACCTCTGTCATATTACCAGTACTGTCTGAACACCAATACTTACTACTCTGGAGTCGGGCTGATACTCTCCAAGACTGACTACCCTGTTGATTCATAGTCCCTCCAGCAACACAGGACAATTCCGTCGCAACGGTTCCGAGATTTGACATCGCATCCCCCAATCCTCCTACAGCATTTTTTTCAGCAAATATTCCAGCCGAACATGATGAAACTGTCGGCCCATAGCTGTTCATATTTGAATAGTACAATTCAGCCTGTACTCGCATATTAGACAAAACAGATTGGCCAACGACATCTTCAGCTTTCTGCTTAAGAACAGCGAGGTCTTCCTGTACAGAACGTACGTCACACACATACGCTTTCTGCTCTTCTCCAACATTGAATTGTGTGAGCAAGTCTCGACAAGATATGGTTTTAAGACTATCCGGCGCCGATAGAACAGATCCTTGGACCGTCTATACTGATCCAGTAAAAGTACCTGTAACAGTATTCCACTTCAAGACCTGTTTCGGTGCTGTTATGGAAGTAATCAACCCATCTTTAATCTTTACATCTAATTTCATAATCGCATCTTCCAAACTACTGGTTGGGCTGGATTCTACTCCAGAGCCTATAGATCCCCTTGCAATACGCATCAACACCGACACAGGCAAAGAAACTGTATACATCTGTTCACCAGTTGTTGTTGTCCTATTATATACTGCAGTAAATCTCTTCGGGTTTAATGCTACATCAACAGTCTTTTGTAATTCAGTAGACGATTTTCCATACGCGTAGGCAATAGCACTGAGGTTTTGATGTATGGATACATACCGACCTCTAATAGCAGCTGTGACAGTGGCAGAAATAGGAGCCCCCGCTTCACTTGTAAGCATCTTCAAGAAGTGATTATCAATTAATTTATACGTAATATCTTTTATTGTCATTTCGGTATATGTCGATATATTCCCCATTTTGTTCATTTTAATATCGTACGATGAATCAAATGTACCATCAGTTTTAGGCTGCAACATGAAAGTTGTCTTTACTGATGAGTTCATGACTGTCGCTGGAGTCTTGGGTGCATCTTTACAGCGTGTTATACCTTTTCGCGCCATACCACCAACAAGCATGACTGACCCACTACTATCTACGCACATAAATTTATTATCACTCTTGGCTATGACCATCCACGCATCACCAAGGTTTGTTTTAGAAGAAGCCGCAGCAACACAAGACACAGTCTTTGTTTGTTTGAATATGTTGGAAATTATAGATTTTAAACCACCATTCTTACCACTCTCAGCAAATATCCCCTGAGAACAAGAATTCGTTGCTGCGCCATAATTATTTTTCATCGAATGATACACCTCGGCCTGATATCGTAGTGACGCAAGGTTTAAATACACCTCAGACTGGTACGATTCCATCTGTGGTGATTGATACCCTGCTGTATACATAGTTTTAACAGCATTATTTGAAGTAAATACTACTGCCGATCCATCCTTTCTAGCTTGCTCAATAGTCGCTTTGGCTGCGTCAATTATAATTTGTTCTGCTGTATCGGCAAATGCGGCCAGACTTATGAACATAGTAGGCACAACCAAACATGCAAATATTATTTTTTTCATAGTAGTTTAAATTCTAACATATAAAAACCACAACTAGGTATTACTTCGTTGTGGTTTTTTTTAATTTTTCCGAGACTTATCTATAATTATTTTCTAATACCAAACTGTCCGCTTGTTGTCTCTTTGAGTACTATTTCCTTGTCATTATTAGGACTTCTCTTCATCGCCTTAACTTTTACATAATATGCATTTTTTATTTGATCTTCACTCTTTGTCATATCTTTTTTCAACAATTTAACATCAGTATAGCTAATACCAGCACCACCCTGCTGAGTATTCTTAACAAAAACCTCTTTACCTAAAACAACATTTCCTAGATACACAGCGTAATACTCTGTAGGACCAGTGTATGTATACCACAATATCGGAATATTTGATGACTCATTTAGGTCAAATACCTTACCGGATAACTTTGTAGCTATATGGAGAAGACCTGCAACATAGCCAGTCTTAGGGTATATAGAAAATGCTCCTGATGTCTCATCTTCAGCACATGGTATAGTATCTGAGTTACAGAAATATCGCACTCGTATATTGAAATATCCTATAGGTAGTTCATCTAATTCTGAACTATTCAAAGTGAACCTGCCTGTGTTCTTAGTCTTCCAGGTTCGGATCACAGAGTCATAGTTTTCTCCAAGTAATTCCACAACAACATCGTCAGTTGGTTTCATATTCTTACTTGTCCAAGTCATAAAGAACTCTCGCCCATTACCTTGTTCAAAGTTGTTACCAGCTTCAGGACCCAAGAGTTCTATTCTATACGGTTCTGAAGGATACACTAAAGAAACTGCCGGTACTATTGTAGAAGTGGCTGTTGATGTAGCTGAAGGTGTAGAAGACGCTGTGATAGTAGTTGCAGAGCAATATTTCTTATGTAACTCGTTTATCTTAGCTCGAGTTTGTGGACCTAACGCTGATGTAACTTGCAGATTATATTTCTTCTGCAATTGTGCCACACCATTAGACCAAGTTGACGCCGTAATACCCTCTTGTCTTAAGACAGTCATTATTAGATTATACTC
>CAYRJE010000012.1:5556-15981 GCA_964424465.1 uncultured Candidatus Saccharibacteria bacterium
GCTGTATTTTCATTCTTTAAGTACTTGTTAATTGTTTCTATTTTTTCCTTTTTCGGTGGGATTAGTATATCAAAATTAATATCAGTATACTCGGTAAATATCTTAGTAGCTCCATTGTTGAAATCTGACAACTGTTGTTTTTGTAATACTTCTTTTATGGCTGGCATTGCATGTTGATGTGGCAGCCTGTGCTGAAACAGATACAGCGCACAAAAGAATAAAGCACACTGTAAAAATTAATTTATTTTTCATGTTGATTATTGTACCACAACCTCAAGAAGCGTAAGAGGATCGACGAAACGCAAGTGTCGATATTGTTCCAATGAATGAGACAATGCTTTGATCACCCTACCTTTTTCCTCATCAGAGAGAGTGGTATCACGTAACTTCTCTCGCAACGTCTCTACATACAAATCATAAACGATTTTCCCATCTGTATTAGTATTTCGTATACTATCCAACAATGCCATTTGTTTACCTGAGGCAGCAATCACAGCCTCAACAAGCTGACCTATAAGTTCAAGCTTAGGGACTCCAACTATTGATTCTATTTCTTTTAAACCGACCTCTTTACCCTCTGCTGCATTCATCACTTTTTGCAATGCACCCAATGTGTCACGAAATGAACCGTCGCCTGTCATAGCTATCAATCTAATACCGTCGGTGTCTATGTCATACCCTTCCTTTTTAGCTACAGACGTAACCACTTTACTCAAAATATCTACAGTAGGAGTTCTAAATGTATGTAATTCACACCGTGAGACTATAGTGTCAGGTAATTTGCCTAACTCAGTTGTGGCAAGTATGTATATAACATGTGCTGGTGGTTCTTCTAGGCCCTTGAGGAAGGCATTGAAGGCCGCTTTTGACAACATGTGTACCTCATCGAGAATATAAACTTTGTACGGTGAACGAAATGGTAGTGTCATCGCACTTTCCGTTAACTCACGAATGTTATCTACTCCTGTATATGATGCTGCATCGATCTCATATATATCTTCTGTCTCAACTCCAAGCGCTCGAGAAAAAATACGTGCGATCGAAGTCTTTCCCACCCCTCGAGTCCCTGTGAATAGGTATGCATGGTGAGGTGTTTTTTGCTCAACAGCAGCCTTTAGCACTTTCACGATATGGTCTTGTCCGGCAATCTGGTCGAATGTCTCAGGTCTATATTTTAGATATAGAGAGGTGACATATGGATAGTATTGTAGCAAATGGCCACAAGGGTCACAATGTAAAAAGCGCCGTACCTATAATCCAGATTCTAATTCCGACCGTAAATATGTCACCACCTCCCCTGCTGTCTCCATTTCCATGATCTTTGCTCGTATTGTATGAGCATCATCAAAATGACTCATAAACGTCTTGAAAAACTTTTTCATGAGTGCAAAGGACTTGGTATCACCAAGATATTTATCAAAAAGCTCTGTTTGACGAGCCAACACCATAATTCTTTCCTGCTTAGTTACCTCCTTAGGATTATCTGGATTCTCTATGTCTCTGAAAAACCAAGGATTACCAAACATGGCACGCCTAACCATAACTCCGTCTGCATTGCTGATCTTAGCTTTTTCATATCCATCTTTTACAGTCTCTACATCTCCATTACCAAAAATAAGAGGAGCAAGCTTTTCCGGATGAGCTTGCGCCCAAACATCTCGCATCTCAACCACCTTACGTACATAATCCCAATTGGCGGGAACTTTAGACATTTCTTTTCGAGTCCGTGCATGAATAGTGATCAAATCGACTTCCGCATCAAGCAGTATAGGTATCCAGGTGTCTAATTCGACCTGATTGTACCCCACACGTGTTTTAACTGATATAGCCATCTTTCGCACTCCGTCGACTGTCGCACCCTCTTTAGCGGCCTGTATAACAGCTTTGGCCAGTTCTGGATGTTTAATCATTGCAGCCCCACACTTTTGTTTTTCAATGGTTTTATCAGGACAACCCATATTAATATCAACCCCATCAAAACCCATCTCTAAACACATACGCACAGCCTGCCTCATATGATCTGGTGTTGCTGAAAAAAGTTGCGCAACTATAGGACATTGCTCTTCTGTAAATAATAAATCTTTCTTAAGCTTATATTTACCTTGTGATGTGGCACGTACAAGACCATCAGCTGATACGAATTCAGTCCAAAACACATCTGGACTACCCGCCTCTTGTATAACTGTTCGAAAAGCTATATCAGTTACATCTGCCATAGGCGCAAGCACAAAGAGCGGCCTGTGCATATTTTTCTGTTTTAGCTTGTGAAATAAAGACATATTGTGTAAATGTACATACACAATATCATAAAAATCTCTTAAGAGGTACCCATATACAGTATGGTGCCAACTGAGGGGAATCCATCACAAAAGCCACCTGGAGCAAATTTCCCTAATAGAAAATGTCCCGGAAACGGCATATACTTGGCAAACATAGGTGTACCAGGATACCAAGTCAGAGGCAACACAATACCCGGTGGTCGAACTACAATAATCTGAAAACCAACACCTGTAAGACAAGGTCTAAATACAGTCACAATACCACCAAACGGAATACCGACAGCTTCCACCCTTGCCGTACTGAAAAAAGCATATCCTAGACACAATATTAAACTAAATATCTTTATATTTCGCATATGTATTCAGCTTTTATGATACCATATATACGTTATTATTTATAATAAAAGCCACATAGGCTCATTCAAACAATGAAAGCAAAATCAGCTAAACCAAAACCAGTAATCGGAGGATTTACTATTAAGAACGTAATCGGAAGAGAGATATTAGACTCACGAGGAAACCCTACAGTCGAAGTTGATCTATTTCTAAAAGATGGATCAATGGGACGAGCCGCTGTACCATCAGGAGCATCAACAGGATCATATGAAGCTGTTGAGTTACGAGATGGTGACAAGAAACGATATGGAGGTAAAGGCGTATTAAAAGCTGTATCTCATGTCAACACAGTATTAAGAAAAGCTTTAGCAAATAAAACTTTTACTCAAGACACACTTGATACTGCAATGATCACATTGGACGGTACACACAACAAAGGCAAACTTGGGGCAAATGCTATTCTCGGCATTTCCCTAGCCTTCGCCCACGCCGCTGCCAAATCAAAAGGAAAACCTCTATATCGATATTTTGCTGATATAGCTAAAACAGGTAAACCTCTTTCACTCCCTCTACCTATGATGAACATTCTAAACGGTGGTAAGCATGCAGAAAAATCAACAGATCTTCAAGAGTTCATGATTATGCCTGTCGGTGCAAAAAGCTGGTCACAAGCATTGCAAATGGGAGCTGAAGTTTTTCACGCTCTAAAGAAGAATCTACATGATCAAGATCTTGCAACAGCTACAGGTGACGAAGGTGGATTTGCACCATCACTTGGAAACAATGAAAACGCGTTGAAAGTAATAATCGAATCAATCAAAAAAGCTGGGTATAAACCTGGCACAGACATAGCTATCGCCATCGATGCCGCTTCAACAGAGTTGTATAAAGCTGGAGCTGACAGTGTAGTAGGAGAAAGTAAAAATGGAACATATGAACTTGCAAGTGAAGGCCGAACATTGTCTACACCAGAAATGGTCGCTTTCTATGCTGAATGGTTAAAGAAATACCCTATCGTATCTATCGAAGATGTTTTTTCAGAGGACGACTGGGAAGGATACAAACTATTTTCAATACAATGTGGCATGAAAGTACAAATTGTCGGAGATGACTTGTTCGTGACAAATATCGAACGACTACAAAGAGGTATCGACATTAAAGCTGGAAACTCTATCCTCATCAAACTAAATCAAATCGGGACAGTAACTGAGACTATCAAAGCAGTAAAGATGGCCCACAAAGCTGGCATGACAGCCATCATCTCACACCGATCAGGAGAGACTGAGGACACAACCATCTCACACTTCGTGGTTGGTACAGGATGCGGACAAATCAAGACAGGATCTCTTTGTCGAACAGATAGAGTTGGTAAATACAATGAGTTACTCCGAATCGAGGAGCAACTAGGCAAAAAGGCAGTATTTGCAGGAAAAAAAGCTCTAGGACGGTAAAAGACGATAAGAGTGGAGATACAAGAATGTGGTATACTAAGTCCATGAACTTAGAGACCCTACCATTTGTAGAATTACTCACTTCAGTATTCCTTCTGGGATATTGGGTGGGTATTTTTATTTTGCTATATCACCTTATACGTTTCGGAATTGGATCACATCCACGCTTCTTGGCTTTAATACTATTATTAGGTTCACTACTCCTCACAGGTTTCGTAGTGATGTTACTTATTCAAATTCAATAATCTCATATGCCACCAGAACCAATAATCATAGAGACTGAGGATTCAAAAAAAGGTTTATTTAATTTTCTAACCAACACACATCTTTCCTTTGAAGGTAGAAAAGAGCATGAAGAAGTAAAAGTATTTACTCGCAGACATTGGTGGGTACTTCTGGCACCGACACTGGGATTTATCTTTTTCAGTATTATTCCAATATTTATTGTAATGCTTGGGGCAAAATGGATACTTGAATTTAAACTAGCTGAAATATTTGGCTTAGCGTGGGTTATATATATTATGCTCTTGTGGTTCGGATTATTCTATAAATTGACCATGCACTCACTCGATGTATGGATTGTGACAGATCAACGTGTAATTGACTCAATGCAACTCGCACTATTTCGTCGAAAAGTGTCTGAGTTACACTTGGAATCTATTCAAGATATATCAGTACGAACAAACGGTATAATACAATCATACTTTAACTTTGGAAACGTGGAGGTTCAGACCGGTGCCCCTGAACAACGTTTCTTGTTTAGAGAAGTCCCTAGACCTCTAGAGATAAAAGACACTATAATGGCAGTAGCTAAACAGTATGATAGAGACAGGTTGAAGATTATAGATCCGCAGAAGGAGAGGTAGAAAAATGATCTGGGAAAGTGACGACTTTCACAGGTTTATCGTACCAATTTATTCGTTCTTCAATAGTACAACCTCGCCTTATAGCCCAACTCTCAAATACTCGCTGTCTCTGATCATCACTAGCGACTATTGAAAACTTTCGAATACCTCTTGATTTGAGTTCTGTTTCTACGAAATTCATAACTTTGTAGAAACCTGCACCTGTCAATTCTTTTGTTCCATCATTGCCATCCTTTTCCATCGTCCCATCGTCTTTCCATATATGCACACATTTGATTTCTCTCCTGTGTTCATCATACACTTCCCCACCGCCTATATATAATTCATAGCCCTCCATAAATGGAATAGGTACGTGCTGGAATAATTCCTCACTTGGACTGGTTGATGCATCCCCTAGCTCTTGTTTATTTGGATTGAATGATTCCACCATATATAAAATATATCATACATGGAGGCTGAATATAAAAAAACACCCCGCAATCGCAGACTTCTACGAAAGGGGGTGGTGAGTGTGGTGTTATTACCACCTCAATCCAGGAAACTCTTTTTGGAGTTCCAAGACATCTTCTTCAGAGGGTGTCCACACTGCCAGACGGTCTTGGAGAAAATCTCCGCGAGACCAGGCCAACAGGACCTCACGAAGGTTATCGCCTGGGATCTGAGACATAGACGTGATCAGTGTCGCGTGCGATGTATCTCCAGAGTGAATACACTGCAAGATCGGCCCGAGGGTCCATCCGGTAGGCAGGTCTTGTAGATCCCAACCCTCCTCATCATCATACGTTGCACCGTCGATTTCACGACAAGGCCAGAAGGCCTGTGCGGACATGTCGCCGTTGCCCCGGCGGAACGCTGCATTGCGCTGAGCTTCTTTGATTTCTTCAGAGACAGATTTTTTCATATTATAGCGATTGTATTTCCAGATTTGATCAGATTAGATTTATTTTGCCTTTCGGCTTTGACACAGCCCTCTGGAATTTGAGCTGGCATATATATGTAATTCGTAAAATACCCATATATTCCAGCTCAAATCGTTATATTTCAAGGTTCTATATGTATATTATACCATATTATAGTTCTATGTCAATACCTATATAATACCCCTCGATTACCCATGCGTTTGTCAAACAAATTGTTTGACAATATACACAGTCCTCCTTATACTTACCCATATGAAGACTAAGGTTAAAAAACTGCCCACTTTTACAAAAGACAATATCAAACGTGTATCTATACGTGAGTATCTTCGGCATTACACATCTTACAACGACGAGATCAACGAAACAGGTAAAAAGATTATGATTACCAATCAAGACAAAGATCTTGTCCTTATATCCCCTGCTGTAGAAAGAAAGATTTGGACACTGGAAGACCTTAGAAAGATGCAGTTTGATGGTGGAGATCCTAATATGAGTAACGATATAGATAAAATAGTATATGGAATATAAAAATATCATCATCGATAGTAGTGTTTGGATTGCCTATCTAAGTATAAAAGACAGTGGCCACAATAAGGCTATCGGCTTTGAATATCTATATCTGCAAGAACAAACAATACCTGATATTGTTTTTTACGAGACTATCACTGTATTAAAGAATAAGAAACTGACTAATGTGATGAATCATTTCACGAACTACGCAACCAATGAATCTCAGATAACTATTCGCTTGTTCTATGAATACAATCGAGAAGTTTTGAAATTATTTAACTCCCCTACTGCGGAAGGATTGTCATATGTTGATACTCTACTACTGTATCTGTCTCGGGATTATCACATATTGACGTTTGATGATAATTTGAAAGCGAGGATTAAGAAGTATGGTGGGTTGTTGGTGAGGTGAAATGGTAATAAAAAAACCCCACCGCACAGAGGTCCTTGGTAGGACATGTGTGGTGGGGGGGTGAAGGTGGGGGGGCGCTACGACCGATACGGTTTACGCATCGTGTTAATGTCACAAAACTCCCCTCCTTTCCTCATCCGTACTTGGCAATTCCAATTCCAGTGGACCAAGGGCACTTCGCCCTCCTCGACCCATGCACCACGGCGAATTGCTTCGCCGAGAGATATGGCTGGAGTTCCATCTGGTAGATACGAGATGTTGGTACCTGCCATACTCCCCTTGTGAGGGAAGTCGCTCCTCCAGGTACGGAGGAATGCCTGGATAGAAAACTTGAGGCGCTGGGCAAAGGTCACAACTTTTTTTTCTTTCATAGTCTTATAACAATAGTATTCTTCCAGATCTGATTAGATTAAATTTATTTTGCCTTTCGGCGCTTAGACACAGCCCTCTGGAATTTGAGCTGGCATATATATGTAATTCGTAAAATACCCATATATTCCAGCTCAAATCGTTATATTTCAAGGTTCTACATACATATTATACACCTGATTACATCACATGTCAAGTACACTACCACCGCATAACACACCATCAAAAAACCCTTATATATCAATACAAAAACCCACCTTTCAGTGGGTTTTCTTTTTTAAAACTACTTAACAGCAGCCTTCTTAACCAACGCATTCAATCTTGATTTTTTTCGAGCTGCAGCACCATCTTTAATGGTGTTACCTTTAGCAGCTTTATCAAGTGCTTGATACGCTTTTGGAAGAAGCGCATTCGCCTCTTTTACTTTACCCTCTTTGACAAGTTTCTTTACAGCTTTCACTGCATCTTCCACTTTTTTTGTTCTTCGCAGGTTGAAAACCTTTTTTCGCTCACCTGAACGTAGAGCTTTTTTTGCTGATGATGTTATTGGCATGTTATTTATTTATACTATATTTTTATATTAATTACTTACGCGCGTCAACAATAGTCTTCTCTACGTTTGGTGGTACAGCTTCGTATTTAGCGAATTCCATAGTGTTTGATCCTCGTCCTTCAGTCATAGATCGTAGTTGAGTTGTATAACCAAACATTTCTGAAAGAGGAACCATAGCTCGGATAACCTTGTTAAGTCCTCGGTCTTCCATTCCTTCTATTTGACCTCGCTTAGCTGACAATGATCCTGTTACGTCTCCCATGAATTTCTCTGGAACAACTACCTCTACGCGCATAATAGGTTCCATGATTACTGGTCGTGCTCGTTTAGCTCCATCTTGGAATGCTTGTGAGGCAGCAATCTTGTAGGCAATTTCTGATGAGTCAACATCGTGGTATGAACCATATGTAAGCTCACAAGACACTCCTGTTAGTGGGAATCCTGCAACAATACCTCGATCCATGGCCTCTCGAACTCCTTTCTGTACAGCTGGAATAAATTCTCCTGGAATAACACCTCCTTTAATAGAATCGATAAACTCGAATCCTGGCTCTCGGTGTACGTTTTTAGGAATCTTTGCTCCTTCTACAACATCTTCAAGTGGTTTAAGGTTGATTCGAACGTGTCCATATTGTCCCTTACCTCCTGACTGCTTAGCATACTTATATTCAACATCGTTTACTGCAGCAGTAATAGTTTCTCGGTAGGCCACTTGAGGTTGACCTACGTTAGCTTCTACGTTGAACTCTCGTTTCATACGGTCGATCATGATTTCCAAATGCAACTCTCCCATACCAGCGATAAGAGTTTGTCCTGTCTCAGGGTTTGATGTAACTCGGAAAGTTGGATCTTCATCTCCCAGTTTCTTAAGAGCGATACCCATTTTCTCTTGATCAGCCTTTGTCTTTGGTTCAATAGATAGAGAAACCACAGGCTCAGCGAATTTAATTGTTTCAAGAAAAATAGGATTACTCTCATCACAGAATGTGTGTGATGTTAGGGCTTCTTTAAGACCTACAGCTGCAGCAATTTCTCCGGCGAACACTTTCTTTACCTCTTCTCGTTTGTTAGCTTGAAGTCGTACGATTCGTCCTAGTCGCTCTTTGTTTCCTGTTGTTGAGTTGTAGATATATGAACCAGCTTCAATTGTTCCTGAGTATACTCGGAAGAATGTAAGTTGTCCTACGAATGGATCGTTTTGTAGTTTAAATGCAAGCGCAGAAAATGGCTCTGTATCTGAAGATTTTCGTTCCATTTCCTCTCCTGTATCTGGGTTTGTACCTTTGATTGGTGGTACATCAAGTGGTGATGGAAGATATTCGATCACAGCGTCAAGAATAAGTTGTACTCCTTTATTTTTCAAAGCAGTTCCTGTGAACACTGGGAATAGACTGTTTGAAAGAGTTCCTTTTCGAATAGCAGCCTTAAGTTCTTTAATATCAAAATCTGTTTTTCCATCTAGGTATGCATTCATCAATGCCTCATCTTGCTCAACTGCTTTTTCAACAAGTTCAGCTCGACGCTTTGTAGCTTCATCTAGGAATTCTGCAGGGATTTCAGATTCAATGATCTTGTTACCCATGTCTCCTTCAAATGTATATGCTTTCATTTTTAGAAGATCAATAACTCCGGCCATTTTATCCTCCTCTCCCATAGGGATTTGCATTCGAACAGCATTTTTACTCAATCGATCGATGATTGATTTAAATGATCGCTCAAATGAGCCTCCTGTTCGGTCTAGTTTGTTAATAAAACAAATTCGAGGAACGTGGTATTTGTCAGCTTGTCGCCATACAGTTTCTGATTGAGGCTCTACTCCAGCTACACCGTCAAATACAGTAACAGCACCATCAAGAACTTTGAGTGATCGCTCTACTTCTACAGTAAAGTCTACGTGTCCTGGAGTATCGATAATGTTAAATCGATGCATTATAGACTTGTCAGTTCCCATGTATGTTGGATTCCAAAAACATGTGATCGCAGCAGCAGTAATTGTAATACCTCGCTCTTGCTCTTGTTCCATCCAGTCTGTTACAGCTTCACCATCGTGCACCTCACCAATCTTGTGTGACATACCTGTGTAATACAGAATACGTTCTGAAGTTGTTGTTTTTCCAGCGTCGATGTGGGCGATGATTCCAAAGTTTCGTGTTCGCTCTAGTGGATAATCTCGTTGCATATATTAATTATATTTTTAAATTTTGTTTTTATAAATCAGATTATAACGTATTTTCTTGACTGAGAAATAATTTTTAGGTTCCTCCACAGGAGCCGCTGCCGGCGACGAGGACTGGAACCCTAAAAATTATGACAAAGTTGTTACCACGCCATATGAGCAAAGGCCTTGTTAGCCTCAGCCATTTTATGTGTATTCTCTCGTTTCTTCATCGCCTCACCTTCACCTTTCATTGCAGCCAAAATCTCATCTGCAAGTTTTAAGTGCATAGGCTTTCCTTTTTTATTTCGAGCGGCGCCGATAATCCATGTCATAGCCAAAAATGTCTTTCGCTCTGGTCGGATTTCGTAAGGAACCTGATAGTTTGCTCCTCCAACTCGTCGTGATCGAACCTCAACTTGAGGTGATACAGCTTTAATAGCAGTATCAAAAACCTCTAGAGGATTTTCTGTGTTAGCTTTCTCTGCAATAACATCAAGCATGTCATAAATAACACCTCGAGCAGTTACTTTTTTACCATCCCACATAACGTAGTTGATAAATTTTCCTAATG
>CAYRJE010000013.1:0-1713 GCA_964424465.1 uncultured Candidatus Saccharibacteria bacterium
TGTTTGAGAATGGATCAAAATCACGCTCCCACACATGATCCATTATATCTGCACGACTGACAACACGTCCTGGTTTTTTGGATATTTGTTCCAATATCATAAACTCTTTGCGCGTCATATAAATCTGCTTACCAGCCTTTGACACAGTTTGTGTCAACGTATCAATGGTCAAGTCATCAATAGTTATAATTGGATCCATAATATCATACGGTCTCCGTGTTAGGGCTTTAATACGTGCAACAAATTCAGATATGGAAAAAGGTTTAGATATATAATCATCGGCACCAGATTGCAGATACTGAACCTTTGTATCAATCTCCCCATGCACAGACATGACAAGTATTGGAGTTTTAATACCAGCCGCACGCAACTCCTTACACACTTCGAGACCATTTTTCTTTGGCAATATATTGTCTATAACCAACACATCATACTTGTTTGTACGAGCAATATACGATCCTGTATCACCCTCATTACACATATCAGCAACAATACCTTCAACTGATAAACACTCTGTTAAAGCGTTACATAGATCAATATCATCCTCTATAAGCAATACTCTCATATGTATATATTACTATGTATTAGAATAAAATGTGCAACCATAGTGTGAGTGCACGTTTTAGATTCTATCAAATACAACCTTAAGAAAAATTAAAGAAAGTTCTCACCACTGCAAGGAAACATAGAATGAATCTAGGCCCATTTTTTTGCAACCAAACCTTTGTATGCTGCTTGAGTTTCTGCTTCTTGTTTTGATTTTCCTTCACCGGTCGCAATATGTGTATCACCAAGAAACACACCAACTGTGAATAGTTTATCGTGATCTGGACCAAATTCTTTTAATAACTCATACCGAGGTGTTGCACCAACATGCTCTTGTGCCAACTCTTGGAATTTACTTTTTGAATCAATAAACTTCTTTTGCTCTATAACGTCATCAAGTAGAGAGTGTACGTTCTTATGTATAAAACGTTGAGCCTCTTCATACCCTTGATCAAGATATAATGCACCGATCAACGCTTCAATTGTATTGGCTAAGATATATTGTCGTGCTCTGCCTGTATCTTTAGCTTCACCTTTTGAAAGAAGAAGATACTCATTTAATCCCATTTCTAAAGCAACCTCAGACAATGTCTGTGCATTTACCAAAGCAGAACGCAAAGCAGTCATCTCACCTTCTGGTTTTTTAGGATATGTTCTGTACAAATGATCAGTTACTACCAATTCGAGCACTGCATCACCTAGAAATTCAAGGCGTTCATTATGTTCGAGACCAGAATTTCGATGCTCATTTAAATACGATCTATGTGTAAAAGCTTTAGCCAGAAGATTTATATCTTTGAATGATATACCGAGATTCTGTGCTACTTCTTTAAATTTTTCTGTATTAATCATAGGCTACTTGTATTATTTTGATTGCTCAGTCACCTCACTGATCATATGTATAGCTTTTGCCAATATTGGCTTCATGTCATCGTACATGTTGAGATCGAGAATGGCTTCCACTTTAAACCAAGCAGCATCTTTGAGACCGCCTTCTTTCTTGGCCAAGAGTGGTACATAGTCAGCTTTCGCTAACACATATTGCACCTGTTTCTTTATTTTTTTCAATTCTGGATGTGAAGCGATATATTCACTTGAATCAATATCTTTTACATATTCTGAATCGATGCCTAACTCCTCAAGAACTTTACGTTTAGAAGCCGATTC
>CAYRJE010000013.1:1723-5420 GCA_964424465.1 uncultured Candidatus Saccharibacteria bacterium
TCAGCTGTCTCATCATCTAAGAATTTACCTTTAGCAATTGTCCAGAAGCCAAACACGTCATGCACAAGTGCAAGATATATATTATCTCCGTCTACACCATATACGATAGAGCCAATAAGCTTTTGTATAGGCAATGCAGCCTTCTCTTCTTCTGTTAACTCTTTCTTTACTTTTCGTGCAGGAGCATCTGATTTGGCATGTTTATCATCTTCTCCATATATATCTCGATACACAGCTCCGAGTACGCCATTGATAAATTTTCCAGAAGTGTCTCCGCTGAAAAACTTAGCAATTTCGATAGCTTCATTAATAGCTACTTTGGCCGGAACCTCTTTCTTATCTGCATACATAAGTTCATACAATCCAAGTCGAAGTACATTACGATCAACTGAAGCTATCTTATCCAAAGGCCATTCAGGTGCAGCTTTTACAATCACTGCATCTATCTCATCTTTCTTTTTGAGAATACCATCAAGCAACGCTTTGGTATATACAAGATCAGGCTCGTCATGAGAAAATTCTTTAATATTATGAGTTAACACTTCCTCGAATGCGTTCGGATTAAGACCTCTAAAATCAATCTCATAGAGAGATTGCAAGACGAGTATTCGAGATTGATGTCTGCTAGCCATAATATTTTTTATAAGAATTTCAAATGATCTGGTAACGCGTAGAACTTAAAGTGTATTACGCTTTACTTCCAGCTGTTGCTTTTTGAGCTTTTACAGCTTTCTTATCTATTTTAGCAGTTTTATCTATAATTAATCTACCTTTAAAGTATCCGCAGTTCTTACAAAGAACATGTTTTAGTCCTGGCTGTCCGCAGTTTGAACATAATACTAAAGATACTGCTTCTAGAGCGTGGTGACTTCGTCGGTTACGAGTATGACCTCGTGTGTGTCTCATGTGGTTTACCATAATAGGCTGAGTATACTATATTTTGTAGGTTTTGCAAGGGGTTTTTCTATCTATATAGCACCCTCCCAGGTCAATACAGACCGTATGATGTATAACAGAATAAAGCTTGACTTTATATGTGTATATGGTATAATACTATATGTTATGGGCACTGACGCTCTAACACAACCAAACCTTCTGATATGACACCTGCTACCGCATTAACCCACAGCACACTGCACATCGACACCCGAACCGGGACACTATGCTTCCACATCAAAGAGGAGGTGACGCCGACACTCCTCGGAGCCGCAATCCAAGAGATTGTCAGCTACGTCAGACCTCGGAAGGCCGAGGACCGGGACAAAACTCCTTTGCGGTTTATCCGCTTCAATACCCTCTCAAAATTCCCGATCCCGATCTATTTCGACGATTCATTGGAGACTGTCGCAAGTCGGTACGATGAGTTCGGCAAAATGTTTCAAGGAAGCAGCACCAGCTCACCGATGGACAGGATTGTGTCCTATATGGACATGATTCTCCCGAAACCGCCGACTGCCGAAGATCCCCCGGCCACCGAATAACACCCCCCCCCTCGACCCAATGCGAATCAAGAGAGAACGTGTAACAACTAACTCTCCCAATTCGCTGCGGGTTTTTATTTTACCCAATTTTCATATTCCCCACTCCCTCATGTTATACTTTTACTCATGCAACGATATCTTTCTCTGCGAGTGCAGACAGCTCTCTATATTTCTATTTTCTTTTTAGGACTTCACTACGTCTTTGTCTATTTTACAAACTCATCCATAATGACAGAATTTTTTGGACTGAGTACATATAACGTCATGGTTGTCTACGCAATGGCGTCACTGTTTGGTATCAGTGTGTATGGACTGCTCGCAAAATACCACCCAAGATCAACAAGAACTAAAGCACGCATCTACCTAGCTACAATATTAGAACTACTCTGTTTGGCAGCTATGTATACTGCAACAACATTACAGATTGTTCCTGCAGAATACATATATCCGCTCTACATATGCGCATTTACACTGCATCATTGTGTAACCCCTTACATATTATTTAACTTAGACAAACTGTTTGAAGACTACACACATATTGAGGATAGAGGTAAAGGTCGAGGTATTTATCTTACAGTTTGGAATACGCCTTTTGTTGTAGTGCCAATATTACTCAGTGCACTAGCCACAAATACACTACCCATTACATACATCATTTCATTCTTTCTATTGATTCCATTCATTATATTAATCTCTTCATATATACAGGATCCTACAGATGAAACTGAGGTTATACCCATGACAAACTCTGCAACTCTAGAGCATATAAGCCTGTGGAGTCGTTTGGGTAAGTTTTGGTCTGATCCATTAGACAGGAAATCATTTATTGTGCAATGTACACTTCATCTCTACTACGGTGTCACAGGTGTAATGCTACCTATTTATCTACATCATTATTTTGGTTTTGAATGGGATCATATCGGATTATTACTTGCCGCCATACTAACTCCTTTTGTACTTATACAAATACCTTTTGGCAAAATCGAAGATCAGAAACATAATGAGAAGCAACTATTTATCTGGGGTATTATCATAACAATTATTTTTACTATAGCAGCGGCTGTAGTTCCACCAAGCCTAGGCATGCAGACAAGCTTCATACTACTCCTCGCAACTTTATTTATTAGTCGTGTTGGGTGTAGCCTCATAGAGATATCGACTGAGAGCATGTTCTATAAACATGTTACAGAACGTGATGAATTTGCACTGCTGATGTTTAGAGCTGGAAGACTTCTGCCTTATGTAGCAGGAATTGTATTTATATTCTTCTAGAGTTTACGTCGCCCGAGCACAGACTAACTACTGACCCAAGCATGTATTATATGCAATCACCTGCGCATTATATATTTCAACGTTCTTCTTCAGCGCACTCAATCTAGAGTTATACGATGCAACACGAGTGTTGTATTTTTGCAGGAAATCTCCGTTTGTATTTTGATTTGGGCTATTTTCAATCTCGCTCGCCATATCTTGTAATAGACGCTCCTCTTTCTCAAGATCCGACTTTTCAGTATCAATAGTCTGCTTAAGTTGAGTGTCTGTCTTAGGACAATCCGGTAAAGGTTTACCAAAGTGTTGAACAAACAACCATTGTCTATTGCCTTTATATTCACCATTTGCAGCTGAAACACCTATTTCAATAAAACGTGGATTCAATATATTTGCCCTGTGTGTCGGACTATTCATCCATGCTTGTACCAACTTCTGATCTGTACCAAAATCTCCAAGAGCAAGATTTTCTGCTACGACTTCAAACTTATAATCAACATCACGTACCAGATCAGCAACACTCACACCCTGAGGCGAAACGTGTTCAAAATACTGTCGTTCAAGCATATCATCAACTTTCTTGATGGCAGATGTTGTTAGTTTTGGTTGCAATGTTAAAGGTTTCAAACCTAGCTTTGTCCTTTCTATGTTTGTGTATTTTATAATACCTGAGACACTAAGAGGATTCTCCGTATTTGTAGATTTTACTACCGAATTAATGACAGGTTTCTTAGTATCAGTCGAAGAAGCAGTATCAGAGCCCAGACCTCCAATCAAATCAATAGCACCTACACCGCTAACAATATCTCCATTCTTTATATTTGAAATATACTCACGCACACTAATACCCCAATGACGCTCTCCTATCACGTATCTATCTAGGACAAATAGACACCCCATAATCAGGAAGAAATAGATAATATATCGGATAAGTCTGAACATGTACC
>CAYRJE010000013.1:5430-15585 GCA_964424465.1 uncultured Candidatus Saccharibacteria bacterium
CCATAAAGCGACGAATCTCAAGCATCATAAACATAGGTATTTCTTTTCGAGATTCATCTTCAGCTCTTTTCTTTGGCCCCTCCTCACTTTCTTTATGAGACAACCATTCTTCTATTTTGACAATACAAAAACCATACTTTGAAAAGACTTTTGAATAGTACTGCAGTGGGTGATGGAAAGAGAATGTCTCTTCTTTCTTAAGACCTGCAGCCGACTGTCCCGGATGCATATCAATCGCGAATTTCTTATCACTCATATATGTATATACTACCCGCCCTTGCGCTTTACGGTCATTTGAATAGTACCAATCACTCTGTTTTGGGATACGAAACGCTGGATGATTCAGCACCGCAACAACTCTACCTTTTGGCTTCAACACTCGCTTAACCTCAGACATAACCGCGTCGAGGTCATTCATGTTTTGTAATGCCAACACAGAATATACAATATCAACACTCTGATCTTTGAGATGTGTTAACTTTGAAGCAGGTGTATGCACCAGGGACACACTGCTACCCAATTCTGTACGTGCTATATCCAACAACTCACCTGCCACATCAACACCTTCAAGCTGTGCAGATGCAGACTTAGCTGTACTATCGAGTATTTGTTTTAAAAAATATCCCTGACCACAACCGAGTTCTAGAACTCGAAGAGATGCATTGAATTGAGATATACCGAGAACTCGAAGTAGATTTGGCGCTATGACCTTAGCCTGGTACGTATTCTCTGCCTGCAAATATTCGTCATACCATGACGCCACAGAACCCCAAGAGGTATTCTCTTGAGGTGCTGTATTGTATTTGTTCCGTACATCTCGTGCTGAGTCTCTTCGAGCAATACTACTTCTTCGCACTGGTAATTTTGGTTTTTGATTTCTGTTTTGATGTTGCATTTCCTTCTTTTAATGTTTTCTTTAATTCAACATGTACTTTTCTCCACTGAGTTTTAAGTTCTTGAGCAAGCTCCTGCACCTCCTCAACGGTCATACCTTTTACTTTCTTATATTTCTCTGTTAATTCATCGACAATTTTTCCATATATCTCTTCATTGACTTCTTTTGCTCTTTCCAACTTCTCCAATACTTCCGCCTTCATTTTAAAGGCCCAGCTCTTAATATGTTTTAAGCTCTGTTTACCTTTTTTAGTATTAAACAAAAAGTGCGTTCCGAGAGTTGCTGCTACCAATAGGCCGGTTACACCTGTGGCAATTGCAACTTTTTTCATTGTTGACATATCTTCTTTTGATTTTGTTTTTGTTGACATGTATACAGTATAGCACACTATGACAAGGCACAACTCTTACCCTTTTTTAGGAGCCCTCTTTTTCTTGAAAAATAGGCCAAGTAGTGGCAAAGCAAATGGTAACCCCTTTCGCAAAGCACTCTTTTTGTCATCAAGACTATGTTCTATAGCAGTGCCAGTCTTATCCAGAATCTCCTGTACCCGTGTATTGATTTTACGGAGTGCTATAACAGCTCTGATGCATATATAGAGAATAAGAAACAATATAATAATACCTACAACAACACCGATAGTTGTAAAGAAGAAAAATGTGTTTGCATGCTGTACTGTCATATCTTGCATATGTTTAGTATAGCACTTTTTTGATATTGAACACGTGTATTCAAAGATAAAAAGGTAGGTTTATACAACACGTAGTACCACAACTATTCCAATACATCAATAACAGCCTCAACCACAGCATCACTATCGTTTTCCAATAGCGGACTATCACCAACCTTACCCAACTTCTTCTCAATCGTTCTCGTCTTTTTGACAGCATCCTCTATGGTCTTTCCAGCTTGATTCAATTTTTCCTGTGTTTTTTCTAATAAATCACCAAATTTTCCAAATTCTTTTTTAACTACTCCCAACACCTCCCAAACCTCACTTGATCTTTTTTGAATAGACAGTGTTCTGAAACCCATGTGCAAACTATTCAAAATAGCTTGTATAGTTGTAGGTCCTGTAACAATAACTTTATAATCGCGACGTATAGACTCAAATAAACCTGGTATACGTAAAATCTCAGCATACAGACTCTCAATCGGTACAAACAAAATTCCGAAATCTGTTGTGTACGGCACATCAATGTATTTTGTATGAATATCTTTAGCTTCAGATTTTATTCTATTCTCCAAAGACTTTCTTAGTTCAGCAGAATATATAAGATCGGCACGATCTTCTGATTCGATCAAACGTTGATAATCATCCAGTGGGAATTTTGCATCTATAGGCAACCAGACATGCGGCACATCACCATTACCTGGCAACTTGATTGCATATTCAACAGCATCTCTACTACCCTTTTTAGTCATTACATTTTTTTCATATTGATCAGCTGTCATAATCTCTTCAATTAGATTTCCTAATTGTGCCTCTCCCCAAGTTCCACGAGTTTTAACATTTGATAGTACTTTTTTAAGGTCACCAACGCCGATGGCGATTGTTTGCATTTCACCCAAGCCTTTGTGGACCTGATCAAGTCTGTCAGATACCAACTTGAAAGATTCTCCGAAACGTTTTTCCAGAGTTGCATGTAATTTTTCATCAACAGTCTCACGCATTTGCTCCAACTTTTGTGAGTTATCTTGTTGTAGTGAAGTTAGTTTTTGCTCAACCGCCTGAGTCATCTGTGTCAGGGTAGTTGTCAATGTGCCACCAAGTTCTGTTCGTAAGTCTTTCTGTCCACTGTTGGTCTCCTGACGATTTCGAGACATTTCGTCTTTGATGACAGATTCTAGACGTTGCACCTCTCGTTTAAGCTCCTCAGCCTCTCGTGTATCTGTTACCTGTGGCTTTTGCATTTTTGTATACAATACAAAAAAGACTATTAATACAATAACAATATTGGCAATAAGTAGAGGGATCATATGTATGCATTATACACTAAACAGATAGAGGGGTGGATTGACTCTATACCCCTTATAAATCCTGACTATGTGTAGGTGCTGCAACTTTAGATGAAATACCAGTCTCGTTTGAGAGCTCGTATTCTGCCTTGAGAGCAAGTGTATTCATAGCTAGACGGTCTTTGAAAATAGTTCGTGCACCAGCTTCATCGATTGCATTTTTAGCAAATTGTTCTAACACTGGGTCCTGAATAGCTCGTGAGAATGAATATGTGATTGGGAATTTGAAAGGACCATGCTTCATCACTCGTGACAAATTGTCAGTCGCCTGAGCTGGTTGTTGACCTCCAGAAAGGAATACTACTCCACCAATATTTTCAGGAACAGTTGCTCGTAACACTTCCGCTGTTAGACGTGCCACCTCATCAGCATCAGCTGCAGTGTCAACGTGTTGATGTCCTGGTAGCACAAATGATGTTTTTAAAATCACACCTGTAATATCGACTCTATAGAGAGCCAACTCACCAAATAAGTGAGTAAGAACATTTGCCAAACGCTCCTTACACTCGTGTATAGTGTGCACACCTTCATACAGCACTTCTGGCTCAACCATAGGAACCAATCCGGCCTGTTGTGCAAATAATGCATACAGAGCAAGGTTACGCATATTGGCTTCAACACCACTCTCTGTCGAAGTTGTAACATCAACAACCGCACGCCACTTTGTGAATCGTGCACCAAGGTTATAGTATTCTTCCAATCGCTCTTTTAGACCATCTAATCCTAGTGTTAATTTTTCATTTGGAAATTGCGGCAAATCAACCAATCCTTTATGAACTTTTATGCCCGGTACTATACTATGTTCTGTGCAGTATTCAGCGAAAGTTTTTCCTGACTCTATAACCTGTCGCAAAGTCTCATCATGGAAGATGACTCCACTGATTTCTGTATTTAGATTTGGTGTAGCAATCAGCAATGTTCGATATGCCAATCTTTTTTCTTCAGTTTGTGGTATGGCCAAGGCCTCAAAACGTTTATGTATAGAAGCGACACTTTCATCGGCAGCCAATACTCCTTTTCCCGGAGCGAATATTTGTCGAATAGTGTTATGTAGGGTTTCTGTAGTATTCATTCTGCTATTATGACACAGTCGAGACTATTTGATAACCACAGCTTGATCGGTTACTCCAGGGACAGCATTCATATGGGATATCAAGTCTTCAGCCTTCCAATACTGAGCTTGCTTATTGTTGAATGGATCATGGACATAGAATCCTATAGGTTGTTCTGATGTTCCTCGTAAGCCCATGACTGTGCGAGCGTGTTCCCCTTTAAAAGCCTTAACTTCAACCCCCTCTGGAGTAGTCCAGGTGTATGGAGGTTCTGTAATAGATGTATACCCCCATATCACCACCGGGTACCCTGACTCAATTTGCTTGGCCAAATACTGCGCCGTTATGGCTGTACCCGTCGCATATTCAGCCTGCCTCTTAAAGAATTGCGATGCCTTAACAACTGGCAGTCCGTACACCCCATAGCCTCCGTAAGGTTTCCCTGTCACATCAACAAAACCAACGTATTGTTTTTGCGGATCATCCCATATATTTTTATCCCAATCACGATACTGTGGATTGTATCCGAATTGAGTCAATATCTGCACATCATTTTTCTTAATACCATAATACGCGAGCGCCATACGTAGAGATGCAGCTTCACAACTATTTTCATACTGTTGCTTATAGTATGGAACCTTCAGTTTTAGTATTTGTGTACTTGTTTTCAGATTTGCGGTTGCTGCATATGCAGAAACATTGGCAACTCCACAGATGAGAAATACAAAGCTAAATAAAATTATTTTTCGTAACATTCTATACAGTATATCACCATCATCACCACATATGAACAGACGTTGTATCTCGATGTGTTTTTGTATATAAAGAGAGTATGCCAACATTTGCAACATTACATGCTGCAGTACGGAGTATTACTTTTATAGAAGTGTTAGATATTATACTCGTCGCCGCAGCACTGTATATCGCCCTACTATTTATTAAGCAAACCAAATCCTATTTTCTGGCAGGAGTTACGGTATCCTTGCTTGTTATTAACTTCTTATCACAAAATCTTAATCTGTCATTGACACGTTCTATTATTCAACCTGCGTATACACTCATATTCATCATGGTTGCAATAGTATTTCAGCGTGAGATCAGACGTTTCTTTAAATGGATTGTAGTTGGTCAACGCGATTTATTTACCGCCGCAAAACAAATCAGTAAGGGTGCCTCTGCCGAGATTGCTGAAGCGTTACTACAAATGGCTAGCAAACATATTGGCGCCATACTCGTATTTACAGGCAAGCAAGACATTGACGATATTGTTGAAGGTGGACAAATACTGAACGGTGAAGTAACCAAAGAAATACTGCTCAGCATCTTTGATAGTAGTTCACCTGGACATGATGGTGCGGTTATTATTGATAACAACAACATAAAACAATTTGGAGCACATCTTCCCTTAGCTCGTGAGTATTCGAATTATAGAAAAACAGGTACACGTCACCGTGCCGCAGCAGGTATCACTGAAGACACCGATGCTATAGCACTTGTAGTCTCAGAAGAACGCGGTGTTGTAAGTATTTTCCGTAAAGGTAAGATGACACTCTTGACTGAAGAGGAGGAGCTGCGTGATGCACTCAAGGAGTTGACCGGGGAAACGGAAACAAAAAATACTAGTTTCTGGAACTACTTCTTTATCAAAAACATGTGGACTAAAATTATCTCAATCTCTATTGCTTTTGTGTTATGGACTTTCTTTTACGCACAAGTTGGTATTATCAAAAGAGTATACACAATCCCACTATCATTCCAACTCCTTCCATCTACTTTAGAGATAGATACAAATTCCGCTCGAAAACAAATACAAATAACAGTAGAAGGTAAAAGCAGTGATGTAAACAATCTGGATGTGTCAAAACTTGAGGTTCGAATAGATGCCAAAAACTTCAACATAGGTGCACGGAGGATAGATATAACAAAAGATATGGTAAACATACCTCCATTCATTACAGTTTCAGAGATTGCACCTGCAGCATCCACTATTATAATCAAAGAAAAGAGTACTATCGAAACTATCGAGTAAGTGGAGTTGCTGTACAACCTCCATACGTTACAACACCTTTTTCTGTTACGGTTAACATATTTCCAACATTCCGCAACAATTGACTCATCTGGTGTTGCATATCTTGCACCACTAGCACTCAGTACATGATGGAGTAGAATACCTCCTTTGTCCGATGAACTCAATTCTATCTTATCAACACCTACAAACTTGATAGTCACTGTTTTTTGTTTCTTGCAGGTAAATGTTACAGGTGCAAGCTGTGTACTTTGAGATACGATTACAGGCTCTCTAACATCCTGCGGAACTTGTGCGCACGCCACCCGAGGTACAGCTTGAGACTGTGTAGAATTCCATACAATATATAGAGCATGATCGTCCATAGTAAACAAACGATACTCTTTCTGTTGCACACCCTCAACACTATATGTATATAGTGTATCTAGTCCGATATGTTGAGGAGATTGCTCTGTCCATACACCAGACACAGTCCCAACTATTGAACCTTTCTCTGCAGGTACCAGATTGAAAATACCCGAGACGGTACCATCAGATCGCACATCTGTTTGTATAAATATATAATCATTTCCAAAAGCACCCTCTGTCTTTGAGAGGAAACATGTTGTAATTCCGTCCGTATTGCGCCCGATAAATGTACCTGATATACGCATCATACCTACCGACACCAGAAACATTACTATTACGACAACTGCCATTATTACACTTTTATGCATGATAGATACAGTATACCGTAAAAAAACAAAAGACCTATTTTACGCTACAATAACTCGCATTATTACCACTGGAGTAATAGGTCTATCTGACATATCTGTAGCAGTCAATTCTATTTTCTCTACAACATCGATACCTTTGACCACTTTTCCGTTTGTATTTGGCCCTGCATTAGCCATAGAAATAGTACCTGCAACATTTGCATTATGATTGGTTATCTCATCATCAAATGTATAACCCGGTCCACCTGTGCCCCATCTCATAGCCTGAGTATCATCCTTGGTTAGAGGATCACCACTTTGAATCATAAAATCTTTTATTACCCTGTGAAATTTACACCCATCATAAAAACCCTTACGAGCCAAGGATACAAAATTTTCCACAGTACGAGGGACTTGTTCTGTGAATAATTCAAGAATTATATCCCCTTCTGTTGTATGTAGTGTTGCTTGCATATGAGTACTCTACACAAATCAGCATCAGTATTCAAGGGTACACAATCTTGCGGGCAAACATGATATGCACTACACTTACACAATATGGAGCCAACACCAACACAAAAATCAAACAAAGGACTATTTGCAAGTATAGTTAGCATACTTGTACTGGTTGCAGCATTTATTGGTATTAGCACAATAAAAACAGAAGAGGTATCTCGTACTGATGAAGAGAGCCCTGCAAATACAGACAATACATCAGCATCAGCACCAGCACCTACCGAACAAGCAACCACCACACCAACACCGACAACTAGCACGAGTACAACTATTATATATAAAGATGGTACATATGCAGCGAAAGGTCTATATACTTCCCCTGCAGGCGATGAGTCAATCGATATACGTCTCACTATAAAAAATGACGCTGTAGCTGATGTATCTGTTACTCCTATGGCTACAAATATAAAGTCTATTCAGTACCAAAACAAATTTATCTCCGGTATAAAAGCTCAGACTGTTGGAAAAAAGATAGATTCATTACAAGTAGATCACGTATCTGGTTCTTCGTTAACACCTGAAGGCTTTAACAATGCCTTAATCAAAATAAAAGCTGAGGCACGAATATAACGAATCAGAATGAATACTTTTACAGACACATTCAAAGCGATTGGAACCGTCTGGAATATTGAAATTAAAAACACTGACAACAGTGTTTTTGCTTATATACGCACAAAAATACTAGAATTTGAATCTATCTACTCTCGATTCAAACACGATTCCTTCATACAACATATAGCACACACAAAAGGCACACATACACTACCAGACGATGCGGCACCTATGTTTGATCTATATAGAGCCTTGTATACCCTAACAAATGGGAAAATGACACCACTTATAGGTGGAGCGCTGGTCGATACAGGATACGATGCCTTATACAGTTTGAATCCGAAAGAGCATATACAACCAGTTCCAAAATGGGATGATGTTATGGAATACATTTCACCTAAAAAACTAATCACATACAGTCCCATACAATTAGATCTAGGCGCGATTGGAAAAGGATATTGTATCGATATTATTAGCAAACTATTACTCGCACACAATATACTGGATTTTACTGTCGAAGCTGGCGGAGATATGTACCATCACACATCAATGAATACAAACATAACAGTTGCCTTAGAAGATCCACAGGATCCGAAACAAGCTGTCGGCACCGTCAACATACAGAATCAAAGCATCTGCGGTTCATCTGGCAATCGACGAGCCTGGCGTGGATATACTCATATATTGGACCCTGACACAATATCTTCACCTAAACACATACTAGGACTCTGGGTTGTTGCAGATTCAGCCATGACAGCTGATGCTTTGGCAACAGCGCTATTTTTCACAGAACCCGAGAAACTCCGTCAGCAATTTAATTTTGAATACTTGATTATGTATATCGATAGGACTGTGACATATTCAGAATCTTTTCCTGTAGAGTTATTTACATAGATCCCGCTACAAGTTGCTCTCTCTTTGCAATGCTGTGTAAATGCTTGTTTCTTTCCTTATCAAATTTTTCCATATCGAATGCAAAATCAGTAATCATATTTGATGCGTGATGTGCACCTAGATAATGTGGCATGACAACATATGTTGCACCTTGCAAATACAACTCTTTAGCTTCCTTAATGTCGTGTGATACTACCAGTATTATACCTTCTGTATTAAACCTTCTATAATAGGACACGAGCATTTTATTAACTTTAAAATCTGGGATAGTCGAGACCACAATCCTCGCCTGTGGTACACCTATCTCTTGCAAGAATTCTACATCTTCTGCTTCTCCAAATCTAAATGGAATATTTGCGGATTGCATCTTTTTAATTGATGCTGGATTGAAATCAATAACTGCATATTGTGCATCTAATTTCTGTGCTGCACGGACGAAGTCGTATCCCACTCTATCGTATCCGAATATTAACATTTCTGATTCACCCAAACCTTCCCTGGATTCGCGACGCATGTGTTTACGCCACGCAAGCATTCTCAAAGGTTTCTGTAATCTCGCATATAATTGTCTTGAGTATCTAGACGCATACGCAGAGAGTGCGATGGATATAATAGCAACCAGAGTAAACAATGATGCGATACGTGGATCAATCTGTCCAAGCGATACGCCAAGCGCTATTAGAATAAGCGAAAACTCACTGATCTGCGACAATGATACACCTGTCATAAAACTTGTCCTACTTCTATATCCCAATGAATTCATCAACACGATAACGTTGAACGGTTTTACTATAAGCACAAAGAGAGATAGTACAATAGCTGGAATAATAATATGTGGAATATCCGGAATAATCATCTGTGATCCTAACAATACGAAAAACATGACGACAAAAAAATCACGAAGCGGTCGCATGCGTGAACCTATCTCATATGCATAACTCGATACCGATAATGTAACACCTGCAACTAAAGCACCTATTTCAATAGAAAATCCAAGCATGTGGAATGTAGCCGCCATACCTAGACCCCAAGAGAGTGAAAAGAGAAACAGTAACTCCTGTGAACTGGCTAAATATGATGACACTTTAGGCAGTACATATTTTCCAATACCATACAACACCACACCTAGTATCAACCCTTTGACGAGTAATGTTCCCATAATGACTGGAATATTACCTTGCAAAGCCTCATTACTTGATCCGATTGCAGACATAATCAATAATGCCCCAGTGGCAATCAGATCCTCTATGATCAGCAAACTAATTGCCATCTTACTGTACAACTTATTAAGATCCCCTTTATCAGACAATATTTTCAAGACAATAATAGTACTACTAAATGTTAGTCCTATGGAACCATACAATGCGGGCAAACCATCGAATCCTAACCATGTCATTAGAACAAAGGCAAAGAAACATGTTACCACCGCCTGACTTACACCTATGACTAATGCCGTCTTACCTGTCTCTTTTATCACTGCAGGACTGAGATGGAGACCAACGATGA
>CAYRJE010000014.1:0-766 GCA_964424465.1 uncultured Candidatus Saccharibacteria bacterium
TCAGTGATTAATAATAATCCTGAATACTTTTATCACGGAGCAACACTTCGAGCTGCTGATGATGTAACAAAGTATAGTGTCGTCGAGTCTATCATTGAAACACTTCCGCACGATGCTCGATTGCGTTCGCATCACCCAGATCAAGGGTATACATACTTACGTGATGTACAGGCAGTTTTGTCTCACATCAAGAAAGCTGGATTAACACCTCAAGATTTTAAAAAAGTTCTCGATAAAAATGATCAAGATATACTCGTATTAAACGAAAGACTTGGTCCTATTCTGTCAAAAACAGTATCGCAATCATCATTCGACGAGTTTACAGCCGAATTTTCTAAACTTCATAGAGAGCGAGGAAATGCCAATGTGCTTTCGTATCATTCACTGATTGATGCACTATACATGAACTTCACTAGTTCGGTACATGAAAAAACAGATCTGTCTGCCTGGAAAGAAAAACATACCGAAAAAAATACCAAAGGAGATAGAGAGTTCAAAGACACCAGACGTGCTGATATTCTCCGAGAAGTTTTGGCTGTATATGAAAAACATTCAACAGAAATGTTCAATCAAGGTTATTATGACTTTGATGACATGATTCTGGATGTGTTAAAAGCTGTTGAGAAGAACGATACATTGCGATTCCGATTGCAGGAACAATATCAATACATACTTGTTGATGAGTTCCAGGATACCAACGATGCTCAGATGCGATTGATTTGGCTTTTAACAAATAACGAAGCTTCAGAAGGTAGACCAAACATCA
>CAYRJE010000014.1:776-2917 GCA_964424465.1 uncultured Candidatus Saccharibacteria bacterium
GAATTCCTTAGAAAAAGGTATAATTATATTTATGTAGATGAGTTCCAAGATACTAACGATGCCCAGATGCGCCTAATCTGGCTTCTGACTAACAACGAGGCGTCAGAGGGTCGACCCAACATCATGGTGGTAGGAGATGATGATCAAGCTGTATACAAATTCCAAGGGGCAGAACTTTCCAACATTGTGGACTTTACAAAGATGTACACAGGAGTAGAGGTCATCACTCTAACTGAGAACTATCGATCAAACTCAGACATCGTAGCCTCATCTCTGTCTATGATTCGAACTGGGTCACATCGATTGGAAAATATTTTGAAAGGTTTTACTAAAGATTTAAAATCATCTCGTGCTTTTGAATTGAAGAATAAGTTGAAAAAGAAAACTGCTATTGATGTGCAAGAGTTTGATACAAAACTGCATGAGTACGCATATATCGCCTCTGAAGTTAAAAAAGCAATCGATAGTGGGGTAGAAGCTGAGGATATTGCTGTTATAGCTCGAAACCATAAAGACTTAGTAGGGTTAGTTCCATATCTACAGCAGCAAGAAGTACCCATCAGATATGAACGAGAACAGCATGTGCTAACTGAGCCTCATATTCAACAGATTGTGACTATTCTTCGGCATGCTCACGCTGGTCTTACTGAGCTCCATGATGATGTATTGCCTAAGATTTTATCATTCCCATTCTGGGGTATTGCCACAGTGGATATATGGAAATTATCAAGAAATGCTTATGCGGAGCGTAAGAGCTGGGTAGACGTAGTAACTACTCAGGAGGAGACTTATACGGCCCCAGAGGGCATCAAGAAGGCGGTTGATCACTTGCTAGAAGTCACTCGTTTGGCAACTCATGAAAATGCCGAACATGTGATTGACTATATTATCAACCAAACAGGGTTCCGGGACTATTATTTCAATTCAGATAAATTTACACACGAGAAGTCAGAGTATCTTGTGTTCCTTTCAAGTCTGCGAACATTTGTGGAAGCTGTTCGAGAATATAAACAAGGAAAAGAGTTGAGTGTTGGTGATGTGATCTCATTTGTTGATACATATGAAGACAACAAACTTATTCTGTCTGATACAAGCCCATTTGTGAATGCACGAAATGCGGTCAGTCTTTTAACCGCACACAAGTCAAAAGGTCTTGAGTTTGAGATCGTGTTTATCGTGGCGGCGACCGATAGGGTATGGGCGGGTGGTGGAATGCCAAATAAGATCAGTCTGCCTGCTAACTTACCACTAGCGCCAGCCGGAGATACCGAGGACGATCAGTTGCGATTGTTTTTTGTGGCGCTTACCCGTGCAAAAAATCATGTATACATCACATCCCATAGAGCTGATGATGGTGGAAAGAAAACAAATAGACTACGTTTCGTGGAAAGTCTTGGTTTGGGAGAAGGCGAGGTTGCGGATCTGCCGGTTGTGGAGAGTCACAGCTTGTTGGAGTCGGCCATGTTGTCTGCAAATAGAAAACATGTGCATGTCGGTCCAGCATTCTTGGATACTGAAAAAGCTTTGCTTGATACATTGACCAAAGATCATATATTAGCCGTTACTCATATCAACAACTTTTTGAATGTAGAACGAGGTGGTCCTATATTATTTTTAGAAAATAACTTACTTCGATTTCCACAAGCTAAAACTGCAGCCTCTGGTTTTGGTACAGCTATGCATGCTGTGTTAAATAAATCTTTACTTTGTCTAAAGACTGAGAAACGCTATCCAACTTGGGAAGATGTTGCTCTGTGGTATACAAAAGCACTGGTCCATGAAAGACTTTCTCGCGCCGACCACTCTTTGTACATGGAAAAAGGTTTGGATGCACTCAAACTCATATATCAAGAGAAGGTATTAACATTGAAAGGAAACGAACTCGGCGAAGTTGATTTCAAACATGAGGGTATAGTGCTTCAATGCACAGATAAGACGTATGTACCACTGAGTGGAAAGATTGACCTTATCAGGTTTGCAGACGAGATTGGTAAAAAGATCTGGGTGTGTGATTTTAAAACAGGAAAAGAAAAGAAGAGTTGGACAGGGAAGGATCAGAATGAAAAAGTTGCTTTGCATTTCAATCGACAACAGCTTGTATTTTATAAGATGCTGATCAATAGAGGCAAAAACTTTCAAGG
>CAYRJE010000014.1:2927-6061 GCA_964424465.1 uncultured Candidatus Saccharibacteria bacterium
AGAATTTTTGCAAACTAAAGGGGAGAGACTTATCGACTTGTCGACTGAGATAACCGATGAAGAGGTTGAACGGCTTGAACGCTTGATCTGTGCTGTGTATAAGCGTATACAAAACCATGATTTCACCATACCTGAGTCTGTCAAGAGGTCGACGGGGCTGGAGGCTGTGGAGGCTTTTGAGGAGTTGCTTTTAAATGAGTAAGGAGTAGGATTATATGTGACGATGCTCGATTCCCGAGAGTAGTCAAAACCCAGCACCGTACCCACCACCATGCCAGGATTCCATATTCACAGGGGCATTGCCCGTCATTTCTTCCATAAGGAAACGTTCAGGACGATCTTTAAGCCCAAGCAAAATTACAAAGCTCGGAAAAAGTGGAGGGGCTAGTGGAGGAGGCTCTTGCACCCTCACCACTTCTCCCATACCCACGACCGTGTCACCCCTCCCTGAGGGTGGCCGGTTTTTTATTTCCTACAAATCATCTCGAAGGGAAATCAAATGCATGTGAAAGTGCGGTGGAATAGTCTTATGAGGTTCAGTTATTTCCATAACAAAATCATATTCAGGGGATTGAATCATTTCGTGTTTTATTTTACGTAATTCCTCTGCCTCGGCCGGGGTAAATTCTGATTCGACAACATGTCGCAATGGTACGAGCATTTCGTGTCTCTTAGCTAATTTATCGTACGGAAAATCATTTGGTACTATTTTCCAGTGTACAAACAATTGAGATGGTTCCTTTTCACACAAAGGGCAATGTATATCAAAATTATGTGTATGTTTATATACCTCGTAAGCTTGTTCTATAGTAGGTGTACGCAGTGATGACATGATACGAGTATATCATGCAGTTTTCTGTTTTTCCTCCTTTAGACGAAACTTCAGTATCTGTATTATAAGTTTTGTAGGTATAGGTGTATTATATGGAAATCTAATACAGCCTTTAGAAAAACTAATATGCTGTTTCTCTAATTCTGAGGCAAATGCCTGTACTCCGGATGATGTTGGATAAAAGCCGATGTGTCCTTTCATGGCGGCAAAATGTATTAGATTTTTACCATTAATCTGTATTGTTGGTATACCATATCGTATAACTTCATCACCTTTAGGTATTTGTGTTTTTATGAGAGATCGTAATTCGGTAAAATGTGGGAGTAGGGATTTCGGTATGGATTTGATGTATTCAGCCGGAGTTTTATATTCTTTCATGAGGATATAATACCATGTTTGCGATGTGTTAAACTTATGACAAGGGTGTAGAGTGTATTTGCATCCGCTGGGCAATTTGCGGCGAAACCGCATTTGTAGCGTGAAAAAAGCTACCGCTTTTTCCAATTACGTTACCTTTTAATGTTGGTTGCCAGACTTGGAATCGAACCAAGATTAAAGGCTTCAAAGGCCTCTGTCCTACCGTTAGACGATCTGGCAATACCCAACACTATATCAGAAAAAACCCCTTAAGGCAAAAGGGTCAAAACGCCCTCTTGTGATAAAATAGTAGATATGAATTATTGGCTTATGAAATCTGAAGGGGATTGCTATCCGATCTCCATGCTGGAGAAGGATACGCAAACCTCTTGGAGTGGTGTACGTAATTTTCAGGCCAGAAATTATATGAGAGAGATGCGGGTGGGTGACATGGTCTTATTTTATCATTCCAATGACACACCATCAGGGGTATATGGCTTGGCCAAGGTGTTAAAATTGGCACATCCAGATGTAACTGCTCAAGACCCTAGTGATGAGCATTATGATCCAAAATCGACCAAAGAAAAACCGATATGGGAATGTGTTGATGTTTGTTATGTGTCTACATTTAAACACAGTGTATCTCTGGAAAATATAAAGAAAACCTTAAAATTATCTAAAATGAAATTAGTGCAAAAAGGTTCAAGACTTTCTATTATGCCCGTCACCAAACAAGAATTCGACCAGATTTGCAATATGGCTTTAGGTTGAAGTTATTATTCTCGTGGGATATTATGGATACATGTCATATATAACCACTCGCTCGGCGCACGCGCGTATATTCGCAATCATAGTCCTTTTCGCCTTGCTACCAGTTTGGTTTTTCTATATCGGTGTTCAATATGCACAAACTGTAGATGTATTAACGAACTCAACACTCACTGCTTCGGTTGATATAATGAATTTAAAGTAAGTATCACATAATGGAAAATCTAAAATCACCTTGGACAAATCAATTACAGCGAGTTCGACCGCTACACACACTTGAGACAGACATGTCTACAGATATTTGTATTGTTGGTGGTGGTGTATCGGGTATTATGACGGCATACTATGTACTTAAGTATACAAAGCACTCTGTCGCTATTATTGATTCATACATAGTGGCACATGGAGCAACCGGACACAATGCTGGGCAACTTGTGGCTGAACTTGAGCGATCTACCGCATCAATGGTTGAAGAATTTGGTTTAGAGAAAGTGATAGAAGGACTACGATCTATTGATTCTGCATGGATAATGCTGGAAGAAATAATACGAGATACCAATTGTACGGTTCCATACTCAACATTTGTTGGATATGATGTGTATTCAACTGAGAAGCAGGTTCATAATCAATTAGCTGATTTAGCATTGGCCCATGAAGGAGGTTTACACAATAGAAAAATGTATATATCTGCCGAACATGTATCATCTCTACATATTCCTGATACGTATGCACCATATTACGAGATAGTACCGCATACTTCTATTCTATCGTTGGCAGACACCAAAGATACTGCATATATCGCGGCATATCCAGTACGAAAAGGGTGTCTAAACAGTGCAGTATTTACTGAGCAGCTAGTCTCATTTTTGATTGAGACATATGGTATTGGACGTGTACATGTATATGAACAGACACCTGTCACTGAGATTTGTGTGCATGCACATTTGGCCGAAATTCATACCAAAAATCAAAAGAAGATTACTGCAAAGAAGGTAGTATTATGTACAAACGGTTTCGAACATTTTAAGATCATAAACAAAGAAACCGATCTCGATATGCGTTTCCATAAATACGTGAAAGGAAATATTGGATACATGATGGGTCTGACTGAGACAGTGGGGAAGAATCCTTCAGCTACGGCATATTTAGAGCCAGAGTATGACACGGATACAGGACA
>CAYRJE010000014.1:6071-8648 GCA_964424465.1 uncultured Candidatus Saccharibacteria bacterium
ATATCTTGTACGCTCATGAATATGTTTATGTTACACGTAGGCCATACGACCTAAACAGTGAGCAACCTAAGAATCTATTTTGTTTAGGTGGTAAAGGTTTGCCGATAGAAGATACATCTTCATACAGTAAAGAGCATGGGTATCATACAGATATTCGTACTGAATATGAAAAATTTATGTCAAATACCTTCAACCCTAATCCACTTGATGATACTATTCCACATCAAGAGAAGTTCTTCTGGCACGGTCTTATGGGGTATACTGCAGATGGGATACGTCTAGTTGGGTTTGAACCAACAGCACATGCTTTGATGTATAATCTCGGATGCAACGGTATCGGTATTATGCCTGCTATTTGGGGAGGTAAGCGTATTGCAAATTTATTGAATGGAGACACAACAAAGAGTCTGTTTGATCCAAGGCATATGTAGGACTCATGTGATGTTAGTTGTCCACAAAATAATTATGATGGTATGTATTCATGGTGATATCATGTAGATATGAAAAAAATATTTCTCATGTTGGTTTTACTTATAGGGGTTGTGTATGCAGGCTCACAGATTTATATAACAAATAAAAATCAACGAGCTCAAGTATCAGGATCAGGAATCAGTATTACAAATGGTCAATTGATAACAACATCAGTTGCTCAGGGTGGAACGATTACTTTTAAATTGTATCTTGCGAAGGGTCATTTAACTGCAGATCAAGTTTCTAAACTATATATTGAACCATTGGGTCCAAACAAACCCATCATGACTATAACTCAATCAGGAGTTGATACGTATACAGCACAAATACCATCTGATTTTCCGGTAGGTAAGTATGACATCTCTGTTTTCCCTAAATTAAATACAGGTATGAATGATGTGAGTTGGTATTTTAATGAGCAGATAACCATTACAAAGGCAACACCTGTAACACCGCCTATAGTGCCACCAGTTGTGACACCTCCTGTTGTAGTTGTTCCGCCGGTAAACCCTCCAGTAGTTATAACTCCTCCTGTGGTAAATCAAGGTTTTTCAGCAACACCTCCACCAGTTGTGAGTGCGAGTTCGAATGGATTAGGTATTGACAACATCAGATTAAGTGAATCAGAAAACTCCATAAATATAACTTGGAATACTTCGAAGCTCACGCATGGTTTTGTTGACTATGGTACTACAGCCAGTTATGGAAAGACTGAAAAAACACAGACACACAACTTCATAAACAGAACCAATTCCCATATAATCAGACTTTATGATTTATTGCCCAACACCACATATCATTTCAGAATTCGAGTCGAAGCCGAAGGGGGTGTAAAAGCCACTACATTAGATGGGACATTTTATTCTGGTCCTACACCAGGGTGGATGAATATAACGTCACCAAATCGCAACGTGGTTTTGCAAAATAACAAAACTGAAAAGATTTTCTGGCATACAGGCTATAAAACCTTGCCAATCGATATATATCTCATGGGTGGAAAACTTTCAGCTCCAGTCAAGCTGAAAAGCAGTAACGCTGGCCACGCATCTTTCGGAGTAAATGTTCCACAGCGTAACGGTCAGGAAACGATAACCATTCCATCTACAATCATTGCCCCACCGGGTTGGGGTTACTATATATCAATTAAAATAAATAATACTGAAGTGGCAAAATCAGAGAGCTTTGAAATAGCACAGAATAAGGGCCCTGTTGTTTTTACAGTACCTACAAAAACATTTAAAATTGGTGAACCGTATACGGTTACCCGTAACAGAGACGATGCTCTTTTCTCAGCTGATGCTTTTATTACTTTGGAAGGAGGAGATCTGCTAGGTAGCGGTATCGACTATAGTTCGTCTGAATCTCGATCGGAAATAAATCCAGTGATTAAAACTACGATTAAGGTAAAAAAAGGAGTTCCTCCAGGAAAATATAAATTAAAATTAAAAGAGCTCCACTCATTCGGTGTTCCGGGTTATAGTACAATAGCAGATCATGACGTGGTAGTTACCAATTAAGGGGTGAATATACAACTGAAATATGTTAGTATAATTGCCATGACTGACATTAAAAAAGCCGAATTAACAGGCTCATTTGCTAAATATACTAAACCATACGACTCAAATTCTGTCGAGGGTTCTGTCTATGCACGTGAGACTGAGTCTGGTTTTTTCAACCCTGATGTCTTGGTACAAAAACTACCAGCTCGATTTGAAGATGCGAAAACATGGACAACTATTATACCGCCACCAAATGCCAATGGGCGACTCCATGCTGGTCATGCGCTTGATGGTACGCTGAAGGATATTATAGGTCGATATATGAGAATGAAAGGTAAGAAGGTGCTTATTTTACCTGGATCTGATCATGCTGGTTTTGAGACTCAGGTAGTGTATGAACGACAGCTTGAAAAAGAGGGGCGGACTCGTTTTGGCATGGATAGAGACCAGTTGTATAAAGAGATTTATGATTTTACTATTGCCAACAAGGATACTGTAACTGGTGAGGTAAAAAGAATTGGTGTTTCTGCAGATTGGAGTCGAGACACATTTACACTCGATCCGAAGGTTGTAAGTGGTGTGCAGGATACATTTATCAAGATGTATA
>CAYRJE010000014.1:8742-13021 GCA_964424465.1 uncultured Candidatus Saccharibacteria bacterium
GAGCAAAGAATTCGCTACACCTTTTTATACATTTAAGATTGGAGAGTTCGAGATAGGAACAGCTCGCCCAGAAACTAAGTTTGGTGACAAATATATAGTTGTGCATCCAGATGATGTCCGATATGATAAATGGAAACAAGGCGATCAGTTTACTGCTGAATGGATTAATGGTCCACAAACATTCACTGTGATTAAAGATGATTGTATTGATATGGAGTTTGGTACTGGTGCCATGACTATCACTCCTTGGCACAGTGCTATAGATTTACAAATTGCTCAGAGACATAACTTGGATATGGTTCAAGTTATCGACGAATATGGAAAACTAACTGATGTTGCAGGTCCTCTTAAGGGTTTACGAGCTATTACAGAGGGACGAAAACAAGTTGTCGAAATATTGAAGCAAAAAGGTCTTATTGTAAAAGTGGATGAATCTTACAAAAACGTTGTACCTGTATGTTACAAATGCGAAACACCCATAGAGCCGCAATTGAGAGATCAATGGTTTGTTAAAATGGCACCACTGGCTGAAAAAGCTCTTGTCGCATCAAAAGAGGGTAAGATCGAATTCGTAAGTGATCAATTCAGAAAAGTGTATGAGTATTGGATGTCTAATCCAATCGATTGGAATATTTCTCGACAAATTGTGTGGGGAATATCTATACCTGCTTGGTTTAAAAATAAAGGTACACCTGAAGAAGAGGCGGTTGTTTCAAAAGAGTGTCCTGGTGATGGTTGGACTCAAGATCCTGATACATTTGATACTTGGTTTTCATCAGGACAATGGCCTGTTGCTACACTTGGTTTTACAGAGGTTCCATTTAAGGATATTTATCTACACGGCATGGTTCTTGATCCAAAAGGTCAAAAGATGAGTAAATCAAAAGGAAATGTAATGAGTCCTATTGACCTAGCAGACAATTTTGGTATGGATGCGCTTCGAATGGCACTGATAGTTGGAAACACTCCTGGAAATGACATATCTTTATCAGAGGACAAAGTGCGGGCTTATAAAAAGTTTGTAAACAAATTGTGGAACATTGCACGGTTTGTATTTGAGAATACAACAGCAGCTGATACTGATTTAGAAAAAAGTAGCTCTCCTGCTTTAGAGCGACTATTAACAACCAAATCAGAGATTGGTAAGCATATTGAAGAGTATCAATTACATCTAGCTGCGGAGGCAATGTATCACTATATTTGGCACGATTTTGCTGATGTTGTTATCGAAGATATCAAGAAAATATTAAATAATCCTGAAGAAGGTGAGGAGGTTAAAAGGTATAATAGGAGCCTACTTCGTGGTATGTTCGCTGAAATATTAAAAATAGCACATCCATTTATGCCATTTGTCACTGAAGAGATTTGGAGTGATATGGAGAAGAAGGATTTGTTGATGGTGGAGGAGTGGTAGGACATATAAAAATGCCTCAACAAGGATGTTTACACCCTGCTGAGGACTTTTGGTCATATGATACTACCGAGATTTGGACAAATAACCCCTTTTCTACTCTATGGCACGTTTCTGTTATGATTAACCGGCTAGGGTTACTTATGTTGCGGCCCTCGCTGATGAGGAGCGGCCTTGACCAGGGCAGTATCGACCAGGTGCATGTTCCTCGTCTGCGGATACCAAACCGAGACGTGGCCTGAGGGTGTTCCTCAGGATAGAGGGTCAGAGATCTGTTTAAACGACTCGAGCGCACCTTGTGGTGGACAGTACAGTTCTGATGGTCCTCTTCTAATATCCTATATAAACTGTTGCTGGACGTCAATACTATCAATTGATATACTTAAAAAGGTGTCTTGAATATGGATACAAACAAGGTGCAAGGCTTTCACTGTACAGCAGAGGAGCAGTATTAATCCTTGTTTCCAATCCTGCCATATTCAAGACGCCTTTTTCTTTATGCTATACTTACCCCTGTAATGACTCAAGAGACCGCTCTAAACATCCTCAAAACTGGTGCAAATGTGTTTTTGACTGGAGAACCTGGCTCAGGTAAGTCGTACACTATTAAGTCATATATAAACTATTTAGCCAAAAATGGCATATACGCATCAGTTACTGCAAGTACAGGTATAGCAGCCACCCATATAGGTGGTATGACTATTCATTCGTGGGCAGGTATTGGTATAAAAGACTCTTTGACTGATTATGAGATTGAAGCCTTGCATGAAAAAGAATATATAGTAAAGAGATTAAGAAAAGCTAAAGTTTTGATTATTGATGAGATTTCGATGCTACCTGCAAATACCCTCGACATGGTCAATATGGTCTGCAAAAGTATTCGCATGGTCGACAAACCATTCGGAGGATTGCAGGTTATATTTGTCGGCGATTTTTTTCAACTTCCGCCTATTGTTAAAAGAACAGCATCTTTAGAATTATTTGAAGACTCTGGTTTTACATTTACAAGCAATGCTTGGAGAGAGGCAAAACCATTGACATGCTACTTGACGGAACAACATCGACAGAGTGATGAAGAATTTACTGCTGTTTTACAATCTATACGTGCAGGTGATATTAATGGAGATGTACATAGTACATTACAATCTCGTATATCAGGTGATCGGGAGAATTTACCAGAAGTTACTAAGCTCTATTCTCATAATTCACACGTTGATTTGGTAAATGAGCGTGAATTGCAAAAATTGAAAGAAAATACACAAATATTTGAAATGCACACTGTCGGTAAAGAGACAGTTATAGCAACGTTGATAAAAGGTTGTCTTTCGCCTCAAAAACTCGAACTTAAGATTGGTGCAAAAGTGATGTTTACTAAAAATAATTCTGATAAAGGTTTTGTAAATGGCACATTGGGTGTTGTGGTTGGATACGAGCATACATATCCTATTGTTAAAGTTGGTGCTATGCGTATTACTGTTGAACCGATGGAATGGAGTGTGATGGACAACGGCAAAGTCTTGGCTACTATTACACAGATTCCACTTCGCCTGGCTTGGGCTATGACTATACATAAGAGTCAGGGTATGAGTTTGGATAGTGCGCTTATGGATTTATCCCAAGTGTTTGAATACGGACAAGGATATGTTGCATTATCCCGTGTACGGACATTGGATGGTTTATTTATGCTTGGATATAATGATAGGGCATTGGAAGTGCACCCACGGGTCAGAGAAGAAGATATTGTTTTTAAAAAGATGTCTGCAGATATTGAGTATCAATTTTTACAAATTAAAAAAGCTGAATTAGATGATGTACATGCACAATATATAGAATCTATTGGTGGAGGGGAGGGGTGGTTGCCGAGAAAGAGGTTAAGGCACCTAAAGTAAATAATTTTAAAGCCAAATCTCGTTTTGCTAAAGGAAAGAAAAAGACTGCCAAGAAAGCAGAAAAAGAAGTTCGATATGGAGGCTATGATTTCGAAAATGAAGTGATTTATTAGGGGGGGGTTGTGTTTACTTGACTCGTCAAGATTACGGTGGTATTTTAAAATTGTCCTGAAGTCGGGACATTGAACCCATCCATTTATTACATGCACGGTAAAAATCGAACAATGTTTCTTATTGTCGCAATCACCTCCGCAACTACAATGACATCCTCACAGGGAGATGATGCATCACCGCAGCCAACCCTGTTTCCTGAGGTGATGTCTGAGTGGCTCACAGGCCTCTCTTGGTCGCTGCCTGATCCTGCTGAACTGGAACCATTCAACCAGTTCTGGGATATTCCGAGGACGACGTGTACACAGCATCGTGTACTGATGTACATGCCACCGACACGTCTTAAAAAACACAAAGGTTCACGACATGGAAACATGCCGAGGCATTGGCGTCCGGGGCATAATAATGTTCGCCTCGGTCCACAGACTACTTTCGGAGGTTCCGGTATGAACCTTCGAACATTGGGGTTTCGCAGGCATGTAGAGTAAGAAGGTGTAAGTAAAATCAAAAAAAGTCGAATAGCTTGCAACGTGTATGGCACACACGTTGCAAGCTTTTTATTTTGCGTGATATACTATATGTCATATGGCAAAAGGAGAGCACCGAGACAAGAAAAATAGAATGAAAAGGAAACCAAAGCAGAATAAAGATGCGAAGAAATAATTCTTACACTTTAACTGAGTAACGGAGGATAGAGGTACTCGATATAACCAGTCGAGTATTTTTATATGTGTGATGTAGGTATTTCTGTGTGTAGAAACAATAAAAATACTAGTTCGTCAATATGTGGATAACTATTAATCATAGGTTTTGTCAAGTACCTCAAAATAGACAGGGGAGAGGGCTATTTCTCTGGGGTTAGGCTTTG
>CAYRJE010000014.1:13031-13785 GCA_964424465.1 uncultured Candidatus Saccharibacteria bacterium
AGTTGTTGTACGTCTTTCTGACTCAATGAGCGAGTTTCGCCAGGTCTCATATTGCCAATAGTAATAGTACCAATCGCTATACGCTTAAGTTCGGTTACGGTCCATTTTACATGTGCACACATACGTCTAATCTGATGTTTGCGACCCTCGTGCAATATAATGGTAAATGAATGATCACTCATTTTTCTGGTTTCGGCCGGTTTGGTTTTGGTGCCGTCTAATACAATACCTGTAGACATAGTCCGTAGATGAGCATCTGTAACTCGTTCTTGAATTGTTACCATGTAGGTCTTACCAATATGTGAATCTATCTTAGTTAAAGCTTTTGTGAGTGTCCCGTCGTTTGAAAGTAGTATAAGACCTTCTGATTCGGCATCTAGACGACCAATAGGTGCAAGATGTGTATGTCGAGGTAAGACATCATGAATATCTTTGAGATGTTTAGCTGTACTGTTGGTCTCAACACCTCGAGGCTTATAGAATAAGATATATTCTTTTGGGTTCTTATTGTCAACACCTACAGTAACTTTGTCTTTAATGGGATCAATACCGTATCCAGTATTCTTAATAACCTGACCATTAACCTTAACCAAACCTTTTAATATAAGGTCTTTAGCCTCACGTCTTGAAGCAAGACCGAGGGTGGCAATATGCTTCTCAAGACGGGTGAGATGGGAAGCGAGTGTTGATGGAGAATCTTTCATACAGACATACTAGCACAACAAATAGAAACAAGCCTGGTCCGTGGAAGAAC
>CAYRJE010000014.1:13795-15445 GCA_964424465.1 uncultured Candidatus Saccharibacteria bacterium
GTGTGTCTGATATAAGTGTAACAATAAATACAGGCCTGGATCCGTGAGAATACAGGCATGTTGTATATGGTTTGAATCAGCAAGGTCTACGCCAGAGTCGTTTTGCGGCTTCTAATTCGTCTTCATCTAAGAGGCCGATCATGTGCGCCCACTCTAGTCGACGGATTGTATCGACAGAGATGAGTTGTGTACATAGGGGTATATGTACTTCATCAAATAATGCGGTTACTGCGAAAATATCATGCATGCCAACAGTTCTTCGTGAACGTTTGCGTGCAGTAACCAGCAAGAAGATTTCATAGTATTCGGGATAGAGGAGTCGGCGTCCTGTGAGGAGGTAGAAGTAGAGTCGATATTTTTTATAGTCGTATATATAGGAGTCAGCATCATTAATTATGCGCATAAGGAAGTATATATCAGTGGTGAGTTAGGAGAAGGTTCGTCCTAAAGCTTTATTATAATCTAAAAAATATTTTTATAAAACCCCTACTCTAAATGCAAATTACTTGTATATACAAAGCGGGTATAAAAAGGGGTGTTGTGGTCATGGTTCAGATCATGGCTCGGGCCCCAGGTTGTACATAGACCTAAGATAGATGTGTATGTAAGTACATATATCTATATGTAGCCGTACACAGGCCGGATTCGTGGATCCAGGCTTAACAGATTCTAGGCTCAAGAGCCTCTTTGTTCCTAGGTATATATGTCGCAAAAGATATATTGTGCGACATATCCTATAGGAGGCCTATTGGCCGACTATATAGGATAGAAGTACTCCTGTGGTGCGACAACATCATATTGCCTATGTGCCCGATCGTGATATCATATACAATGAAGTTGGCAAGATTGGTTTGCTGGTTTTGTATTCCAGTTCTAAACTCAATCCAGAGATCGTCCAACTTCCCTGTTGTGTCCTCGCTTGGTGGTTTCAGGGACCTCTGGCATTACTTATTGCCGAGCGAGAATAACGTATATGACAGGTTCCACCTCTCCCTGAAAAGGGTTGCCGTCCGCAAAGGGAGAGGTGGTTTTTTATTTTGTCTATGTGTGGAGCCTTATCAGGTCTACACCTCCCCTGTTTGACTTTAGATATAAAACATAGTATAATTATTATTGCGCAGATGGGTGGTTTTCAATCACTCTAGATACTGCAAAAAAGAATTTTAAACTTTTTAAATTCAATGACAACTAATTGTTCGATAGCTGGTGCTGAACAGGTGCTACAGATTGTGTGTGCAGAAATCTCACACCTCCACTACAACAAGGCTACACATCTCGACCCGGAGGAGTTGTGGCAGGATAAGGAGAATGCTTGCAGGGTTACAATCGTAGGTGCGCTGATTATCCTGATAATATCAGGGTTTGTATTCGTTGGGTTGAGTACGTTTCGCCCATGGATATGTTTCAGTGCCGTAACAGCTACGGCAATTCTCGTCTATTTGTTAATTCGGCAAATACAATACCTCATAAATTGGCACATTGATGCCACCGAGGAGGAGGTTGCTCTTGTTAGGAAATGGGGTCGTGTACGTTGTAGAGTGCGTAAATGTGCCGTCTTCAAACAACTTGTCTCAGAGGTCTTGTCTAATCCTGATGTGGGTATAACCACCTGCACATCCTGGACTGCCACCCTCAGAACCTTCGAGGAGA
>CAYRJE010000015.1:0-2646 GCA_964424465.1 uncultured Candidatus Saccharibacteria bacterium
GATTACCTGCAAGAGATTCGACAGATCCTCCAACTTGTACAGCTTGATTATGTAGATCTACCAATGCTTCCATTACCATAAACCCTGTTCCTTCACGGTCACCCATAATGTCACCAACAAATACAACTCGCTTGTTGCCACCTTTCCAAACAGGGCGGGTGTTTTGTACCTCAATAAGTCCTCTTTGTAATAAATGCGCCATAAATCCTTCATAAGATCCGTTCAAGTCTCCAAATGCCTCTTGATCAGATATTCGAACAACATCTTCCCAGTTCTTAGATTGTTCTTGTTGTCTGACAGGATTCTCTCGTCTTATTGCCACAGGTTGTGGTTTCTCAACAATGATCTCACCTCGCGCTATTTTCAAAATAATTTTTTTGATGAAATTATCTTTTACAGCCTCACCAACATAATCAAGTCGTTTAGATCCTATGTTTAAATCAATTAATACCTGTCTCTCAGCATTTGTAAGAGATAGGTCCATATTAAATTCTTCACCATCTACAAGCCCATCAAAGATTTCTCTGGCTTGCTTCGTTGCCTCTGGTATTCGATCCTGTTCTGTGTTTGTTAGAACAGCTGAAACCTCTTCAAACACACTCGTACTTAGAACTCTAGTGAATAATGCATCATATGTGCGCAGTTCTGACAGGCCTATCTGTCGAAATATAAACTGTCGAACATCAAGAGTGTCGATTGTGTATTGAGATGCGTGTTGTGCATATGTGACCTTAAGTCTACTCAGAAATGCAACCTCATCAGTTGATAGAGTTATTTCATTGAGTGTATTTGTTATACTGTCATTGTTTGGTGATAGTGCCCAAATTATCTCAGCTGTGATTAATTCGTTAATAGCACTTTCTAGATCCTTCAATAATCTTTTTTCATTATCTGCAAGTCTTTGTTCCTCATGTGTTCTCTCTGCTGGTCTCAAGCCAAGAGTTGATCTGACAGTGTCTAATCTGGCTGCGTCATGTTTATGTTGTACTTGCTCAGAAACAGAATTCACGGGCCTGGTTTCTGGCAAAGGGATATTGACGATATTTTCTTGTGTATCTACGCTGCGTACACCTGCTTCAACAGCAGATCGAATGGTGGGAGAATCTATACCACGTAGGACATCTTCAATATCTGCACCCTTTTGTATTCTGTGTATATATTGTTGTATCTTGGCCTCACCTCCGGTGAGTGTGCGTGATTCTGAGTCTGGTTTTGGTTGCATAGTATTATATAATGGTAACATCATCGATTCTCTAATAACAGTAGGTCCCTATGGTATATCGGTAAATATGGTATACTTATATCCATACCATTTATACATAATAAAAAATAAACACAATGCCAACAGCAAAAAAAGCAAACTCAGCCTTTATGAAGCCTATGACTATTAGTGCAGATCTTGCAGTCGTAGTTGGAAAAGGACCTATGCCACGGTCAGAAGTTGTAAAAAAACTTTGGGTATACATTAAGAAGAATGGTCTTCAGGATGCAAAAAACAAAAGAAATATCAATGCTGATGCAGCATTGGGTAAGGTTTTTGGCGGAAAGAAAGTTGTATCAATGTTCGAGATGACAAAGTTGGTTTCAAAGCATTTGTCATAATATACAGTTGTATCTGTATAACATAAAAAGACCTGTAAGGGTCTTTTTATTTTTGTATACTCTGTATGTAACTACCTCCAGTCTATTTCAGATAGACCCTGATCCTTTAAATACTGATTTGCCTTACTAAAATGTTTGCATCCGAAAAAACCATTATATACAGAGAAAGGGGAAGGGTGAGCAGCTTCTAAAACCAAATGCTTCGATCTATCAATGAGTAATCCTTTTTGTTTTGCATAATTTCCCCATAACATGAATACAAGATTCTTTTTCTCTTTAGACAATTTTCGTATAACTGCGTCAGTGAATTCTTCCCACCCTTTCTTTTGATGTGAGCCTGGTGTAGAGGCTTGCACTGTAAGTGTTGAGTTTAGTAATAAAACACCTTGTTTGGCCCAGCGTGAAATATCTCCATGTGTGATAGGGATAATACCAATATCTGTCTGTATTTCTGTAAAAATGTTTTTTAACGATGGTGGTATCTTTACATCATCGTGTACTGCAAAGGCTAGACCTTTAGCCTCTTTTGGTCCGTGATACGGATCTTGTCCTAATATAACTACTTTTACCTTATCGAACGAGGTCAGATCAAAAGCACGAAATACCTCTCTGGGTGTGGGATATACTATTTTCTTGAGATATTCTTTCCTTACAAACTGAGACAGGTCAATAAAATAAGGTTTTTCGAACTCAGCGGCTAAAGCCTGTTTCCACGATGCTTCTATTTTAATTGAATCAGCGGACATATAGGGGATTGTAGCCTTTACTCTTGAATAAGGAAAGAGTAGTATCTGAAGTGAGCAGAGTGCTCTATTTATATGAATTCTCCTAACTCTCCTACTCCTCCAACTATGGCTTCAGTCAGCGAACGTCTCAAGGTTATCCGCAGTCTCATCGACGCAAGAGTGTTGGCTGCAGAACCACGCTCTGCCGTTCCTGGCGACTGCATCATTTCGATCACGACAGGCAAGTTCACAACAGGCTTTTCGGTCAGACAGGACGGTTTCGTGAACTGGAGCGATTGGCACGACGCGGCAGCGTAAT
>CAYRJE010000015.1:2702-5216 GCA_964424465.1 uncultured Candidatus Saccharibacteria bacterium
GCTATTGGTGCCACACCATTTGAGGCTGTAGAGATACAGCCTCTTTTTAATTTGACGACTCAGGTAAAGTACTGCTCTTCCTCAAAGAGTCATATCGTATAGTTAGAGAGATGGCTATAAGAATAAGGATAAACGTAAACCACTCAGGTGGATGAATACCAAGTATAGAATCTAGAACAATAGAGAATCCGACGTAAGCTATGATTCCGTATGCTGTCTTGATCAGTGTAGGAGCTTTGTTCATCAAACCAAGCATGATAGGTGTCACAAAAATCATAGTGGTAATTCCAATCAAGACGCCAAATGTCACATAGCCAAAATTGTTTGATATACCAACTGCACCAACAATATTGTCTATACTGAATACTAAATCAGCTACACCGATCTGCGCAATCACTTTCCAAAAATGTGGATGCTTGCGTAATTCTTTGGATTCTTTTTCTCCACGGAAAAAATGAGAATAGGCAAGCCAGATGAGGTATACACCACCGAGTAGTTTGATAATACCGTTCTCAATAATGACTGATGCTATCAATAGGCACAAGACTCGAAATACGGCACCTAGTGCAATACCAGAATAAATAGCTTTCTTCTGTAGGTGCGGAGGCAGATCCTCCGCTAGGGAGGCATTTACAATTGCGTTGTCGACACTTAACATGAGTTCTAATACGGTAATACTAAGTATAGTCGATAGGACAGTTAACATGTGTTCTTTGTAGCAGTTAAACTGTATAGGTGCAAATGTCGGAAAAATAAAAAACCGCAGCACTCTTGCGAGGCTGGGCTGGTTTTATTTGTCTGAAGTTTAATCGAGGCCACCGTAGTGTATTGGTGCAAACAGGAGGTCAGCTGAACCAGGACCTGTTTGTCTCAGGTAATACATCACTTGATGCCGATTTCTTTCACTGGGAAATGTTTCTCGGACCAATTCGACCAATATGCATGTGAGGGTGCGGATCTGCTCTTGGCCTGTCTGAAACAGTTGTTGAGAAATCAGGAATGTTTCAGTGCTGGTACTTGCCTGTAACTCAGCAATATCTCCGATGATGTCAGGTCTCGGCATTTCCGTTTGTTTCTCGATCAAAACCATCAAAGTGTGAAGTCTGATGAATCTAAGTGAGAAATCCGGCTGAAGGGTTGTTGTCCCAGGGACTTTCTCCGCTCCGGCAGGAATGCCGACCTGGGTCAACTTGGTCAATTCAGGGATTCTAGCGGCTCCGGTCAGGATTTCGGTTAGGATTGTAAGGAATGGTCTCATAAGGTTCAGGTTAAAGTGCGGGTTCGGGCGTGTTTGTATCCTACGTATTATTACCACAGTGTCAATCTGTGCTACTATGCCAGTATATGTCATTCGTCAACTATTCAATTCACAAATCTCCATTTGGAAAATATATACTTGTAACTACTGATAAGGGTATTTCAGATCTAGCGTTTTATGTCGAGCCTGAACTAGATGCGATTATGACAATGGAAAAAGAAGTTCTAAAGAGAAATAAACACGTGGTGTTTCAACGGGTTAATCGAGAGGGTGTTGATTTTAATGTAAAACAAAAATTAGACTTACAAGGAACTCCATTTCAACTTGATGTGTGGAAAGCTTTGTTAAAAATCAAATCAGGACAAACCAAGACATACGCACAGGTTGCGGAGATGATGGGTCAACCAAATTCTGTTCGAGCTGTAGCTTCTGCTATTGCTAAGAACAATATTGCGATATTGGTGCCATGCCACAGAGTACTTCGAAATGATGGTCTGCTTGGGGAGTTTCGTTGGGGCTCACCTCTAAAAAAGAAGTTGTTGCTCAGTGAAGGTGTAAAAGTTGCATAGGTATTCCGTGCTGTATTCTGCTTGATTTTCTATAGGAAAACCCCTACAAAACCCTTGAAAATCATGTATACTACAAAACATAATGAAAACCCCAAATGAACGTGAATCAGCAATACTAAAATTCTGGCAAGACAATGCTATTTTCCAAAAAAGCCTTGAGAAAGGAGGTGAGGCTTTTCGGTATTATGATGGACCACCATATGCAACAGGGCTACCTCACTTTGGCCATCTAGTTGCAAGTACTCTTAAAGATGCTTTTCCACGATATAAGACTATGAGAGGGTATCATGTGCCTCGAACTTGGGGTTGGGATTGCCACGGTCTTCCTATTGAGACATTGGTTGAAAAAGAACTTGGCTTCAAGGGTAAAAAAGAGATTGAAGAGTTTGGTATTGATAAATTCAATCAAGTTGCGCGTAACAGCGTGTTTGGATTTCGTGATGATTGGAAGCATATCGTTCCTCGACTTGGTCGATGGGTTGATATGGATAAAGATTACAGAACTATGGATGCTACATTCATGGAGTCTGGTTTGGCTGCGTTTAAACAGTTGTGGAATAGAGGTTTGGTGTATGAGGGATATAAAATAATGCCATGGTGTCCGCACTGTGAGACTGTGTTGTCAAACTATGAGGTGTCTGAAGGGTATGTTGATATTGCTGATTTGTCAGCATATGTAAAATTCAC
>CAYRJE010000015.1:5264-5727 GCA_964424465.1 uncultured Candidatus Saccharibacteria bacterium
AAAGATTCTATGGAAAAAATGGAGGGTTTGTTGAAAGATAAATACACTATGGAAATAGAATCAGAATGTAGTGGTGATGCTCTTGTTGGTTTGTCATATACTGCGCCGTTCAATTATTTTCCAAAAGAATCAAGCATGCATCAAGTTTGGTCTGCAGATTTTGTTACAAACACAGATGGAACTGGTATCGTGCACATAGCTCCTGCGTTTGGAGATGATGATATGAAGTTGGCTCAAGCTCACAACATACCAGTGATTAAACATGTAAATCCTGCAGGAGAATTTGTTGCAGAAGTTCTCGATCTCAAAGGATCTGTAAAACCAAAAGAGGATCATCAAAAGGCTGATGTTGAAGTTATAAAATATTTGGCGCATCACGGCTTGTTGTTGGCAAAAGAAAAATATACGCATGCATACCCACATTGTTGGCGTTGTAAGACACCGCTTTTGAATTATGCGACTT
>CAYRJE010000015.1:5737-8280 GCA_964424465.1 uncultured Candidatus Saccharibacteria bacterium
GAGCGGGTGATTGAGGAAAACAATGCGATAAACTGGTATCCGGATGAAATTGGTCATAAGCGCTTGCAAGCATGGCTTGATAATATGCGTGATTGGGCTGTGTCACGAAGTCGTTTCTGGGGTACGCCGCTACCTGTTTGGAAAAATGAAAAAGGTGATACTGTGTGTCTTGGCACTCGAGATGACATAAAAGAAAAAACTCGTAAGAATACCTATGTAGTAATGCGTCACGGTGAGGCAGAACATTTGGTAAAAAATGTACTTAGTTCAGGTGATGTAGCAGAACAACATCCGCTGACCGAGAAAGGTATTGCTGAAGTAAAACAATCTGTTCAAAAGCTAATTGATACTGGTACTATTCCAACCATTATATATTACTCACCAATACGTCGTACTCGAGAGACCGCTGAGATTGCACGAGATATGTTTAAAGCGGTAGGGAAAGATGTATTGTTTGTCTCTGATATGCGTTTAAGAGAGCAGGATTTTGGTGATATCAACGGTCACGCTCGTGCAGAACTCGACCAGTATAGAAAGACACATGCAGATACGTTGTTTACTCGCGTACCAGGTGGTGAAGCAATAGAAGATATACGATTGCGAGTTGGTGCATTTCTCTATGAGATAGATGCAAAGCATGCAAACGAACATATTTTGATTGTTACTCATGAAGGAACTGCATATAGTGCACAGAATATTGCCTATGGTGATAGTAAAGATGTGTTACTGAAAAAAGAATTTGATCCAGCAAAACATTTGAGTACTGCACAATATTCAATACTTGATTTTGCCAACATTCCACACGATTCAGAATATCAACTAGATTTCCATCGTCCGTACATAGATGAAGTTGTGTTTACTGCTGACGGTCACACATACACTCGATGTCCTGAAGTGTTGGATGTCTGGTACGATGCTGGTTCAATGCCTTTCGCCTCTGTGCAGTATTTGTTTGACAATGATGAGGAATTCAAAAAAACATTAACGGTTGATTTTGTAGCAGAAGGATTGGATCAAACTCGAGGGTGGTTCTATAGCATGTTGGTGATGTCTGTTGCTCTATTCGACCAGGCTCCATTCAAAAACGTAGTTGTGAATGGTTTAGTACTCGCTGAGGATGGAAGAAAGATGAGTAAAAGTCTCAAGAACTTCCCAGATCTTCTACCTGTGGCAGAACAATATGGAGCAGATGCATTGCGATTTTATTTCCTTGTATCACAAGTTGTACGAGCTGAAGAATTTGCATATTCACCAAAAGGAATCACTGAGGTTAACAACAAACTTATTAATAAGTTGTTGAACACTGTATCTCTATTAGAGATGTATGGTGTTAAAGGTGGGGAGATAAAACCACAGAAGGATCACATACTAGATATTTGGATTCATACATTATTGCAAAAGCTTATAGTTACAGTAACAGAGCATTTTGATGGGTATCAGATCGATAAAGCGGCAAGACCAATACTGGATTTTGTTGAAGAATTTTCAACGTGGTATGTACGAAGATCTCGGGACAGGTTTAAAGATGTTGATCAAGCGGTAGTGGTAACACATAACATGAACTATATTTTGGTCACAGTAGCGAAACTGTTGGCACCTATTACACCGTTTGTTTCAGAGGAAATATATCAGGAATTAAAATCTTTCGGTGTGTCTGGTCTTGGCGAAAGTGTGCATTTAGAAACATGGCCGGTTGTTGAGGAAGTATCACCGAGGGCAGAAGAGGTTATAACTCGAATGGAAAAAACTCGACACATTATCGAAGAGGGTTTGGCTTTGCGAAATAAGGAGGGTATAAAAGTGCGACAGCCACTTATGAGTCTGACTGTAGCAGCAGAGATGTATGATGATTTATATACAGATATCATCATGGACGAGCTCAATGTCAAACAAGTAATCAAAGGTGAGCCGCAACTATCACTACAGCTTGATATACACATATCAGAAGAGTTGCGAATAGAGGGTTTAGTTCGAGATATTTCTCGTGAAATTCAGGCAGAGCGTAAAGATATGAATCTAGTGCCAGAAGATAAAGTAGAAGTTGTTGTGTTCACTGACGAACCGCTTGTGGAGAATGGATTGCAAGACATATTGTCATCTGTTGGCGCTGTAAAAATCTCAATTGAGAAAGTGGAATTTAAGGCTGATGCTAAGGTTGAGGTGAAAAAGGTATAATGCTGCTATGGCCTATACTATATATGAGACCAAGGCTGTAATACTCGGCGTACGACCTATACAAGAACATGACCTGTTTCTACGGGTCTTTTCTGATGTGTTTGGATATATACATATAGTGGCAAAAGGGACTCGTAAAGCTGGATCAAAACTCCGTCCGCATATAAATGAATACAGTATAGCAACACTGTCAGTGGTTAAAGGAAAGGAGATGTTTCGCCTCACAGATGCAAGAAGAATTTTCGCTTTCGATCAATCTAGGTCGGTCGTATTTTTTTTGAGACAGGCAGAGAAATTGTTTTACAACCATGAAGAAGATTATGGTTTGGATTCGAACAATTATATATATAAGATGCTTGGCAGATTGG
>CAYRJE010000015.1:8290-11968 GCA_964424465.1 uncultured Candidatus Saccharibacteria bacterium
TATATCGTGAACACTGAAGTATCCATAACACCAAAAGAGGTACAGGATTTTTTCACTGTGTTTGTTTTGGGGGAGCAGGGTTTTGTAACTAAGATTGACTGGGCAGAACTCAAAGATGTCGATACTTTCTTAGCACTATCCGATAGTGAAATGTGTGAATGGATTGTGAAAAATACATTAACAATTCAAGATTTACTAAAGAAGAATGCAGAGCGGGTTGTATAGGTCCTTGCGTATCGTGGTATAATGTAGGAATGAAAAAAATAACATATACAACACTGATTATTATCTGTATTGTACCGGCTACTGCTCTACATGCAGAGGAGCGAGGTATGATGCAACAGGAAGGTAATCGTCCTATGCGTGAAATGCGTATGGAGGCACGTGATGATGTTCGCGATATCCGACAAGACGCCCGAGAAGATCGGAGAGAAATCCGTCGAGAAGGTGTAGGTATGATGGTTGGGGCTACATCTTCAGATGCTCGCATGAAAGCTCGTGCAGAAATGAAAGTTAAAGTAAAAGAAAATGCTGCGGAACGTAAGGAGGCTGTTGAGAATCGTCGAAGTGAGTTGAAGAAAGAAGTTGAGAAGAAGAAAGTTGAACGAAAGGATGAAAAAGCTAAGAGGTTGGATGAAAAGGCTCAAAAACGAGTTGGGGAAAAACTGGTGCAGATTTATAAAAAATTAACTGAACGAGTCGATAGGTTGTCAAAGACGGATATTGAATTGCAGACTCGAATCGATCGTCGAACAGCTGCAGGTATAAATACTTCAACTGCTCAAGGATTATTAGCAACAGCACGTATTGCATTGGCCAAAGCAAAAGTTGATGTGGATGCAACTAAGGCTATCGCTATAACAGAGGTAATGTCCACAACAACAAAGGAGACCTTTAAAACATTGGTTACTACTGCTGAAGCAAGTGTAAAATCTACTGCTGAATCATATCGAAAAGTAATAGATGCTGTTGCGGCTCTACCAAAACCTGCTGTAGCATCTTCAACACCTGCGAACGTCCGATAATAAGTAATAATTATAATAAAATAATATATGCAACCAACAAATCAAACCTCACCAGCAGTAAGTAATAAATCATTATTGATAGCTGTCGTGTTACTAGCGCTGGCTGTTCTGGGTTGGAGCTGGACCATGAAGCATCAACCACAAGGAAATGGTGATATGATGCGAAACAGGGGAGGAATGGAGCAGCAAGCTCCAATGACTGATGATGAGCTAAAACAAAGTATTGATGCCGGCGCGAGCACAAACACCGATGCAGATCTAGATGCTATATACATGGAGTTCTAGAGCTCGAGTTTTGAATAATTTGTGTAAAATGTCCAGATCTGTATCTGGGCATTTTGTGTTTGACATAGGTGTTATTAAGTTGTATTCTCTCGGGAGAAATAGAGAAAAATTTTGACAAACCAAAAATAGAAAGAACTTTTAACATGAATAAAAAAAGAGGGTTGTTCCAAAACCCTAACATACGCCCATATTTGCTCGGCCAAATCTTCTCCTTTATCGGAGGGCTTTTGCAATCAGCGGTCGTGGTCATGCTCGTCGTGAGTATGACAACTCGGGAATCTGCAGCATCTGCCATAGGACATGTAACCACATTGTCACTAATACCAGGTGTTATCTTAGCGCCTCTGGCTGGGGTTATTGTTGATCGTATAAATCGGAAGGTAATACTACTTGCAACCTCTGTGTTAGGAGCCGTACAATCACTTGCTCTGGCATGGTGTGTCTATACGGGCAGTATCAGTATATTTTGGATTAACAGTTTAACACTGTGTCTGGGATTCATTGTCGCGATTGATGGAAATTGCCGTAACGCTATTTTGCGAGATATTGAACTGATGTTGGAGAGATTCGACAAGCATCACAGTGTCTTACATCACTCTTCACAATTGCTCAAGTTGTTGGTCCTGGTATAGCTGGTTATGTTGTGCTATGGATCGGCTACGATGGAGCGTTTGTGTTAAATGCTGTATCTTACGGAGCTATTATTGTAGCTCTTATGAGCATCAGATTGGTTGCCACATGTTCAATTCCTAAGTGCGATACAAAGCAAAAGATGGGGTATGTTGCATTGGCAGGGCTCAGGTATGTATTTGTGACTCCTGGCATTCGACTGGCAGTATTACTTTTGTCTCTGCTTTTGTTTCTCACGTATCCATATCAGATGATCCTACCTGTAATTGCAAAATATACTCTACATGGCGATGAGTTGATGTATAGTCAACTTGCGTCATCGTGTGGTATGGGCTCAATGACTGGTGCATTCATTCCGATAAGATTCCATGGCAGAATAAGACCAGGTGTTGCGGTGGTGTACTGTATGTCCTTAACTGCGCTATGCATGATGATGTTATCCGTAGCAGGTAGCCTGTTTACAGCCTCGGTATGTGTTTTTCTGGCTGGTATGGGATACTCATCCTGTTTTGGAATCCTGCGGGGATATGTTACAGCCTCGACAGAGATGTCTATTGTTGGTGTTGTAGGTGGATGGAGTTCAACATTTTGGTACGGAGCATTAGCTTTATCATCAATGCTTTTTGGAGTGGTTGCAGATAAGTTTGGGCATGCCCCAGTATTGATACTGTGCGGTATGCTCACATTGGTAACCGCTGTGGTTGCCTCGAGACTGCAAAGCCTGAAGACTTTGTAAGTCGTATTCCATATCTTCATGATGGCCGTTCTAGGTGACAACCTGGGCGGCCTTTTATTATGTCGCACACAATAAATACCCTGATGGGGTATTTATAAAATGTGCTCCCGTTAGGAATCGAACCTAAATTTTGAGTTCCGCAAACTCATGTCCTATCCATTGAACGACGGGAGCAGTTGGATAGGTAAAATATAACTTAAAAACCAAAATATTCAAGCATTCGTTGAAATACTGATTCCGTGAGTTTTTCCTCAGGTGTATGTTTCAACAGCTCCGTACGTATGTCTTGTAGATCCTCCTGGTCTGTACTTAGAGGTAATGGCAGGACTAAGAGAGGAGAGAGCATGTTCTCGGTTCGAAATAATATGCGGGAATGTATGTGAAATTCTCGGTTGTCTTCTATGTAAAATGAATGTAATTCAGGGAAATCCCATTTTTCTTGGTCTATGCGAACACCGTTCTGGTTTATTTCAAAACGTAACATTCGTGGTGGTTGTAGTGCATGTATAAGTAGTACCACTGTACCTACCAATATTAAAAATACAAATGTTATACTTGCAACCATAAAGGCGATTAAGGCAATGGTGGTAGAAATAATACCTACTGACCACTTCCAGTCGGTAGATTTTTCAAAGTGAACATAGTGGTATTCTTCCCATATGATCGGTAGTTTGCTCATGCTATGATTATACTATATTTAAATAATTTATAAATCATATCTATGTCTTTTATTGCTTTTATTCTGGTTATCATCTTTTATGTGATACTGCAAAAACACATAAATACTCTTGAAGTTCGTCTGCGAGATTTGGAAAAGACCCAGAGAGTAAGTGTTTCTGTTGAATCTAAACCAACTATTGATTCAGTCGTTGTGGCTCAGCACGGATCAGACATAACAAAACCTACTCAATCTGTACAGTCTGTACAGTCGGCACGGCCAAAAGTCGAGACACAGAGTCATTCTATAGAGACTTTTGCAAATCGAATAGCTAAAGTGGGTAT
>CAYRJE010000015.1:12007-15303 GCA_964424465.1 uncultured Candidatus Saccharibacteria bacterium
CGGTTTAGTTGTTGGAGCTGTATGTGTTTTGGTTGCTGAATTTGTAAAACGAAAGAGTTCTCAGTATGCACAAATTGTTCGAGGTGGTGGATTTTTGATCTGGTATATAGCTCTATATGTAGGTACGTTCTCTTACAATATTATTTCTTTGCCAATGCTGTTGGTACTAATCGCAGGTATACTTTGTATTTCTGCTATTGTGAGTATTCGAGAAAGGAAAGAGACATCTTTCTTCCTTGGGGTGCTTGGTTCATATCTTATGCCAATGATTGCCGGAGCATTTCTAACTGTTAGAGAGGAGAGGTTGCAGATATTGATGTATATAGTAATTATTAACTTGGGTATTGTTGGTGTGTCTATATTTAAGAATTGGCGCAAGTCTGTAATTGTTGGATTTTTTGCTACATGGATTATTTTTGCTGGGATTATGACTTCATCATTATCGATGCAGTACTCATCATTTGCTGATATGTATCCAAGTTGGCAGACATTGTGGTTATTCGCCACAGTGTTCGGTCTTCAATTCCTAATTACATTTGTCCTTGCTGACATACGTCGAAGTCGAGCCGTAACAACTACAACAGTTGAGTCTACACCAAAAACACGAGAGAGTGATGTTTTGTTGACAGCTACCAATACGTTTGCATATGTTTGGTTTGCGTATACTCTTGTATCAGGTCACCTAGATCGATATATGGGATACTTCACGCTATTGCTTGGACTATTTCACTTCGGAGTATATCTGTTTATACGCAAACTACAAGGCAGTTCATCAAACAGTGTATCTGCGCTCACTCATTTTGTAATATTTGTCGTACTGCTTACAGCAGCGATACCTATGCAATTCGATGGACCTCTTGTAACTATGGTTTGGTTTATAGAAGGAGTAGTATTGTCATACTTGGCTACAACAACAGAGTTCAAAAATAAAGGTATTATGTATGTACTTGGTTTAGCCGGTATCGTACTTGGTATCATACACATGATCTTATACGGTTCATATACAAGTGTGATGAATACAGGGACGATTGTATTCAACCAGCAATACTTGGTCTGGTTCTTTGTTGCAGCTTTGGTTCATTTTATTGCATTCCTTTGGAAAAATATTGAAAAGGCTAGAGGTGCTGCGGTATTTCTATTTGTGCTCGGTCAAGTATTTTTTGTAACGCTTTCAAGTGTTGAGGTTTGGGATTTCTATGAGTATAAAGTAAGTGCAATATATACATCTAAGCACAATACAAGTGCCAATTTTGAAGACTACTATGGGTATTCTGTATATGATGAACAAGCAACACCTGAGCAGAGAACGGAATTCGACAGGTTGCAAAACGAGATATCTGAACAGACTAAAAAGCTGTATAACATGGCAGCATTTGTAAATGCAATATTCTTTGTGTTTATGACCACTATATATCTATTGATTGGTCTATTACAGCAAAACAAAATATTCCGTCGACTTGGTGTTGTTATGTTGGTTGTAACTCTTATACAGATTATCTCATTGGTATGGCAATTTGGTCCTGTATATCGATTCATTACATTCTCAGTGTTTGGAATTATACTGCTCATACTTTCATATCTATATATTCATCACAATAGAAAAACTATTACCACTAATCAAGTAAAATAATAATCAATATGAAATCTATATATAAAATAGTTGGTAGTATTTTTCTGAGTGCAATAATCCTATATTCAACCGCTCCAGTTTTAGCTAGTGTTATCAATCCTAAAGACTGGTCTACGGTAAGCTCTGTATCTGAAAGCGGTCAAGGTTGGTTTTTTGGTGAATTACCAAATGGTGTAATTAAGAATAGTGCATTTCCATCAACATTGTCAGATATACGATTGGTCGACGAGGCTAATACTGAAATACCATATGTTGTAGTGCGACAAGGTAGCCTCGCCAATGCCGCAAATCCTGAAGGTGTTGATATGGTTCGAGGTGTAGGTGTGAAGATTTTGGAAAATACACTGGAGCGTGGCCCACAAGGACAGGATAGGGTTATGGTTCTTGAGATACCTGTGGAAGGTAAGGTGTATAATGGAATCGAATTGCAAATCGCTGCTCAATCAAAAAACTTTAGAAAAGTGGTTCGGGTAGCTGTCTCTGATGTTTCTCTCGGCGCATCAAGCCCTGCTTGGCGAGAGATAGAATCTAAACCTGTTATATATAATTACTCAGATCCACAAGGTTTATCTATACAAAAATCTCGAGTTGATTTTACATCTGCAACATCTCGATATATTCGACTACGTTTTGAGCAAGATCCAAGTCTGGTGGGTAGTGGGGCACAATTTACAAATAATGTAATTGTTGAGAGTGCAAGTCTTATCTATGAATCTGATGTTGTGAACCCAGGTGCAACTATTAAAAATTATCTAGCAGGAGCCTGGGTTGAGACTACTCCTGCCTATGAGACTGTATCAGTCGAGAGTAGTGTGGAGAATGTTGAGACAAAAGCAACAGAGGTGATATACACATCAAATAATCCAATAGGTTTTGTTGGTGCCACAAGTCTTGCACTGCGTATCAATGAAGATGAATCGAATTTTAAGAGACAAGTCACTGTTTTGTCAGGTGTTTCAGAGAATGGTTCTATGCGATGGCAGCGTATAGCGAGTGGTCAGATATACAGGATACAATCACCGGTTTTTAAAGGTGAATTACTCAAAATCAATTTTAATGCAACTACTGCATCCCATATAAAAGTTATAATTCAAAAGATTAATGATCGAGCTCTAAAAGTTACTGCTGATGGTGTTGTAGGTATGCAGAAAATAGGTGTACTCTTTAAAAAAGATACAGCAAGTGCTAAAGGTATTAAATTGCTTGTTGGTAACTCTCACACTGTTGCACCGACATATGAAATAGAAAAAACAATATCATATTTTCAAGATATAACTCCTGAAAAAGTTACTATAGGAGAAGTGGAGGCAAACCCACTCTTTAAGGTGGTTACTGCAGATGTGCCTTTTGATCAAAAATACACATGGTTGCTAAATGGTGTTTTAATTGTCTTTGTGTTATTAATAGCTCTATTGGGATGGAAATATCGTGCTCATAAGCCTGATAATACAGATCCAAATATAATGCATGAAAACTAAGCAGCCTACACAGTCAGATATTCTACATACAGCATGGGATCTTGTGGTTGTTGGAGGTGGTCCAGCGGGCATGATGGCGGCATATACAGCCAAAGAAAAAAACCCAAAAGCCAATGTATTGGTCTTGGAAAAAAACAGTTCTCTAGGTAAGAAGCTACTCATCACCGGTGGAGGGCGTTGCAATGTTA
>CAYRJE010000016.1:0-293 GCA_964424465.1 uncultured Candidatus Saccharibacteria bacterium
ACTTCATTTAGCGGTATTGGTGATTGTGGTTCTTCTGGCATGGTGCTTGTATCAGGGTTAAAGGTCCAGAGGAATAGTACATTATATTTTTCGTACAGTCTACATATACCATCCTTATAAAAAATAAACCCCACTGGTACGCAATGACTGCGACCAGCAGGGTCGAATTACTCGCCGCTGTTACCTTTAAAAATGTCCTTCATCAATCCGTGCGTAAGCATACGTTCGGAGTAGTGAAAGAACACTTCTTTGCCATCCGGCATTTCAAACATGACAAGGTACGCAGTTCCACC
>CAYRJE010000016.1:444-7239 GCA_964424465.1 uncultured Candidatus Saccharibacteria bacterium
GGTGTCTTTATAGGTGATCATGCCTAAGCATGGCCGCCAAACACCACTGATATATGAATCAGGTTAAGGTGCATACAGTAACGATAACACATTGATAAAACTCCCTCAAATCGTCAATCTCTACTACCATTACCTCATCGTGATATAATCGATATATATGAAATTCAACTTCAAAAATCAGCCCGAGACAGTACAAGCTGTCACACTCGGTGTTGTTTCTATAATTTTTCTGGCTGGCATCTGGCTCATTATAAATGCAGTGAAAAGTCCTCAAGTTGAAACCTCTTCAAATAACACGGTTGCATCTACTACTGTAGCCACAACCACAGTGTCAAAAGATACGAATGAAAAGAAAAGTACGTCAAATACTGTATCACTGGGTGGATATGCTCAAGGTATATATACTGGATACATACGCAATTTATCAAAGATAAATGGTTACTCGTTTACTGTAGATTTTGTTGAGTCTTTGTCTGGTAAAGAGGCATTCCTTGCAGCGGCAGCCGAGGCGTCTAAAAAACCACAATACAATTGGGATATGATGAAGGATCGTTTTCCTACATATGTACAACTTGCCAAAGGTATTAGAGCTTTAACCAATCTCGAATTTGAATCTTTGTATTATTCATATGCAACACAGTTGGGAGATAATAGATCTGGTATTCTCACAGCATTTCCGAACGGATTTTATTTTATTAGAAATACTTCAACCGCGGTGCGGATTATTGCTGCTGATAAAAAGTTGGGTAGTGTATCTGTATCAGGGAGCAGTACACAAATTAATCTAGAGGATTTATATCTTATTTGCCAGAAACCAACCCCCGCCATACTTGATATGTTTTATCGAAAATACAGTACTCCTGTGAGTTGTCAAAACCCTGTGAAATTTACCATCTCAAAAGGGAAGGTCGTGGCTGTGGAGATAGTATCTCAACCATAATACTTCATGAAGTTTTCATAGGGTTAATCTTATACTTACTATATGAAAATTCTACTAGTTGAGGACAACATAAAATTGGCAAAAAATATTAAGCAGGGTCTAGCCCAGGAAGGTTTTGCAGTCGATGCCGAGGAAAATGGTCTGACGGCTGAACGAAAGGTTCTCATAAATAGAGATGAGTATGATGTTATTGTTCTAGATAGAATGTTACCTGGTAAAGATGGTTTGTCTATTTGTCGGCATTGGCGCGAGCAACATGTGCATACTCCTATTATTATGCTTACCGCATTGTCGGCTACCGATGACAAGGTGAGTGGTCTGGATGCTGGAGCAGATGATTATCTGGCCAAACCTTTTGCGTTTGAAGAGTTATTGGCTCGTATACACGCACTCTTGCGACGACCTAAGCAGACAACCTCAGATGTATTAGAGTTGGGAGATATTATAGTTAATACTACGAGTCATAGTGCGACACTTAAAGGTAAGCAGGTATCACTCACTCTAAAAGAATTTATGGTACTCGAATATTTACTAAGACATCAAGGGCGAGTATTGTCTCGTGATGAATTGTACTCACATGCATGGGATTATGCAGATCTCACACTAAGCAATACTGTTGATGTGCATATTAAAAATCTTAGAAAGAAACTGAAGGATCATGGTAAACGTATATGTACCGTTCGTGGTGTAGGTTATGAGATAAAATAATACAACTTGATATATTATGTATAATCTATATATATGAAAGATGATTTTTTAAAAGTACGCATAAAACTGACGGCCATGTATACGCTCATTGCCAGTGTGATGGCTGGAGGTTACAGTCTGTTGTTGTACCAGTTACTGGTGGCAGATTTTCGTGATTCTATACAAGATAAAATATATGCTATAGACCCACGTATTGTTGTCGCTATTATGAGAAGAACTTCAGATATTCTATTCAATAGAATATTGTTTATAGATGCTGCGATATTGTTAGTTGTGGTGTGTATTAGTTTCTTTTGGGCAAATCGAACATTGAAACCGATACGAGATAATATGATAAAGCAAAAGCGATTTATTGCAGATGCATCACATGAACTACGAACACCGGTCGCTGTTATTGTGTCTGGTCTAGAGGTTGCATTACGCAATAAACACTTAACAATTGCAGATGCAAAAGAGACTCTTGAGGATACATTGGTCGAGATGAGAGAGTTGTCTAAGTTAAGTAATCACCTATTGGATTTATCTAGATATGATGCGGGAGTGCATGGCGCACATCAATCAATCTCGACTAGGGAGATGTTGAACCCTGTTATTGAAAAGATAAGTCGATTGGCAAAAGAGAAAGGGGTGCAGATCAGACATGATAGCATCGAAGATGCAGCTATTCTTGGCAATCAACTAGAGCTCGGTCGTGTATTTTTGAATTTATTGCATAATGCTATTAAGTACACACCTAAAGAGGGGTCTATAACCATAGAAGGAATTAAAAAAAATCGTAAATATGTTGTAACTATTACAGATACAGGTGTAGGTGTTGATGAAGAGGTGTTAAGTAAGATTTTCGAACCGTTTTATCAAGGCGACACAGCTCATAGCTCTGGTGGGGCCGGTCTAGGTCTAACGTTGGCAAAGCGTATTATCGAGACACATGATGGAGATATTGATATACAAAGCCGTGTACAAGCTGGCACGGTTGTTACCGTGACGTTGCCATCAGTATAGGTACTTCATAAGTATTTCATATCGATATAATACTATATCAATATATCAATAATATTTAAAAAATATATGAAATATAAAAGACGTATCGTGACAGGTGCAATAGCTTTATCACTATTAATAGGGTCTCCTACTTTTGCTGTTTCTGTAGAAGGTGCGCATGCTGTTCGCGCCTCTGAGCAAGCTACACGTCGACAATCTATACATAAGAAGAAAGGTCACCACATTGTTGGTGTAGTTACAGGTATATCAGGCTCTGTATTTACACTACAAACACATGCAGGTAAAAAGAGTATCAATGCTGGAAAAGCATTATCTGCTGATATCCATACCGGTGTAGATACTGGATTCGAGAAAAATGGTTTAAAAGCTATTTTGTCGGATATACAGGTGGGACATAAAGTGATAGTGAATGGTGTTGTAGATATACATAGTCAGACAATACATGCAAAAAAAGTTAAAATTATCACAAATTGATTTTGTTACGTGTATAAACAGTAGCATCTAAACGTCTTTCCATTTACAATAGGTGTATATATGAGTCTGCATAAAGATAACAATAATGACTCGGCACAAGAAAAGTTGATACGCTTGGAAGCTTTGAAGCGTAAGTTGTATTCAAAATCATTACGCGGTGCTGCACAAGAAGAGGCCTTGCATAAGCATGTCAATAAAGTCGGACATAACTGGGCAGAGACTGATGCACAAGTTGCGGCTGCTGAAGTTGAGCGGAGACGACGTGAAAGTGAAGAATCTAAAGGTGTTGGTATTGGTTTTGGATCAGGCGTTTCTGGGTTGTATGGTCATTATAGTCCTGCCGAGGACGCGGAGAAGGATAGACGTATGTCAGGTATTCAAACAGGTTTGGCTGGTACTAGTATTGTACAGAATAGTCGAAGAGATAATAATGAAGATAAAAAAGAAAAACCTGATAGTATAGGAGCGTTTTTAAGTGACAAGTTTGCGGCAGATCGGGCGGAGATGGCTCAGAAAAAGATAGCTGGAGAGAAGGTGGCTTTGGTATATGCTGCAGCCCAAGCGCAAGCCAAGGGGGGCACGTTGTATCCCAATCTTAAAAAACCCGAAGCGGTGAGTCCACAAGTGTCCAACGAACAGACCTCTGAAGCGGATCGATATCATCCAGATTTTAAAGTGTTTAAAGTTGGACAGCGACATTTAGAGGATGCTGATTTTGAAGTCAGACACGTTGTTCAGGGCTCTGTAAATAATATAGATGCAACAACTCAGGCCAAATTAAAAGAAGAGGAGAAGTTGAATAATGTTCAACAGCAAGAGAGGAGACGTCGTGTTGGTTTTGGAGCAGTATTGTTTACCCTCATATCTCTATTCTTTTTAGGTGCTCTCGGATATGCATACATTCATTTTCAGAATGGTACCAATGTCATCTCTCCAGAAAAAATAAATATAGCAGTGACAGGACCAGTGTCAGTCCGTTCAGGCGAGGTGAGTGATTTCTATGTAGACATAACAAACAATAATAATACTGAACTCATACAATCTGACTTAGTTATACAGTTTCCAGAGGGTACCAAGAATCCGTCTGATACATCTAGAGTGTTGCACAACCAACGCATTGATGTTGGCACTGTTCCACCTAACGGCACCGTGCGTCAGAAAGTAAGCGCGGTATTCTTTGGTGAGGAGAATGTAAAAAAGAATGTACAGTATTCATTTGAGTTTAATATTGCCGATTCTGCCAATATTTTCAATAAATGTCAAAGAGATAACAAATAATCAAGAATTAGCATTTGATGTAGAGGTTATATCAAACTCTGATACAATTGTTAAAAATGTACAACTCAAAGTAGAGTACCCATTTGGCTTCAAATTGAAAGAGGCGAATGTAAAGCCTGTAGCGGATAACAATACATGGGCCATTGGAGACATAGAGGCTTTAGGGCGTAAAGTTATTAAGATAAAAGGAACACTTGTCGGTAGTTCAAATCTTGAGAAGAATTTTAGATTTATCTTAGGGGTTGCTGATGAAAAGACAGGTAACATGATTACTGTGTTATCAACCCAAGATCAAAAGGTTTCTATACGAAAACCTTTTGTTGCAACTACACTCACTCTTAATGGTAATGGTGGTGGTGCAGAACCTGTATCGTATGAAGAAAACATACAGGGTAGTATTGTATTTAAAAACGAATTGAAAGTGCCTCTAACAGATGTGGTTGTCGAAATGCGTGTCAATGGATTGTTGGTCGATAGAGGGTCTATAAAGGCTGATGAAGGTTTTTATAGATCAAGTGATGATATTGTCTTTTGGGACAAATCACAAAATCAAGGTCTAGAGCTGATCAATCCAGGGGAGACTCGTGAGGTAATGTTTAATATGGATGTTATAGCCCGCAGAGATGACCTTGTTAATATATTGAGACGTGCTGCTTCAAGCCTAACAATCACGATCGAAGCAAAACGTCTAAGTGAGAACAATGTTCCAGAATCAATTACCTACGGAACTTCACGAGAGATACGATTGGGTACTGATATTGGCTTAGCCTCATATCTGGAACACGTGAGTGGTCCACTACCAGCTAAGGTTGATGAGGAGACTGTATACAGATACAGAGGACGAATAACAAACACTTCAAACACCGTCAAGAATACAGCATTTTTTGCTAAGCTTCCTCCAAACAGTGTCTGGAAAAATTCATATAGTTCAAATCTACCGTCTTCAGGAGTTTCGTATAATACTGGCAAGAGGGAAATCTCTTTGTTGTTAGGGGAAATACCTGCAGGAACAGGTGTTGATACTGGTCCAATCGACTTTTATTTCGATATTGGTTTTACACCAACGTTGACTCAAAAAAATACAAATCCACAAGTTATTATTTCCCCAAAAATATCAGGTATAGACACATTTACAGATGTAACTGTTGAGAGTGGCGTAAGCGCACTCGATACATCAGGAGCATCTGGAGGTGGTCCGGTTGCAGAGTGATAAGGTTGGATAGTGCGGTCTTAAATGTTAATATAAAAGATATGGATAGATCTCTACAGAGGATAGTATTTTCTATATTGTTTTTAGCGTCTCTTGTCGTACTCAGACCTGTGAGTGTTGATGCGGCTACTTATACATGGGATGGTGGAGGTGTAGATAATAATTGGAGTACTTGTGCAAACTGGTCGTCTGATATATGTCCCTTAAGTACAGACTCAGTTATATTTTCCAATACTTCAACAAAAAATGTCGATATAGATACAAACATTACAGTTGTTGGTTTTACTATTAACAGTGGTTACACAGGTGCTATTGCCCCTACAGGCGTACAGACTATAACTATAAATGGTACATTCACTCAAGCCACAGGTACTTTTACAGCTTCACAGGCAACAACGACATTTGCCAGTACTTTTACGTATACAGGTGGAACATTTAACCATAATTCAGGTATCGCCCTCTTTGGTCTCAACAATACAGCCTCCACAATTACTCCAGGTTCAATACCATTCAATAATGTAGTTTTTGATTATCCAGCCGCATCAGCAGCTGCATCTATACTGTCAATTGCCTCAGATATGACTATAGGTGGCAGTCTAATTGTAAAAAATACTAATAGCAGCTCAGGATCTTTAACAATTCGATCTAGTGCCTCTGCAATTGCACGTACTATTACAGTCGCCGGTAGTATCACATTACCTTCTACCGCATCAACAGCTTCTTTATATTTTGGCTCAACAGATTCTTCATATCAGACGAACTATGTTTTCCAAGGTGGTTTATCTATTGAAGATTCCAACGCACAGCTCAATACCGATATAACATTTGCGTCAGCATCAACACAAGCTATCAGTAGAACAGGAGGTAGTATAGGTTCAAATAGTGATTGGTTTGATACAGGGTCTGGAAATCTTTCTCTTACATCAAATTTTTCAGGTTCCCAAATCCTAAATCCGAACGATGATAATGACTTTGCATTTGAACCAACTGTGTATACCTTCACATCAAATAGTGCCAAAGTGGTCACTGGTACATCTTTTACACCATCTGGAGCATCTGCATACATATTTACAGCTTTGAATCTTTCAGATCCAGGAACGTTTAATATGACGTCGAGTACGACAATAATGTCGTTTACGCAATCTGCCGGAACCATCAATGCCATCCCATGTGCGACCACTAC
>CAYRJE010000016.1:7249-14666 GCA_964424465.1 uncultured Candidatus Saccharibacteria bacterium
GTGCAGTTTAATAACCAGGGAGGTGCAGGTATAACGGTTACATCGAACGCTGCGCAGTTTAATAACGTGGTATTTGATATGCCTGGTAATATTTCCAGCGCGTCTTATCACACATCTCTGGGATCAGGTATGACCATATTGGGTAATTTGATTTTACAAAATACAAATACGAACACAGGCTTCTACACACTTAGATCAACAGGTACCGCAACTCGAACGGTGACGGTTGCAGGTGATTTACTGTTTCCATCTACAGGATCTTCAGCAACAGTTTTTGCAGGGAATAGTTCAGTAGGCTTTCCTGTATCTGTAGAATTACAAGGTAATTTTGATATGAGAGATTCAAGTGTTCAGATGTATTTTGATATTGTGTTTGCCAGCTCCAGCAATCAGACTCTAAATAAAACATCTGGAACTATAGCATCACTAAGTAATTGGTATGATACAAGTCCGGGTGATTTCATCCTGTCTGCCAATTTTTCAGGTGCACAAACTTTGAACCCGGATAGTGCTACAGATTTTAATTTTGTTGCGAATGCATATACATTTACCTCAGGTAGTGTATCTCTTTCATCTGGTGACATATTCACTCCAGCTGGTCCTGCTTCGTATGTATATACAAATAAAGTCATCATGCCTACTGGCACATTCAACGTATCAGACAATAGTGTATTCAATGGAGGTATCGAATTGTCAGGAGGAACTTTGAATCTATCTAGCGGGACAACAACTATACGTGCAATTCAATCATACGAAGGTTTCGTAATTACAAGTGGTACATTTAACCATAACAATGGTACTGTCGTGTTCGACCCTACGTCTAACGGTATGACTATTACCACAGGGGGTAATAGTTTGTATAACGTAATCTTTGATTATACGACCAGCTCTAGTAATGTTGCAGCCGTCTCAATCGGTTCAGATGTAAACATATTAGGAAACATGATTGTTCGTAACAATCAACCATCAACTGGAACACTTCGTATTCGATCAAGTCTGTCAGGAACGGCGAGAGCTATATCTGTTGCAGGAGACTTCACTCTAGCTTCAACCTCACCTTCAACTGCAAGTATATCTGTAGGAGACTCATCAGGTAACACATATGTGCTCAATTTCACTGTATATGGAAACATAGGAATATTTGACTCATCTAGTATCTATACAGACTTTGTACTGGCAGGCTCGGGGGATCAAACTTTTAGTAGTACAGCGGGAGTTGTTTCGTCTCCGAGTGATTGGACAATTAATAAACCGTCAGGTTCATTCCAGCTACTGAGCACAATGTCCATACTTGGTACAATAAACATTGCAACAGGAACACTGCGAACATTGGGTTCGAACCTGACCACAGCAGTGGGTGGGTTAACTGTTGGTGCTGCTGGTAATCTGCAAATATACGGAAATGAATCAGTCTCAACTACCACATTTGCTACAAGTTCCACTATGACATATGAAGGAACAGTAGGTCCGTATACATTAAAAAACTTTTCATATAAAAACTTAACTATACAAGGAAGTGGTGCAACTTTCAGTACACCTGCAGCACTCACTATCGGAGGTAATCTAAGTATAGTAGCTGGAACTTTGGATGTTACAGGTGCCAATCATGGTCTGACAGTATTTGGCAACTGGTCAAATACAGGGTCTTTCAACGCACGGGCCGGAACAACAACATTGAATGGTGTAAATCAGAGCATTACAGGTACTACTACATTTTACAGACTTGTTAAACAAGTGACCTCACCAGACACTCTCACATTTGGTGCAAACCAGACACAGACCATTCAAAATACATGGACTATGACTGGTACTGATGGCAATCTTTTGTCACTTCGATCTACAAATACTGGTACACGATGGAATATCAATCCTCAAGGTACACGTAATCTTGCATACATCGATGTGAAAGATAGTAATAACGTAGATGCAACTGTTATAGGTGCAGTTACTGGTATTGTAAATAGTGGTAATAACCTAAACTGGGGTTTTGACAGTACTGCGCCTAGTGCTACAGGCATATCTGTAACGACGGCAACTTCTTCTGCTGATGTTGTGTGGAATACTGACGAAGCTGCAACATCAACATTGGTATATGGTCTAACTTCAGCGTATGGAAGTACGTCTGTATCTATCGGTACAACTTCTCACAGTGTTGCAATAGCTGGTTTGACCTCAGGTACTGTATATCACTATGCGATTGTGTCGAGTGATATATTAGGTAATACTGCCACAACGACAGATGCAACATTTACTACGGCTGATGATACTGCCCCAGTAGCTTCAAGCATCGTGGTGACACCAAGTGCAACAACTACATTATTTAGTTGGTATACGAATGAAGCGGCAACTTCTACTGTTCAATACAGTACAGATTCTAGCTTTGCTAGTTCATCAACTTCTGTAGGAACAACTTCACATACAGTAACGTTGTCAGACTTGGCTTCAGGTATTCTATATAATTATAGAATCGTCTCACGTGATGCTACAGGAAATTATGCAACCACAACAGCAGGAAGTTTTGTAACAATAGATGCTATTGCTCCTATAATATCTAATATAAATAGTACTGGAGATCAGACAACTCGAACAATTACATGGAATACCAATGAAACAACAGGATCTTTTGTGGACTACGGATTAACCTCTTCTTATGGTATCGCCTCAACTTCAAATGGCACTGTGAGCCACTCTGTAACGTTGACTGGTCTGACAGCGTCCACTGTATATCACTATAGAATTACTGCTACGGATATGATGGCCAATAGTAGTGTAACTGCAGATTTTACCTTTACAACCAGTGCTAATCCGGATGTCCCAGCTGTTGCTCAATCTCAGAGCAGTAATCTCGGTGGATGGAGTGGTCCCATTTTTGGTGATATGCTTGTAGCTATACCAGCACAATTAAAACCTCATGTGCCTCCTGCGCAGAATAAGTTTATCTTCAAAAAAGATTTGGCGATGGGCATGAAAAATATTGATGTGAAAGAGTTGCAGAAATTCTTGAATCGAAATGGATTTATGATAGCCCAATCTGGTCCTGGTTCTATAGATAAAGAAACAACTCTGTTTGGTCCAGCAACAAAGGCGGCTGTTCTCAAATTCCAAAAATACAAAAAAATAAAGGGGGCAAACGGCCGATTTGGTCCAGCGACTAGATCTACGGTGAATTCTATAAACTAGCACACCCCTCGAAAACGTGATTTTTTAATGCTATAGTGGGTCTATTATGGCACATGAAGTAAACGCAAGTATGGACGATATTATATCCCTTTGTAAACGAAGAGGTTTCATATATCAAGGATCTGAGGTATATGGAGGTCTTGCTGGTACATGGGATTATGGCCCACTGGGAGTAATGCTTAAGAATTCTATCAAACAGTTATGGTGGAAGCGTTTTGTCGATGATAGAACAGATATGTATGGAATGGATGCCGCTATCTTGATGAATGCAAAAGTCTGGAAATCTTCCGGTCACGTTGCTGGTTTTGCTGATCCGTTGGTTGAAGATTTGAAAACAAAAAAGCGATATCGAGCTGATCACTTACTCGAAGATGCTGGATTAAATCCGGCTGGTATGACACCAGAACAGATGAGTGTTTTGATACAAGAGAAGGGGGTAAAGAGTCCTGATGGCAATGCTCTGGGTGATGTTCGCCAATTCAACATGATGTTCAAGACAAATATCGGTGCTATTGAGTCAGATGACAACGTGGTATATCTTCGTCCTGAGACTGCACAAGGTATGTTTGTAAACTTTAAAAATATTCTCGATACATTTCATCCACGACTTCCGTTTGGAATGGGTCAGGTTGGTAAAGCATTTCGAAATGAAATTGCTCCACGAGATTTTGTGTTTCGAGTGCGCGAATTTGAGCAAATGGAAATAGAATATTTTGTAAATCCAAAAGATTGGGAAGCTTCATTTGAAGAATTTAGAAAAGAGGTTTGGAATTTTATTCTTGACATCGGTCTTGACAAAAACAAGTTGCACGAACTGGAGATTGCACCTGAGGACAGAGCGCACTACTCAGCACGGACAATAGATTTTGAATATGATTTTCCATTTGGAAAGAAGGAACTATATGGTCTTGCATACAGAACAGATTTTGACTTGAAAGCTCATACTGATGGGTCTAAAGTTGATCTTTCATATTTTGACGAAGAGGTAAAAGAGCGATTTACACCTCACTGTATTGAGCCATCATTTGGGCTCGATAGAACAGTTCTTGCTGTTCTGGCAACAGCCTACAGTACTGACAATCTCGGTGGCGAACCTCGATCATTCTTAAAGCTGTCACCACAGGTTGCACCGTATCGTATTGCAGTGTTTCCACTTTTGAAAAATAAACCAGAACTGATCGCAAAAGCTAAAGAGGTGTGGGATGCATTGCGAGCCTTGGCTGCAAAACACGGTATACCAGCATCGAAAATCGCATACGATGAGACAGGTTCTATTGGTAAGCGATATCGCCGACAGGATGAGATTGGTACACCAATGTGTGTAACTGTAGATTTCGATTCTCTGGATAAAGGAACAGTGACTGTACGTGATCGAGACAGTGGAGAGCAGAAGACAATCAGTATAGAAGAATTAGCAAGTTTATTTTAAAGAAAAATAAAATATATGTATAAGGTACAGAAACTAAAAAATGGCCTTCAATATTTAATCGTTCCAACTAAAAGTGAGACCGTGGCGGTCTCTGTGTTAGTTAAAACAGGTTCGGCATTTGAGAATGAAACTCAAAACGGATTGGCTCACTTTTTGGAGCATATGATGTTTAAGAAAACTGAGAAGCGTGGTAGTGCCAAAGAAATCGCATTTGATTTTGAAAAAATCGGAGCAATGAATAATGCATTTACTTCTACAACATTAACAGGGTACTGGGCTAAAGCATCTAAAAATAATACTGCGAACATTGTAGAGATTTTGTCTGATATTTACAATAATGCACAATTTCCAGTAGCTGAAATAGAAAAGGAGAAAGGAGTGGTGATACAAGAAATAGCGATGTATGAGGACATGTATCCAGAGAAAGTATCTATAATGTTGGATGAGTTGATGTACCCAGATCAGCCATTTGGTCGTAGTATTCTTGGAACAAAACAAACCGTCTCAAGTTTTTCACAAGAGGATTTGCGTGCGTACTATGACAAATACTATGTCCCAGAAAATACACTTGTGACTGTATCTGGAGGTGTCAAACCAGCTGAGGTGACTAAGTTGCTTCGAAAAATGTTTGAAGGGAGAAAGGCGACATATAAAAAACAAGTATTAGCTGATCCAAAAGTTGATACAACAAAAACACGTAAGGCGGTGTTACAGAAAAAGACTGATCAAGTACATTTGACTGTTGGTATTGCCACGCCTGGATTTGCACATAAGGATCGATTTGCGTATCGAGTTATGGCAGTGATTTTAGGTCAAGGTATGAGCTCTCGTTTATTTTTGAAAATGCGTGAAGAGTTGGGAATTTGTTATTATGTACATGCTGCCCAACAAACACATACAAAGAATAAAGGCTGCTTTACACTCTCTGCAGGTGTAGATGTAAATCGAGCACAGATAGGACTCTCTGGTATCTGGGGTGAGTGCGAACATTTGGCGACGTATGGAACAGGAAAAGCTGAACTCGATAAAGCTAAGCAGATGATAAAGTCTGCAACAGCGATGAGTCTAGAGTCGTCTGAAGAATTGGCGAGTTTCTATGCATCACAATATCTTAAAACAGGGGAAATGTTGTCACCTAAAGAATTGTATAAGAAAATTGATGCTGTAACAGAAAAAGATATTTTACGATTGGCCAGATTAACATTTAAAAAAGAGAACGCATACCTAGCGGTGATCGGTGATTCTGTTGAGAATATTTCTTTATAATATTTTGAGGAAATACTATGAAAAAGATTATTATTGCATCAACAAATCCAACAAAAATAGAATCAACACGCAAGGCTTTTCTTAGTGTATTTCCAGATGAGGAGTTGGTGTTTGAAGGTGTACAAACATCTTCAGGTGTATCTGAACAACCTATGACAGATGAGGAGACACTGCTTGGTGCTCGCAACAGGGTTTTAGCGATTAGACAAGAGCATCCTGATGCTGACTTCTGGGTCGGCCTTGAAGGGGGTGTCGATGACATTATGGGTGAATTGCATCAATTTTCTTGGACGTATGTATGCGCCGCTGATGGTCGAGAAGGTAAAGGACGGTCTGCTACCTATATAGCACCTAAAGTGTACAGAACTATGCTGATAGAGCAGGGTATGGGCATAGGAGAGGTGGGCGACACTATATTCAATATGAAGAATTCTAAACAAGGATCTGGAGCTAGTGGTCTATTAACAAACGGTATAATTGACCGTGTTGAGCTGGACAGACATGCTACTATATTTGCCCTTATTCCATTCATAAAGCCTGAGTTGTACTAATCCGCTCTAATATAGATAACGCATATTTGTGCTATCATGTAATCATGAATATTACCGGTGGTGCTATTGCAAAAGTGATATGTGGAGTTCTTGTATTTTTTGCTCTGTCCAAGTTACACGGTCTAATATTGTCTGTGCTTGTTGCGGTTGTTTTTGCTTCATTCATGGAGCCGTTGGTTGGTTTTTTTGTACGCAGAGGATCTAGGAGAGGGACTTCGGTATTCTTCAGTTATTCTATTGTGGTATTTGCTGTCGGAGCATTCATACTACTTGCCCTACCTCCACTTGTCCGTGAGACATTCTCTGCTCTAAATTCACTCCCAGGTACTATAAAAACTGCTGATATTTTAAACCCAATCCAGAAGAGTTTGTATACTAGTGCCAAGCATGTGTTTCCAGATATACCATCGACCATATCAATGGAGGATCTTATCAGCCTGATTACATCATCGTTCTCTGATTTTGCAGGAGGTATTTTTGATACAGTGACTCGATTTTTCGGCGGTATTGTAAGCTTTGTACTCGTGCTAGTGATGTCGATATATTTATCGATAGAAGATAGAGGGGTTGCTCGTTTTCTTGGACTTGTTACCCCGCGACAATATGAAGTGTATGTCATAAACCTATGGGGGAGAGTGCAGGACAAGATTGGTAAATGGATACAGGGGCAATTTATGTTAATGGGTCTGGTTTTCGTCATGATGTTTATAGGGTTAAGTATTTGTAAATTATTCTTGGGTGATCAGATACAACATATATTCCTGTTATCACTGATCGCTGGCCTACTTGAATTCATACCAGTAATCGGTATCTTTGCAGCAACATTGGTAGCCTTCTTGTTTACGTTAATCAAAGGTGGTTTAGGTGTTGCCTTGATTGTTGTTGCTTTGTTTACTGTTATTCATCAAATCGAGTCTCATATTATATATCCAATAGTTGTGAAAAAGGTGACAGGTGTCCCTCCACTACTTGTCATTATCTCACTTATTGC
>CAYRJE010000017.1:0-1887 GCA_964424465.1 uncultured Candidatus Saccharibacteria bacterium
GCTATATTACCTAGACGAGCTGTTACCCGTGTTGCGAACGGCGTCTCTGCGGCAACAGGTAGAGTAGCAGAGAGTGCTGACACACCAACATGGATCAGAAATCTCGCTGGTAAAATCTCAGACAAGGTTAAAGATCCTAAAGTGTTTGGTAAGACACAGAAGCAGTCTGAAGAAGATTGGAAGAAGCTTATAGAAGGTAAAGCTGCAGCAAATACAAACAGAACTCTTGATGTAGCACTAGCATCTGTTGGTGATGCTCCAAAGTTTGACCCAGAGAAAGATAGAGATAAAGGGGATATGGAACGAAAAGTGGCTGAGTACGCACAAAGAACAGCAGGTGTATTCCTAAAATCCGGCATACTAAACATAGATGGAAACCGTGAAAAAATAATCGCAGCAGCAATGGCAGGTATAAAAGAGGAGACTGACGAATCTGGCAATAAGACATACAAATTCAACCAAGCTCAGATGCGACAAAAGATTGCTGATATTCGAAAAGATTATATGCCTAATAATGGAAAAGGTAATCGAACACACCATACAGTACAACGATTTAACCCTTACGACAGAATATTGCAAGCTCGATTTGCAGCACGAGATAAAGCCATCACAAGTAGAGCTACAAGCATGATTACAAGTGATGGAAAAACTCAAGGAAAACAAGATGAATCCCCAGAAGCATTGAAGGCGAAACTAAAACAACATGAGGAAGATTTGAAGAAATATCCATTAAACATGGATCAACTTGAGGTACTCCTTGCAACAGATCCAAAAGCATTGAAAGGTGTTGGTAATGCAGCAAAAATAAACCAAACAATGAAGGATATTGCTGAGAAGGAGCAGAAACTGAAAGATCTTGAGTCTGTTGTAGAAGGATTTGATGAATTTGGTGAAGTGCGTAAAGACCATACCCAGATAAATAAAACAAAAGAAGAGATAGAGAAGAAGAAAAGTGAGGTTGCAAAAGCGAAAAAAGCAATATTGGATCAAAGAGAGAAGATACAGAAATCAATCAACACTATAAACAAAAAAATTGAATCAAAAGATAAAGATAAAGATGGTAATAAAGGATCATAATAATAAAGACATATGAACAACAGCACAAACTATTTTCAAGAAAAACTAGAAACATTGCCAGACCATCTACGGTGGGCGATTAGAGAAGTTGATTATATGAAAGAGTTAGCTGAAATAAAAAAGAAGCACAAACTCCACATAGATCAAGCGTCTACACTTGAAATGGTTGCACAAAGACTAATACTTGGTGATATAGACGCAGCTGCATTTGTAAATACACTGTTCAAAGAAGCTTATGTGAGTTCTCAGGCTGCTGCAGATATTTTGGTAGACATCGATCAACTTATCCTTAAAAAGATACGAGAAAAAATAGAGTCTTTTGAGCAAGAAGAGTTGGAAGTACAACGACATAGAGACCAGTATCGAACTGATGATGAGGTTGAGATAGATGAATTGAACACTATCTATCGTCAGCAAGATGAAGAGTATATAAAAGTAAAACAAGAGGTTGAAGAACAACTCAACAAAGAAGGTTTTCTACCTGATGGCTCAAATGTTACAGATGAAGACATCGCTCGAGCATATGGTATGACTTTGGCTGAATATTTGGCCCAAAATAAAGCAGACACCACAGAAGTAGCTACAACAGGGGATATAGTAGATGAAAAAGAAGAGCTATTAAGAGAGCTGGAGTCTCCAAAGAAATCATTTACAACACCGATATTTACTGGGATATCAAAGCCTGTGGCTAAAAAATTGACCACTGCACCGATCACACCTCCAGACCACCAATTACAAAACACACATGTTGAACACCCATACCATGATGATATTATCCCTCCTATAGAGCCTACAAAGGCTGTAGAGGCG
>CAYRJE010000017.1:1897-6385 GCA_964424465.1 uncultured Candidatus Saccharibacteria bacterium
CACACCTTCTACTAAAATCGCCAATACACCTATTATTAAAAAACCTGCTAAAATTGATCTAGGACACGATATATATCGTGAACCTATTGAATAATATGCGTTATCAAGTACCCCAATTTATAGAGTTCGAAAGTAAAATCATCGGACCTTTCTCATTCAGACAGTTTGCATACATACTGGGAGGGGTTGGAGGTTCTTACTTGATACTTAAGTTTCTAGGTATATTTCCTGGTATTATACTTATAATACCGCTCTTAGCACTCAGTACAGCACTGGCTTTTGTAAAGATAAATGGTCGAAAATTCATAGACGTCTTAGCCTCAGCCTTCTCATTTTTTGTAGGGGGTAAGTTGTATGTATGGAAAAAGATAGACAGACCAGTCGAATCCACAGCAGACAATGGTACAGAAGTAGCGGACGAACTCACAGCACCATCCTTGTCTCAAAGTAAACTAAAAGATTTGGCTTGGGGGCTTGATATCAAACAAAACGTCTTTTCGACCGAGAACCTTGAAAAAACAAGGAAACACTGATATACATATACCTGTGACTGTATATATGGCGACTATAGTTTAGTGGTAAAACCCAGGTTTGTGGATCCTGTGTCGAGAGTTCGATTCTCTCTAGCCGCCCCATCGACGCTCTAGAGCGTAACTACAATATAATAGCGGTGTATGAAAGCGCTAATGCGCTTTCTTGAGAGAATCGCAAGGGCTTTGCGATGTTTTTGAGGACTCAAAGAGTCCAAATAAAACCGCAAAGGTGTACAGGTCCTGTAAGGACCGATTCTCTCTAGCCGCCCCAGAGTGCAATTTACAAAAAGAACGGTTATACTTTAAACATGGCATTTAACCCATCACAAGAATTTGTACCTATTCAAGAAGTTCGAGAGGGGGTTCTCATTCTAAAAGATGGCTCAATGCGAGCTATTGTGCTGGCTTCATCTATAAACTTTGCATTAAAATCAATCGAGGAGCAGGAATCTGTGATATATCAATTTCAAAATTTCCTAAACTCACTCGATTTTTCTCTACAAATATATATTCAGTCACGAAAATTGGATATTCGACCATATATCGCTTTACTAGACGACAGATTGAAAGCTCAAACTTCAGACCTTATGAGAATGCAAATAACAGAGTACATGAACTTTGTTAAGGGTTTAACAGAGATCTCAAGTATCATGACCAAAAGCTTCTTTGTGGTTATTCCATATGCAGGTGGTATAAAAACAGGTGGGATAAAGGGATTATTTAGTAAAAAAGATGAAGCTACTCAAGATAAACTAAAAGACGATGCTTTTGAAGAGGTGAAAAGTCAGATAGAGCAGCGTGTATCTGTAGTAGAACAAGGGTTGGCACGATGCGGAGTTAAGGTTGCACGATTGGGAAGTGAAGAAATTGTTGAGTTGTTTTATAGAATTTTTAATCCAGGAGATGCAGAGAAGCCAATAAAGATGTAATATGTACACATGGGTTTCTTAGACTTTCTCAAATCAAAAAATAACAAGGTTAGTAAAATAACATCAGTTCTACCTCGTGATATTTACAAATCTTCAGTGTTGGAGTTAAAAGACATAATTGCACCATCAGCCTTAAAGATAACACCTAAAACTCTCAATCTTGGAGAAAAACTGGTAAGAAGTTTTTTCGTAATGTCTTACCCTAAATATCTATCAGACAGCTGGTTTTCTCCTATAATCAACCTAGACAAAGCTTTTGATATATCAATCTTTATTCACCCTATAGATACAGCAACAGTGTTACATGAATTCCAAAAGAAGGTTGCTGAAGTACAAGGACAGATTCAGGAAAGGGAGGAGAAGGGTTTGGTTCGTGACCCTCAACTCGAAGCTGCGTATCAAAACCTTGAAAACTTAAGAGATAACCTTCAGCAGGCCCAAGAGAAGTTATTTGATGTTGGAATATACGTGTCTGTATATGGAGATTCAGAGGATGAGCTAAACCGCATCGAATCAGAGATAAAATCAACCCTAGAATCAGCACTAGTATTTATAAAACCATCATTATTCCAACAGGAGCAAGGTTTCCGTAGTGCAATACCGGTATCAACAGATGAAATGGGTGTGCATTCAAAACTCAACTCGGCACCTTTGTCTAGTATTTTCCCATTTATCTCATTCGACCTAACCTCAGATAAAGGAATTTTGTATGGAATAAACAAGCATAATAGTAGTTTGGTTCTATTTGATCGATTTTCATTGGAGAACTATAACTCTGTAACATTTGCCAAGGCAGGTGCTGGTAAATCATATGCAACAAAACTAGAGATACTACGATCTTTAATGTTTGATATTGATGTTATTGTACTAGACCCAGAAAGGGAGTATGAGTACCTTGCGGAGACTACGGGAGGTAGATATTTCAATATATCTCTAACATCAGAAAATCATATAAACCCTTTTGACCTACCCATCCCCAGAGAAGACGAGTCTGGAGCTGATGTACTACGATCGCATATTATAAACCTTGTAGGATTGTTTAGAATCATGTTGGGAGGACTTACACAAGAAGAAGACTCTATTATAGACAGAGCTATTACAGAGACTTATGCACTTAAAGATATTACACCTGAGTCAAATTTCGCCGCTGTAGAACCTCCTCTGATGTCCGATTTCGAATTAGTGCTTGCCGGCATGGAGGGTGGGGAATCACTAGTACAACGTCTTACAAAATACACGAAAGGTACTTGGGCTGGTTTTATAGATAGACCTTCGAACCTTGATATAAACAAGAAATTTGTCGTATTCTCTCTACGTGATATGGAAGACGAACTAAAACCTGTAGCGATGTATATAGTTATGCACTATATTTGGAATGCTATTAGAAAAGAACTCAAGAAACGTCTTTTGGTTATTGACGAAGCTTGGTGGATGATGAAATCAGAAGATACAGCCTCATTTTTGTATGGATTAGCAAAACGAGGGCGAAAATATTACCTTGGAATGTCCACTATTACCCAAGATGTGGAAGATTTCTTAAAATCACCTTACGGACTACCTATTATCACAAACTCATCCATGCAGTTCATGATGAAACAGTCTCCATCATCTATTGATGTAGTACAGAGAACATTTAACTTAACAGATGAGGAAAAATACCTACTTCTAGAGTCAGCTGTAGGGGAGGGTATATTCTTTGCAGGTACTAAGCATGTAGCCTTACAAGTTGTATCCTCAGAAACAGAAAGTCGTATTATAACATCTGACCCTGCTCAGATTTTGAAAATGAAAGAAGATAAAAAAACTTGGTTAAAAAACTAGTTGGGGTATAATATCTATAATGAGCAATAAGACAGATATACATATTATATTAGGTATGCTTTTTCTGTTGTCTTTTGCAAAGATAGCGTATGCTCAAGAAGCTCTACCTAGTGACCTATCTACCATACAAGCTGATGTAAACGCAGCATCTGAAGCAGAAGCACCTATAGTAAACCTTGAATACACATACCCAGATGCAAACTCTTTTTCTGGACCAAATGGTATCAAAGAAATACAGGAGAAGGTGTACTACAACGTATTACCATCACACCCACGTCTCAACGATAGTGTTGAAATAGAGGCAGAGATGTATGGAACACCTATTAAAAACGCTACTTTCATATGGTCTATAAACAACAAGGAGGTTTTAAGAGGTGCTGGTGCACATAAACTAAACTTTGTATTAGAGGAAAAAAGCAAGGTTTCGGTACAAATAATTACAGGGGAGGCAAATATTGTGACAAATACCTGGAATTTTAACCCAAAAGATACAACCATTATCTGGGAAGCTAAGACATACACACCCCCTTTCTACAAAGGCAAATCTTTATATTCTCCAGAATCAACACTTGTCTTAAATGCAATAGATCTAACTGCTAAAAACCCATTAACCAATACATACAACAACTATGTTTGGAAAATTGAAGGTGAGGTGAAAGGGGATTTATCAGGTGTTGCTAAAAATACCTATGTATATAAAGGTGATTTGTTGATGCAAGAACCTTTGTTTCAGGTTATGACATCCCCAATATCTACATACAACAAACAGAACAACGATGTGATAGACGCTTTGGCTAGCTTAAGAGTTCAAACTCTGAAGACAGAGATTTTTACATATGAGAGCGACCCGCTACTAGGTGTATTGTTTAATAAACAAATTGGATCAGACTACACATTGAAAGATGACGAGGGTGGTTTAGTTTCATATCCATTATATTTTAGCGTATCATCATCATTGGCAGCAATGTATAAATGGTATGCAAACGAAGGGTTGGTTAGTCAAAACAGTAATAGTTTGTATTTTAAAAAAACAAGAAGTAATGAACAATCAAGACTATCTGTAAATATAGAAAACCCTTTCTCACTTCTGCAAACTGCAGATATTTCGTATATAATAGATACAACATCAAATACAAATTTCTTTGGATTTGGACAAAAGTAACATGCACACACAAAACAAAGGTAAAAAGTCAATCATTACCACA